>NZ_JBFREQ010000012.1:0-162262 GCF_052114385.1 Variovorax sp. M-6 | reverse complement strand
AGGAAGGTCTGCGCCCGACCATCGAGCGCGTGCGCCAGAAGATCGGCAGCGGCTCGCCCAACACCGTGAGCCCCATGCTGGAGCGCTGGTTCGCCACGCTCGGCAAGCGCCTGGACAGCCATGGCGCCAACATGGCCGATGGCGAGGCGTATCAGTTCCCGCTGGCCATCGTCCAGGCCGCCAAGCAGTTCTGGGACGCCGCCCGACGTGAGGCCGACCAGGTGCAGGTCCAGAAGACAGAGGCCGCACGGCGCGAGCTCGAACTTGAGCGCAGCGCCCTGGCCCGGAAGGAAGCAGACCTTCAGCAGCGCGAGACCTCCTGCGAGCAGGCCCGGGTGGCGCTCGACGAGGCCCTGACATCCTCGCGCCAGGCGGTCACGGCGATGGAGGCCCAGATGCACACGCAGCAGCAGGAGTCCGCTCGCCTGCTCGGCGACTCGGAAGCCGAGGTGCGACGCCTGCGCAAAGCCCTGGACGAGGCCGTGGCCAGCAAGGAAGCCCTGCGCGAAAAGGCGGCGATGGAACTCGGCGCGGCGCAACGCGATGCGAGGGAGGCCGAGCAACGCCATGTCGCCCACGAGCGCCGGCTTCTGGCCGACGTCGATCGCGAGCGGGTGACCATGCGCCAGGCGGCCGCGGATCTTGCGAAGGAGCAGAAAGCCCGCGCAGCGGACCTGGACGCAGCACGCACCGCGCAGGCAGCAGCACAGCAGGCACTCCAGGACGAGAAGGCCGTGCACCGCGATGCGGCCGCCGCGTGGTCCCGCCAGGAGCAGGAGGGCCAGGTCGAACGCGCGACCCTTCGAGAACGTGCCGCGGGGGCAGAGCAGCGCGCCAACGACCTTGCCGCCCAGCTGCAACGCCAGCAGGAGCAGGCCGAGCGGGAGATTGCACAATTGCGCGAGAGCCATGCGGCGACGGCGGCTGCGTTGCGCCAGCTCGAGGCGCACCGTGGAAAGGGTGATGGAGAGGGAGCCGAGAAGCCTCAGGCCGGCCGTGCCGCGAGGGGCAGGAAGACATCGGACTGAGCGCGTACAGCGAGAACCCGAGTCGTATGTTTTCCCATGCCACCTCGGCCTGGGCAAGCAGGCAGCCCAACGCAGCGTGGACGGCTAAGGAAGTAGCCCACCAGTGCTCGAATCGAAGGGTGGGGCCCTATTGGACCCGGAGATGAAACATCGCGGCTTGAGGCCCCTCGACGCCCGCGCAATTCACCAACACGCCCAGCGCACCGCCGCTGGCGGCGTGCGCCACTTGCTGCAGCGCGCGCACGTCGAACACAGGCGTCGGCGACGCTTCGGGTGCGCCTGCTAGTACCTGCCGCCGAGCAGCGCCCCCCCGCCGGGCACGTGGGTGCGGAGGCCCAGGCGCTTGAGCATCACGAAAGTCGTGGACACCGCCGACGAGACCACCGGCAACCCGGTGCGCTGCTCGATCAGCCCGACAGATGCCAGCGACGGCATCTGCACGCACGCCGATGCCACGATGGCATCCACACCCGAGGTCTTCAGGCGCTTCGTGATCTCCGCTGGCGCCAAGGGGTCCTGCCGCCCCACTTCCAGGTTGTCGGGAATCTCCAGCGAGATGCTGTCGATGACCTCGATGCCTTCGTTCTCAATGTAGTCGATCACCAGTTGCGTCAGCGGCTTCATGTACGGCGCCAGGATCGAGACCTTTCTGGCGCCGATCGCATGCAGACCGTCGACCAGCGCGCCCGCGCTGGTCACGACGGGCGCGGGCGCTCCGTTTTCCACGGTCCGCAGATGCAGCCGTTGCTCGGAGACGCGGTGATACCCCTTGCCCATGCTCATGATCGCCACCAGGCAGGCGTAGCCGAGCACGTCAACGCGCGCATCGGAGAGTTCCAGCGCACAGCGGTCGCTGTCGGCGTCCATCGCGGCCAGCTCTTCGCGTGTGACCTTCTTCATGCGCATCCGGCTCGCGTGGAAGGTGAAGCGTTCGGGCGCCACCGCCTCGCGCGCCCGCAATATCGCGGGGATCTCGGTCTCCATGGTCGTGTTGGATGACGGCACTATTTGCCCGATCCGAAACACTCGGCCTTGCGTCACTGCGCGCCCTCCCCGGCCTGGCCTGCGGCAAGCGCCATCGGGAACGCCGCATCGCCGCAATCGCCCGGGTCTGGAACCTCGTCGTCGCGGAACCGCGCCGGTGCCAGTGCCCGGCGATCAACGCGCAGGTCGAAGATGTCGAAGCGGTTGTAGTGCCCTGTGATGTCGTGCATCTGCCGCGGCTGGATACAGCGCGACAGGTCGATGTCGGCATAGACGATGCCTTCCTGGTCGATCAGGGGTTCTCCGATCGCGCGGCCGTCGGGCCCGAGGATGCCCGAGAAGGCGCTGCTGCGCCGTGACAGCAACTCGCGCGACTTCGGGTGCGTGGCCGCCATGGCCTCGATGATTTCCTCGGAGACCGTCGAGCATGCGACCACGGTGAACACCTTGCCTTCGAAGGAGTGCGCGGCGGCCCGAAGGCGGATGGCCTCGGCCATGTCGTAGTCCGGCGGTGCGACCGGCAGCGAGATGTAGCTGGCCACATGCACGAGCTCGCCCTGGGCCAGCAGGCTGAACCGGGCCAGCGTGTTGGTGTTCTCGCCGCAGGCCAGCGACCCCAGCGGACCTATCGCCGTCTTGTGCACGCGCAGCGACGAGGCATCGCCGTTGGCCCAGGTGAGTTTTTCTGCCCAGGTCGGCACCAGCTTCCGATGGCGTCCCAGCAAGGCGCCATCGGGGCCGATGGTCAGCAAGGTGTTGTAGAGGGTTCCGATGCCGGTCGGGCTGCGCTCGTTGACGCCGATCACGACGTGAACGCCGTGGGTGCGCGCGGCCTGCTGGATGCGCTGGACCTCCGGTCCCGGCACCTCGACGGCCGAACGGCACAGCCGTTCGAACCACGGGCTGCCCTCGATCGGGTTCATGACCCAGCTCCAGTACGGATACCCGGCGACGAAGACTTCCGGAAAGGCGATGAGGGTGGCGCCATGCGCCGCGGCTTCCGCGATCAGCGCGCAGACCTTGTCGATGGTCGCATCGGTATCGAGGTATACAGGCGCAGCCTGCACGGCCGCGGCCTTGAACTTGGGGAGATCGAGCATTTGTCAGTTTCCTGTGGTTCGAGATTTCAATGAGAAGTAGTGCATCCGTGCGTACGCCTGCACCGATGCAGCGGACCGTCAGTTCGTGGCATCGGCAGTCACACCCACGACCCGCCCGGGATTGAGAAGCGCGAGAGGATCGAGCGACTGCTTGAGCCGCCGCATCAGGTCGATCTCTTCGGTGGTCCGCGTGACGGACAGCCACGGCCGCTTCGCCATGCCGATGCCGTGTTCGGCGGACACCGCGCCGCGGCATCGCTTCAGCGGTTCGTAGACGATCTCTTCGACGATTCGCTGGATGCCGGCCTCGTGCGAAGCAGGCGCCACGGAGACATGCAGGTTGCCGTCTCCGATGTGCCCGAAGACCCAGCAGCGTCCCCCGACCCAGCGGCGCCGCACCTCGGCTTGCAGATGACTGACGTAGGCGTCCATCTCCACGATGGGCAGGGACACATCGAAGTGAAAAGCCGGAGAGAAGCTGTGCAGCGCTTCGACGCTGTCGCGAATGCGCCAGAACGCATCGCGGTGTTCAACACTCTGGGCAATGGCGGCATCGGCCACCCAGCCTGCCGTCATGGCGGCCTCCAGTGCATCGGCGAAGTGCGCGGCGTCCGACTCGCCCGCGGACCCGTCGCACTCGACCAGCACGCAAAGCGCAGGCTCGCGGTCGAAGGGCGAACGCCCCCTTGCCGGCAAGGTCGTGGCCAGGTGGAAGTAGTCTTGCCACATCACCTCGAAAGCAGCCAGGTCACCTGCCAGGCGGCGCCCCATGTGCTTGAGCAGGCGCTGCACGCTTTCGAAATCGTCGCACGCGACCATGGCCGTGCATTGACTGCTGGGCAATTCGTGCAGCCGCAACACAGCACGCGTGACGACGCCCAGTGTTCCTTCGCTGCCGATGAACAGCTGCTTGAGGTCATAGCCGGTGTTGTTCTTCAGCATGGCGTTCATCGACGAGATCACCGTGCCGTCGGCCAGCACCGCCTCGAGCCCGAGCACCGAGGCGCGCGTCATGCCGTACCGGATGACGCGGTTGCCCCCGGCGTTGGTGGCGATGCTCCCGCCGACGGTCGCGCTGCCGCGCGCGCCGAAGTCGACGCCGTAGTACAGGCCTTCTTTCTGCACGGCCTCTTGCAGCATCTGCAGCACCACGCCCGCCTGCACTGTGACGGTGCGCCCGACAGCATCGACCTCTTCGATGCGGTTCAAGCGCTCGGTCGAGAGAGCCAGTTCGCCCTGCCCGGCCTCGCAGCCGCGGACCAGCCCGGTGCGCCCGCCCTGGGTGACGACGGGCTGCCGCGCGTCCTTGCACAGCGCCAGTACGGCCGAGACTTCCTGCGTGCTGCGAGGGCGAACGATGGCAAGGGCCGCGACGTCGGTGCCAGTCAGCACCCCGGCATCGCCCGTCACCGCGCGCAGCTTGTCCAGCAACGTGCCTTGCGCCGCCTGCGATCCCGATTCGCCCGTCATTGCGGAACGTAGCCGGCGTTGCGAACCATCACCGACCACGAACGGGTGGTCGCGGCCATCCGCTGCGCCAGTTCGGCCGGCGTACTGGCGCTGGGGACGATGCCCAGCTTGCCGAGCTTTTCGCCGAAGCTCGCGGAGTCGACGATACGCGCGATGGCCGCGTTGTAGCGCTGCACCAGTTCGCGCGACGTGCCTGCCGGCGCGAACATCGCGGTGAAGATCACTTCCTCGTAGCCCTCGATCCCGAGCTCGGCATAGGTCGGCACATCCGGCAGCAAGGGAAGCCGCTTCGTTCCGTTGACCGCCACGATGCGAATCTTTCCGCTCTTCGCGTGCTGCAGCATGGTCCCGACGGAACCGATGCCACCGGACAACTGGCCACCGACCAGGTCCAGCGCAATCGGGCTGTCGCCGCGGTACGGCACGGACTGCAGATTGGCGCCCAGCGCCCGAGCGACGAGGCCCACCGCGAAATCGGGCGCGCTGGCCTGCGCGGGGACGCCGACGTTGCCCTGGCCCGGGTGCGACTTCGTCCACTGGCCGTACTCGCGCAGGCCGGCACTCGGCAGGTCCACGGCCGCCGTGCTGATGGCGAAGACGTCGGGGTTGACCGCGACCAGTCCCACCGGCGCGAAGTCCTTGACCGGGTCGAAGCCCGGCTTGCGCATCGTCAGCGGAATCATCGAGACGGTGTTGCTGTTGGCCAGGTAGAGCGTGGTGCCGTCTGCCGCGGCGGCCTTCAGCGCCAGCGCCGCGACCTGCCCGCCGGCGCCCGCGCGGTTCTCGACGATCACGCTGCGTCCGAGTTCGCGTTGCATTCCCTCCGCCAGAACGCGGGCGATGGCGTCGGTGCTGCCGCCGGCGGCATAGCCGACAAGAATCTTGATCGGCCCTTCTTCCACAGCGGAAGGCGGCGCGGCGCATGCGCTGCCGATCAGCAGCAGGGATTGAAAAAAGCCTAGAACGAGCTGCCTGGATCTCATGATGAGGTTTCCTTCGAGGGGGATGGAGAGCGTGGAGAGAAAGGAGAAGGAGGAAGAACGCGTGGGACGGCGCAGCCTCAGGTGATGACCCGCGCGATCGCGCCAGGATCGGATCGTTGGGACTGGCCGCGAGGTGGCTGAGCACGGGGCGTGCCTCGTTGCAGCCTCAGACGGCGACCACGGGATGGCGCAGCGTGCCGATGCCTTCGACGCCGGCCTCCACCACATCGCCCGGCCACAGCCACTCCTGTGGCGTGCGGCCCGCGCCCACGCCTTCGGGCGTGCCCGTGGCGATGATGTCGCCGGGCTCCAGCGAGATGCCGGCGCTGATGTCGGCGATCAGGTACGCCACGTCGAACAACAGATGGCGCGTATTGGACGACTGCTTCATCTGGCCGTTGACGGTGAGCCAGAGGTTCAGGCCGTGCGGGTCGGGAATCTCGTCGGCCGTGACGATGCAAGGGCCGAACGGACCGTAGGTGTCCTGCCCCTTCGAATAGATCCACTGCCCCGCGCGGCGGCAGTCGCGGGCACTCACGTCGATCATCACGCTGTAGCCGAAGACGTGCGACAGCGCCGCCTCTTTGGTCACGCGGCTGGCGCGCGTGCCCATGACCACTGCGAGCTCGACCTCCCAGTCGAGCTGTTGCGTCAGCCTGGCGTTGTGCGCAATCGCCTCGCCGGGGCCGATCACCGTGGTCGGCGGCTTGGAGAAGATGACCGGCTGCTTCGGCAAATCCTTGGCTGTGTCGAGCGTCCGACTGGATTCAGCCACATGCTCCACGTAGTTGAGCCCGATGCCGAAGATGTTCTTGCGCGGCCTGGGAATCGGCGCCAGCAAGCGCACATTGGCCAGCGGCAGTGCCGATGCGAGGGGCCAGCGCCCGGCGTGCTCCTTCACCAGTTCGCTGGCGACGCGAACGGCATGCGGCCCCAGGTCGATGAAGGCCAGCATGTCGTCGGGCAGGGCCACGCCGGCGGCGGCGCCCAGGGTGGCAAGGTCGACGACCTGTTCGTCCACCAGCGCGCCCAATCGGGCGGCGGCGGCAGGATGGGCGCGGTAGGTGACAAGACGCATGGGTCGGATCTCCGAGGAAAAAAAGACGACAAAGCACCTCCCCGCGCTCGGCGAGGAGCGCATGCGGATAGGACGGTGGGGAAACGAAGAAAGGAAAGCCGCGCGAGGTCAGCCCACAGGCTGGTGCCCCCCGTTCTCGGCCAGCGCCTCTTCGCGATAGAGGCCCAGCGATCGCATCACCGGCAGGTCGCTGAAGCAGAACAGGCAGGCGTCTTCTGTCGTGGAGGCGTTGGCATGTTCATGGAACATCCACGACGGCACGCAGAAGATGTCGCGCTCCTGCCAGTCGAAGCGCTGGCCATTGACGACACTGAAACCGCTGCCCTTGGCTACCTGGTAGATGAAGCTCCCGGTATGGCGGTGGGCTTTCGTGTGTTCGCCGGGGCGCAGCAACTGCATGCTCGCACCGATGGTGGGCATCACCGGGCCGCCGGTCACGGGATTGACGTAGTGCATGAGCACGCCGTCGAACGGACTGCCGCCACTCACTCTGGACCGCCTTAGCAGAGCCTCGTAGGTGGGGCCCCACTCGTACTTGAACAGCGGCGAGTAATTGTTGCTCCAGGCCACGTCGTGCGGCCTCAGGGCCACGCCGCCCCAGCTCGCGGTGGCGTCGTCGACCGCGTGCGTCACGGCTTGCGACAGGTCTGGATGCACCACGTAGAAACCCGCTTCCAGCGCGTTGATCAGCGGAATATCGAGCCCGTCCTGCCAGATGCAGGTGGTGCCTTCGGCGCCAACGCCGTGTTCGTGCCATGTGCCGTTGGGCGTCAGGACGAAGTCGTTGGCACCCAGCGTCATCTTGTGGCCGTCGACGACGGTGTAGGCCCCCGTGCCTTCCATGATGAAGCGCAACGCCGATGCGGAATGCGCGTGCGCCGATGCAGCCTCGCCAGGGTGCATGACCTGCAGGCCTGAATAGAGCCACCCCACCGCGGCCGCAGCATCGCGACGGCCCGGGTTATTCAGGTAGATCACGCGGCGGCCGGCTTTCTCCGGCGTCACCAGGTCGATCGAACGCAGCACATGCGCACGCAGGTCCCGATAGCGCCAGAGTACGGGCACCGAAGCCGATTGCGGTTGCCACGGTTCGATCTTGTTGGCCACAGTCCACAGCGCGGCAGTGTCGAGCCGTTCCAGCTCGTCGTAGTACGACAGCAGCTCCGGCGTGTCCGCCACGTCGGCACGGCCGGCCACGTTTTCGCGAAAGGCGTCATGAACTTTGACCATGGGTTGTCTCTCTTTTCTATGACTACTGGGGGGGAAATCGTCAGGTGAATGCGTGCCTGACCCGATGCTCTTCGCTGCTCCACGACGCATCGCGCATGACCTGCTCGATGGCATCGATCAGCGCCTCCACGTCTTCGAAGGTGTTGTAGAGCGGCGCGAAGCCGAAGCGCATGAAGTCGGGCATGCGGAAGTCGCCGATCAGCTGGCGTTGCGCGAGCGCCTGCATGACGCCATAGCCCTCAGGGTGTCGCAGCGAGACATGGCTGCCGCGCTGCTGCCTGCTGCGCGGCGAAGCAAGCGTGAAGCCATGGCGGGCCAGCCGGGTGTCCACGCCGTCGATGAAGGCATCGGTGAGCGCGCAGCTCTGCGCATGTAGCGCCTCCATGGACGTGCCATCGAAGGCATCGAGCGCCGCATGCAGCGCCGTCAACGCCAGCACCGGGCTGGTGCCGCACTGGAACCGATCCACGCCGGAGGCCGGGGCATAGTCCGGCAAAAACTCAAACGGCCGCGCATGGCCGAACCAGCCCGCCAATGGCTGGTCGCAGGCAGCCTGGTGGCGATGCGCGACATACAGATAGCCCGGTGCGCCCGGCCCACCGTTCAGGTACTTGTAGCCGCAGCCCACAGCGAAGTCCGCGCCGCTGGCGTCGAGTGCGCAGGGCACCGCGCCCGCGGTGTGCGAAAGGTCCCAGATCATCAGGGCGCCCGCCGCGTGAGCCGCCTTGTTGTACTGCGCCATGTCGTGGGCCTGTGCGGTGCGGTAGTCGACATGGGTCAGCACGATCGCCGCGACGTCCGCATCCAGGCTCGACGGAATGTCCGCCGCGCGCACCTGCTGCACGGACAGACCGAACTGCCGGGCGACCTCGTCGATGATGTACAGGTCGGTCGGAAACGAATCCACGTCGGTGACGATGCGCGTGCGGCCCGCGCGCAGCCTCACCGCACTGACGAGCACCTTGTAGAGGTTGACCGACGTCGAGTCGCAGGCGATCACCTGTCCCGGCTCGGCGCCGACCAGGCGGGCGATCTTCTCGCCAGCGCGCTGCGACAGCGTGCGCCAGCCCGCGCTGTTCCACGAACGGATGAGGCCGTCGGCCCATTCGCGCGACACCGCGTTCGACACGGCGTGCGCCACGACATTGGGCATGAGCCCGAGCGAATTGCCGTCGAAGTAGCGCAGCCCCGGCGGAATGTGAAAGCGGTGCCTGAAGCTGCCGGGCGCCGGGTCTTGCGAAGGGCCCGGATGAATGTCGATGAAGGTCACGGCTCAAGCCCCCAACACGGTGCGAATGGCCCAGAGCTCGGGAAAGAACCGGTGCTCCACCACATGCTTGAGCCAGCCGACGCCGGCCGATCCGCCGGTGCCGGGCTTGAAGCCCAGGATGCGCTCCACCGACGTGAAATGCTTGAAGCGGAACTGCGAGAACAGGTCGGCGATTTCGATGAGTGCCTCGCCCAGTTGGTAGGGCTGGTTCTCGGGCCAGGGTTCGGCGTACACCGCGAGCCACGCCTTCTCGACCTCCGGATCGGACTGGTAGGTTTCGCTCCAGTCGCGCTTCAGCGCGCGATCGGGCATCGCGAAACCGCGCCGGTGGAGCAAGGCGAGTGCCTCGTCGTAGAGGCTCGGGGATTCGAGCGACTGCAGCAGGTACGGATAGACATCGGGATTGTTCTCGTGCGCCTGCGCCAGCCTGCGAGACTTGTTGCCCAGCACAAACTCGACATGGCGGTACATGTACGACTGCTGTCCGGACGAGACGCCCAGGCAGTCCCTGAACTCGTTGAAGCCGCTCGTGGTGATGGTCGACAGCACGTCCCAGGTCTTGGTGAGGTACTCGAACAGGCGCTTGATGCGTGGCGCCAGCGCCAGCGCACCCGCCAGGTCGTCGTCGCGCAGGCGCAACTGCATGTTGAAGGCTTCGTAGTGAATGGCCTTGAAGATCAGCTCCTTGCACTGCGTCATCAGGATGAACACCATCTCGTCATGTCCCTCGCTGCGCATGTGCTGCGTGCTGAGCAGCAGGTCGTTGCGGTGGTAGTCGATGAACGGATTGCTCTCGCCGGTGAAATCGATCATCGGCTGGCCGGCGGTGGCCTTGACGGCCTCGTCGCGGCTGTCGTTGGTGGAGATGTCCACCGCCCGGACGAGCGACAGCTCCAGAGCCGGGTCTCTCACCGTGGGGATGACACGGAGTCTTGGTTTTCTCATGGGGTTCCTCGCAGCAGTTGGAAGGTGTCGCGGCCCAGGCGGGTGGCCGGATTGCACAGGTCGAAAACAATGTCGAAGTGGTTCCTGCCCGCGACTTCGTAGACGCTCGCCGAGCGGCCGTTCGCGCCGATGCGGGCGGCGTAGTCGCGGCTCTGGCGCTTGAACGCGCCGGTCTCGCTTTCACCCCAGCAGACAACGACGGGCACCTTGGCCGTCATTGGCAGGAACAGCGGACTCAGCCGCAACGCCCCTTGCGCATCCAGGCCCAACTTGTCGTTGATGTAGGTGCCGACCAGGGGCTGCAGGTCGTACACGCCCGACAGCAAGACCGCGCCCTGGAGCGGCGCGTCGATGTCGTCCAGCGACGCCAGCAGCATCGCCGCCAGGTGCGCGCCGGCCGAACTCCCGGTGATCACGATGCGGGCGCCGGGATGTTGGCGCCGGTAGAAGGCGCAAAGCGTGCGGACCGCCCGGATGCACTGCCAGACGATGGTGACCAGCGAAGCATGCGGCGCCAATGTGTAGTCGATGGCCGCGTAGGAAATACCCTCCCTGACGCATTGCAGTGCGGGGAAGCATGAATCGCTGGCAGACAACTCCTGCCAATAGCCGCCGTGAATGAATATCAGCAATGGCGGCGGTGTCGGAGATTTCGCCTCGAAAAGGATGATCTTTTCATCCGGCGAGTCCCCATAGCCGATTTTGCGTGATTGATGACGCTGCGACGCGAGCGCGCTGAGGCTTTCGTATTCGAAAATTATTTTTGCGAAATCCGGCGCCATGGAGCTTGGCGAATATGCCTTCGCCATTGCTTCTAAATTGACTAAATCCTGCATTCGTGGTGCCCTTTGAATGCATGAATTATGGTTAATTCATCCGGGAAATTCTTGCCTGTCTTGCCACCGCAAACACCGTATATAGGCATGAATTTTCTCCATGGATTGGTAAACTGGAAAAACATCCCCATTCAACGAAACACGGAGCAAAACATGAGCGAAACAGCGCTGACACCGGTCGACCTTGCATTGCTGGCGCAGCTTCAGCGGAACCCGCGCATCTCGATGGCCGAGCTGGCGGAGAAAACGAACAGCTCCGTCTCTCCCTGCTGGCGGCGCGTGAAGCGCCTGGAAGAGTCGAAGATCATTGAAGGTTATGGAATTTCACTGAACCGCAAAGCACTGGGCTTCGGCATCGAGGCTTTTGTCTTCGTGAAAATCGCCTCGCATTCGGAAGAACAGGCGGTTCAATTCGAAACGGCCCTGAAGCCGGTCCGGAATATTCTTTCCTGCCACATTCTTTCCGGGCAAGATGACTACCTTCTGCGCGTCGTGGCCCGGGATATCGACGACTTTGCGGAATTCGGACGCAAGGTACTCGCGGCCTTGCCGCATGTCCGCGAGGTGCGTAGCGCATTCGTGCTCCACACGATCAAGAGTTCGTCAGAACTGCCGTTCGACATTCCGGGCGCCGAGGGGCACTGAGCGGATCGCGGCCCCTTCGCTTCGTCACATGATCCCGGAGATGTCGACGATGTACATCAGGCGCTGCGACTCGTGCACGGAGTCGATGAAGACCTGCTGGCCGTTGCGGCGCCATCGCGGATGCGGGTGCCGGCCAGGACGTGGAGCCGCCTGAATGCCACGACTGATCTGGTCGCCACCGGCATTGCGCGACGTGCAGCGCGTCTTTACCGTTTTCTTTCCGAGAAAAGCCCAGATGCCGCCCGGCGCGCAGTCAAAGCTATCCGTGACGGCATGAAGGTCGTCGAGCAACAGCCAGGCATTGGGCGTCCCGTCGTGGACATGGAGCCCGAGTACCGGGAATGGCTGATCGACTTCGGCGCCAGCGGTTATGTGGCGAAGTACCGATTTGATGGCACTACAGCGGTCGTTCTGGCAGTGCGCCATCAACGAGAAGGGGGGTATGAAGAATGACTGCCAGCCCTCGTCGGTCGCCAGGCAAGTGATGTCTAGTCCAGTCGTAGACCTAAATGCTGCCCGCGAAGAAGGATGCGCTGGAATTCATCTGGCGCAGTCGGGATGCGGCGATTTCAGAGACGCGCGATCGGACTACTTCGAACCCCGCCGCTTCCAGATTGCGGGAGGTCTCGAACGGGGACGGCCGGAGGCTCCCTCGCGAACCACAAGACGGCCATTGGCAGCCGCGGATCATGATCCGATATTTGCGGCGTAGCCGGCACAGCCAAACGCTTCAAAGCGATCCACGCAGAGGTCGCGCGCGGCCAAGGTCGCATCCTTGAGGAACCTGCGGGGATCAAACTCTTGCGGGTTCCTGGTCATCGCGCGACGCAGCGCGCCTGTCATCGCCAAGCGGATATCAGTGTCGATGTTGATCTTGCGCACGCCATGGCGGATGCCTTCGCAGATCTCGGCCACCGGCACGCCGTAGGTTTCCTTGATCTCGCCGCCGTGCTCGCGGATGATCTGAAGCCACTCCTGTGGCACCGACGACGAGCCATGCATGACGAGATGGGTGTCGGGAATGCGCGCGTGGATCGCCTTGATGCGATCGATCGCGAGGATATCGCCGGTGGGTTGGCGGCTGAACTTGTACGCGCCATGCGACGTGCCGATGGCAATCGCCAACGCATCGATGCCGGTGCGCGCCACGAAGTCCGCCGCTTCGTCGGGGTCGGTCAGCAACTGGTCGTGCGACAGCACCCCGACCGCCCCCACGCCGTCTTCCTCGCCGGCCAAGCCCGATTCGAGCGAGCCAAGGCAACCGAGTTCGCCTTCGACCGACACGCCCACCGCGTGCGCCATCTCGACCACGCGACGGGTGACGTCGACGTTGTATTCATAGCTGGCTGGCGTCTTCGCGTCTTCCTGGAGCGAGCCGTCCATCATGACGCTGGTGAAGCCGGAGCGGATCGACTGCATGCAGACGGCCGGGCTCGAGCCGTGGTCCTGGTGCATGACGATCGGGATGCCCGGGTACATCTCGGCCGCAGCCTCGACCATCTTACGCAGGAACGGCTCGCCGGCGTATTTGCGCGCGCCGGCCGAGGCCTGCAGGATGACCGGGCTATCGGTCTTCTTGGCGGCTTGCATGATGGCCTGGATCTGCTCCAGGTTATTGACGTTGAAGGCAGGCACGCCATAGCCGTGCTCGGCGGCGTGGTCCAGCAGCTTGCGCAGGGAAATCATGGCCATAGGGGTCTCCGGTGGTTCAGGAAAAGGAATGTGATTCACGCGCGCTCCTGGAGCGCGCGCACGGCCGGCAAGGTCCTGCCTTCCAGGAACTCGAGGAAGGCGCCGCCGGCGGTGGACACGTAGCCCATCCGGTCGGCGACGCCGAAGGCGTTGATCGCGGCCACGGTGTCGCCGCCGCCTGCGATTGAGAAGGCGGCGGACCCGGCGATGGCCTGCGCCAGGGCGCGGGTTCCACCGGCGAACGCCTCGATCTCGAATACGCCCAGCGGGCCGTTCCACAAGACGGTCTTGCAGGCAGCCAGTTCGCCTAGCAGCAGGCGCATCGATTCCGGGCCGTAGTCGAAAATCATCTCGTCCGGTGCGATTGCGTCGACACCGCAGATGCGGGTGACCGCGGCCGCCGAACGTTCCGTGGCCGTGATCACGTCGACCGGCACGAACAGCCGTGCGCCACGGGCCGCGAGCGTGGCCATGACTTCGCGGGCTGCCGCCACCATGTCGGGCTCGCAGAGCGACCGTCCCACGGCCTTGCCGTCCGCCAGAAGAAAGGTGTTGGCCATGCCGCCACCCACCACCAGCAACTCGACCCGCGCGGCGAGCGCATTCAGGATCGACAGCTTGGTCGACACCTTGGCGCCGCCCACGATGGCGGCCATCGGCCGCGCCGGGTCGGCCAGCGCGCGGCCCAAGGCTTCGAGTTCGGAGGCCATCAGCGGACCGGCACAGGCTTCTGGGGCCATCCGAGCCAGCGCCTCGGTCGTCGCTTCGGCGCGGTGCGCGGTGCCGAAGGCATCGTTCACATAGACGTCGCACAGTTTCGCCATGCGCGCCGCCAGTGCCAGCGCATTGGCCTTCTCGCCCACGTTGGCGCGACAGTTCTCGAGCAGGACGACGCGGCCTTCGGTCAGCTCGAAGCCGCCGTCGAGCCAATCGCACACCAGCGGCACCGGCATGCCGAGCAACTCGCCCAGGCGTCGGGCCACCGGTGCCAGCGATTCGCCGGCAGTCAAAGCGCCTTCGTGCGGCCGCCCCAGATGGGAGGCGACCATCACGCGGGCGCCCTCGCCCAGCGCATGGCGGATGCAGCCGAGACTGGCACGGATGCGGGTGTCGTCCGTGATCCGCCCCGCGGCGTCCAGCGGCACGTTCAGGTCGCAGCGGATGAACACTCGGCGCCCTCGCAGGGCGACCGATGCCAGAGTCTTGAGCTTCATGGCGGCGCTTCTCTCAGGCCTGCGCCATCGCGCACGCGGTGTCGAGCATGCGATTGGAGAAGCCCCATTCGTTGTCGTACCAGGCGCAAACCTTCACGAGTCGGCCCGATACCTTGGTGCAGGTCGCGTCGAAGATGCTCGACCTCGGATCATGGTTGAAGTCGACCGACACCAGCGGCTCGTCGCTGTAGCCGAGCACGCCCGCGAGCGGACCGGCTGCGGCAGCTTCGCGCATCAGCGCATTGATCTCGTCCACGGTGGTCGCCCGGCCGGCGACGAAGCTCAGGTCGACCATCGACACGTTAAGGGTCGGCACGCGCACCGCGAAGCCGTCGAGGCGCCCGGCCAGCGCCGGCAGCACCAGGCCGACCGCCGCGGCCGCGCCGGTGCGCGTCGGGATCATCGACTGCGTCGCTGAGCGCGCGCGGCGCAGGTCCTCGTGGTAGAGATCGGTCAGGACCTGGTCGTTGGTGTAGCTGTGGATGGTGGTCATGAGGCCGTTCTCGATGCCGACCGTGCCGTGCAACACCTGCGCGACCGGCGCCAGGCAGTTGGTGGTGCACGAGGCGTTCGACACCACCGTGTGTGCCGGCCGCAGCGTGCCGTGATTGACGCCGTAGACGATCGTTGCATCCACGTCGGCGCCGCCGGGCGCGCTGATCAGCACCTTGCCGGCGCCAGCGGCGAGATGGGCGCTGGCCCGCGCCTTGGTGGTGAAAAGCCCGGTGCACTCCATCACGAGATCGATGCCGAGTGATTTCCAAGGCAGTTCCGCCGGATTGCGCGCCGATCTCACCTGGATGCGCTGCTCACCCACCACGAGGCAGTCGCCCTCGTGGCGCACCGGCAGCGCGAAACGGCCGTGCGTGGTGTCGTGGCGTGTCAGGTGGGCATTGGTCTTCGCGTCGCCCAGGTCGTTGATGGCGACGATACGGATCGCTTCGCCATTGCCGTGGGACGGCGACTCGAACAATGCACGCAGCACGTTGCGGCCGATGCGGCCGTAGCCATTGATGGCAACTCTCAGGGTCATGATTCTTGATGGGAAAGGGCTGAGGAATCAGCTGGACGACAGGACGAAGCGGGATCCGCCGCGGCGGCGCGCCGGACCAACGCCCGTGCCCGGTCCGCCACCGCGTCGGCGGTGATGCCGAAGAGCTCGAAGAGCGCACCGGCCGGTGCCGATTCGCCGAAGCGGTCGATGCCCACGACATCGCCCTCCTCGCCCACGAGCTTCCACCAGAGCGCCGTGCAGCCAGCCTCGATCGCGAGGCGCGGCAGATGGCGCGGGATCACATCGCGCCGATAGGCCGCTTCCTGGCGCTCGAACACGTCCATGCAGGGCATCGACACGATGCGCGCGGCAATGCCTCGTGCAGCCAGCAGGTCTGCGGCCGCGATCGCGACGCCCAATTCAGAGCCGCTGGCCAGCAGCACCACCTGTTCGTCCGCCGGGCGCCGCAACACGTAGCCACCGCGACCGATCGATTCGAGGCGCGGCGTCGCGTTCCCGGCGTGCGGCAGCGCCTGACGCGTGAGCAGCAAGCAGCTCGGGCCGTCGACGCGGCGCAACGCTTCGCGCCAGGCAACGACAGTCTCAGTCGCATCGCCCGGGCGCCACACGTCCACGCCGGGAATCAGTCGCAGGCTGGACGCCTGCTCGACCGGCTGGTGCGTGGGGCCGTCCTCGCCGAGGCCGATCGAATCGTGGGTGAAGACGTAGACCACCGGCAGCTTCATCAGCGACGACATCCGGATACCGTTGCGCGCGTAGTCGGAGAACGCCAGGAACGTCCCGCCGAAGGGTCGGTAGCCACCGTGCAGCGCCAGGCCGTTCATGACCGCCGACATGGCGAACTCGCGCACGCCGTAGTGCACGTGGTTGCCTGTGCCCTTGCCAAGCAGCGGGCGATGGCCGCGCCAGTCGGTGAGGTTAGATCCGGTCAGGTCGGCCGAACCGCCCAGCAATTCGGGAGTGGCCGGGCCGATGAACTGCAGCGTGTCCTGCGACGCCTTGCGGGTGGCCACCGCCGCGCGGGCGCCCTCGGCCGCGGCGCCGGCAGCCGACAGCGCAGCCTCCGTCGAAGGCGCCGGCGCCGCATCGCGCGCCTGCCGGCGCAGGAACTCGGCCGCCAGCTCGGGATGCGCAGCGGCATAGGCGGTGAACGACCGTTGCCAGGCTGCGTTCAGGCGCGTGCCGCGTGCGACGGCCGACCAGGCTTGCTGCACGGGCTGCGGGATGACGAAAGGCTCATCGTGCCAGCCCAGAGCCGCGCGCGTCTTCGCGATCTCGTCGGCCCCGAGCGGCGCGCCATGCACATCGGCGGTGCCGGCGCGGTTCGGTGATCCCTGCCCGATGGTCGTCCTGCAGCACACCAGCACCGGCTTGTCGGCGTCCAGAGCCGTTGCCATCGCACGGTCGAGCGCTTGGGTGTCGTGCCCGTCCACGTCGCGCACTACAGTCCAGCCATAGGCCTCGAAGCGGCTCGGCGTGTCGTCGGTGAACCAGCCGGCGACGTCGCCGTCGATCGAGATGCCGTTGTCGTCATAGAAGGCCACCAGCTTGCGCAGGCCCCAGGTGCCGGCGAGCGAGCAGGCTTCGTGGCTGATGCCCTCCATGAGGCATCCGTCGCCCAGGAACACATAGGTGCGATGGTCGACGATAGTGTGCCCCGGACGGTTGAATTCCTGCGCAAGCAGCTTCTCCGCCAGTGCCATGCCGACCGCGTTGGCCAGGCCCTGCCCCAGGGGCCCGGTCGTGGTTTCGACGCCCGGCGTCACGCCGATCTCCGGGTGCCCCGGGGTGCGCGAATGCAGCTGGCGGAATCTCTTGAGCTCGTCCATGGGCAACGCGTAGCCGCTCAGGTGCAGCAGCGCATACAGCAGCATGGAGCCGTGGCCGTTCGAGAGCACGAACCGGTCGCGGTCCAGCCAGGCTGGATCCGACGGATCATGGCGCAAGTGATGCCGCCACAGTGTTTCCGCAATGTCTGCCATGCCCATCGGCATGCCCGGGTGGCCGGAGTTTGCAGTCTGCACGGCGTCCATCGCCAGAACCCGCAGCGCGTTGGCGCAGACCGCCCGCGTCACGGGCTCAGTGAATTGAGTGTTCATGGTGCTCACTTGCTCAGGCGCCCAGCAGGTTCTTGCGACGCTCGACCAGGCGCATGACCATCGGCGTGAAGATCAGCTGCATCGCGAGCTCCATCTTTCCGCCGGGCACGACCAGGGTGTTGGCGCGCGACATGAACGAGTCGTGCAGCATCGACAACAGGTACGGGAAGTCGAAGCCGCGCGGGTTGGCGAAGCGGATCACCACCAGGCTCTCGTCGGCCGTCGGGATCGTGCGCGCCACGAAGGGGTCGGAGGTGTCGACGACCGGCACGCGCTGGAAGTTGATGTGCGTGCGCGTGAACTGCGGACAGATGTAGTGCACGTACTCGTGCATGCGGCGCAGGATCACGTCGGTCACCGCCTCGGTCGAATAGCCGCGCGTGCTGCGGTCACGGTGGATCTTCTGGATCCACTCGAGGTTGATCACCGGCACAACGCCGATGAGCAGGTCGGCGAACCGCGCGATGTCCACCGTGTCGGTCGTCACGCCGCCGTGCAGGCCCTCGTAGAACAGGACGTCGCTGGCCGCAAGCGACTGCCACGGCGTGAAGGTGCCCGGCGGCTGCGCAAAGGGCTGCGCCTCTTCCTCGTTGTGCAGGTACTTGCGGCTCATTCCGTTGCCAGTCTCGGAATAGCTCCGGAAGAGCTGCTGCAGATCCTCGAACAGATTGGCGTCCTCGCCGAAGTGGCTGAAATGGGGCCGCTCCTCAGCCTCGGCCTTGGCCATGGCGACTTTCATCGACTGGCGGTCATAGCGATGGAAGCTGTCGCCCTCGACAATGGCAGCCTCTACGTTCTCGCGCCTGAAGATGTTTTCGAACGTGCGGGTCACCGAGGTGGTGCCTGCGCCGGAAGAGCCGGTGATGGCGATGATGGGGTGCTTGGCAGACATGGGATTTCTTCGATACGGTGATTCGGTGCTGGTTTCAGGCGGTCGCGAACAGGCCGCGGTGACCGAACAAGGGAGAGTCGAAAGCGCGCGGCGGCTCGTCGCGGTGGTAGGCCTCGATGCGAGAAACCTCCTGCACCGAGCCGAACACGAAGCCGATGCGCTGGTGCAGCGCATCCGGCACGACCTCCATGAGCCGCGAGCGCCCGGTGCTGGCGCCGCCGCCGGCCTGCTCGATCAGGAATGAGATCGGGCTGGCTTCGTAAAGCAGGCGCAGGCGCCCTTCGCGCGCCGGCTCGCGCGTGTCGCGCGGATAGAGAAAGACGCCGCCGCGCATGAGGATGCGATGCGCCTCGGCCACCAGCGATGCGATCCAGCGCATGTTGAAGTCGGCCGCACGCGCACCGGACTGCCCCGCCATGCATTCGTCCACGTAGCGCTTCACGGCCGGCTCCCAAAACCGACTGTTCGACGCGTTGATCGCGAACTCCTGGGTGCGCGGCGGTATCTGCAGGTTCGGATGGCTCAGCACCCACTCGCCCAGCAACGGGTCGAGCGTGAAGGCATGCGTGCCGCGGCCCATCGTTAGGACCAGCATCGTCGACGGCCCGTAGATCGCGTAGCCGGCACAGACCTGCCGTGTGCCGGGCTGCAGGAAGTCCGCAGTCGCGGGGTCGGTACCCGGCGTGACTGCGCGCAGCACGGAAAAGATGCTTCCCACCGAGACATTGACGTCGATGTTTGACGAACCGTCGAGCGGGTCGAACAGCAGCAGGTACTTGCCACGCGGATGCTCGGGCGGCAGCGGATAGGGCGCTTCCATTTCTTCCGTTGCCATGCCAGCAAGGTGACCACCCCACTCGTTCGCGCGCAGGAACATCGTGTTGCTCAACACGTCCATGGTCTTCTGTTCCTCGCCCTGGACGTTGGCCGTGCCTGCGCTGCCCAGGACGCCGCCAAGCGCGCCATAGGCGACCTTGCGCGAGATGGCCTTGCAGGCCAGCGACACATCGGTAACCAGTGCGTTCAGGTCACCGGTGGCCTCCGGAAACCGTCGACGTTCCTCGATCAGGAACTGGGTGAGAGTGGACTTTCCTCCGGTGGGCATGGGCGTATCTCCAGGTAGTTGTTTCAATGGCAATGGGCTTGTGGCGGACTCATGCGAACCAGCAGATCCGCGGGTCGGTCGAGGCGCCAGACGGATTCGCTCTGTTCGATGTCGAGCAAGCCGTAGCCCCACCCGGCCCAGGCGGCACGGCATCCGGCGGCGCGCGCGGCCAGGCAATCGGTGGCCGCGTCGCCGACCATCAGCATGTGCCGCGGGTGCGCACCCAGGACCTGCGCGGCCTGCTCGATCAGCAGTGGCGAAGGTTTGCGCAGGGCGGCCGTGTCGGCGCCGTGCACGGCGGCGAAATGGCCGAGCAGTCCGGCTCCCTCCAGCACGGCCCGTGCCAGTTCGGTCGGCTTGTTGGTGACCACCGCCAGCGGCATGTTGTCGCGCCCGAGTTGATTCAGCAGGTCTTCGACACCCGCATAGACCGAGCTGTCGGCGAACGGCAGTCGCAGCGTCACCGCGTCGAAGCCCCGGCGCAGGCGAATCGACAGCCCTTCCAAGTCGACGTCCTGCGGGTCGATGGCGCGTAGCGCCCGCTCGATCAGCACGTCAGGCCCATCGCCGATCCAGCCGCGCACGCGCTGCAGGTCGAAGCAACGCAGATCGGCTTCGCGCAGCGCCGTGTTGAGCGCCAGCGCGATGCCACCGGCGCTGTCCACCAGCGTGCCATCCAGGTCGAAGGCGATCGCCTGGAAGGTCATCACGCCTGCCTCGCCAGACGCAGCGGCGCGGCGTCGCGGATGGCGGCGATCGCTGCGCGATAGTCCTTGTTCCCGAACACGGCCGACCCGGCGACCAGCGTGTCGGCGCCGGCGTCGACCGCACGGCACGCGTTGCCGGCGTTGATGCCGCCGTCGACTTCGAGCCACACGTCGCGACCGCTGGCGTCGATCCGGCGGCGCACCGATTCGATCTTCGGCAACACGCCATCGATGAAGGTCTGCCCGCCGAAGCCGGGGTTGACCGACATCAGCAGCACCAGGTCGAGTTCGTCGAGCACATGGTCGAGCCAGTGCAGCGGGGTCGCCGGGTTGAGCACCAGCCCGGCCTTGACGCCGAGCGACCGGATCAGGCGCACCGTCCGGTGCACATGCTCGCTCGCCTCGGGATGAAACGAGATGATCGACGCGCCCGCCTGCGCGAAAAGCGGTATCAGCGCATCGACCGGCCGCGCCATGAGGTGCACGTCGATGGGCACGGGCAAGCCGTCGCGCATGCAGTGCGGGCGGATGGCTTCGCACACCATCGGGCCAACGCTCAGGTTCGGCACGTAGTGGTTATCCATCACGTCGAAATGGATCAGGTCGGCACCGGCCTCGATCACGGCCTCGACCTCGTCGCCGAGATGAGCGAAATCGGCCGACAGCAGGCTCGGTGCAATGCGGGGGTGGCGGTTCATCGAAAGCTTTCCTGTGGGCGGGGGTGCAGCGTGGTGGCGTGGGTGGCTGTGCTGGCGGCGGTCGCGAGGCGAGCGAGTTCGGGCAGGCCGAGCCAGGCCGCGTCGCGCAGAAGATGGCCGGGCTCCCCCTGCAGCGGCGCGTCGACGTCACCGAGATTCGGTAGCACCAGGCCGGCGTCGCCGAAATCGGCGTCGTCGCTCCAGTAGGTCGGCGTCACCAGCGTCCAGATCCCGGCCGCACGGGCCGACCGCAGTCCGTTGAGGGAGTCCTCGATGGCCACTGCGGACGCCGGCTCGATGCCCAGGTTGCGCAGCGCCAATGCGTAGATGTCGGGCGCCGGCTTCTTGGCCTGCACGCGATCCCCGCACACGATCACGCTGAACAGGTCGAGGCCGCGCGCGCCGAGGGTGGCGGCCAGCAGCGCATCGACGTTCGCTGCGCTGGTGGTGCTGGCGATGGCCAGCCGGCAGCCCGCTGCGAGGGCCTCGTCCATGAGTCTTGCCACGCCGGGCCGCAAGGGCACGCCGCCGTCACGGACCACCGCGGTATAGAACTTCGTCTTGTCGGCATGAAGCGAGGGCACCAGTGCGAGCAGCCGCCGGCGTTCGGTGTCGGCGACATCGAGCGCATCGATGTGGTGACACAGCCGCTCCTTGCCACCGGTCACCTCGAGCAGCCGCCGATACGCTGCCGGCGACCAGGACCAGCCGAGGCCCTGGCGCTCGAACGCCAAGTTGAAGGCCACGCGGTGCGCTTCCTCGGTGTCGGCCATTGTGCCGTCCACGTCGAAGATCAGGGCGTCGATGCTCATAGGGCAGCCTCCGTGCTGCGCACTGCGGTGCGAGCCCCCTTCGGAGCGGCCGGGCGGGGGCTCATGCCGCTCTCCCTGCCGACGGCTTTGCCGCGAACACGCGACTCGCGAGCACGTCCTCGGCTTGCAGCGTGCACAGTTGTTCCCGCGTCAACGCCGTGCCCGCCGAGAACAGCCGCGTCGCATGCCGCAACCGGATCCGATCCAGCGCATTGCGGATCGAGCGTGCATTCGCGAAGTGGGGCTGCTCCTTGCGCAGGCTCACGTACCGCGCAAAGGCTGGCCCGGCTCCAGTATCGAAGCTGTAGTTCAACTGCTTCAACATCAGCTGCGCAATCTGCATCAGCTCGGCATCGGTGTAGTCGGGGAAGTCGATGTGGTGCGCGATGCGCGACGCCATCCCAGGGTTGCTGCCGAAGAAGGTGTCCATGCGGTCCTTGTAGCCGGCGA
Source organism: Variovorax sp. M-6 (assembly GCF_052114385.1). Taxonomy (NCBI): domain Bacteria; kingdom Pseudomonadati; phylum Pseudomonadota; class Betaproteobacteria; order Burkholderiales; family Comamonadaceae; genus Variovorax; species Variovorax sp. M-6. The sequence continues at coordinate 140,009 of NZ_JBFREQ010000012.1, read as the reverse complement.
GGATCACGACCAGGTCGTCGCGGTTGTTCTCCATCACCTGCAGCAGGATCTCGATCGACTCCTGCCCGTAGTCGCGCTCGTTCTCGGGCTTGTAGAGGTAGTAGGCCTCGTCGATGAACAACACGCCGCCCATCGCCTTCTTCACCACCTCTTTCGTCTTCGGCGCGGTGTGGCCGATGAACTGGCCGACGAGGTCGTCGCGCGTCACCGCCACGAGGTGGCCCTTGCGCACGTAGCCGAGCTGCTTCAGCACCTCGGCCATGCGCATCGCCACTGTCGTCTTTCCGGTGCCCGGGTTGCCAGTGAAGCACATGTGAAGCGATGGCGGCGTCGACTGCAAGCCTTGCTCGCCACGCAGCTTGTCGATCAGCAGCAGCGCGGCGATGTCGCGAATGCGGCCCTTGACCGGCGCCAGGCCAATCAGATCGGCATCGAGCTTGTCGAGCAGCGTGCGCACGCCCGAGGCTTCGAGCAACGCACCGGGAGTCGAGGTGGTGGCCGCATCCATCATTGGCGGCCTCAGTAGCGCGAGCCTTCGGGCGCTCGCTGCGCCGCGTAGCCTTCGATGCTGTAGCGGATCGTGCGGCCCGGCTCCTCGGTGCGGATCAGGCGAAAGCCCGGCTCATCCTTCGGGCGGTTCACGATGAACGACATCACCACCGACTCGGTGCCGTGGGTCGAATCGAACGCGGTCAACCGGATGTAGTGGCTCGGGAAGGTTCTGCGGCAGCTCCTGAGCTCCAGCATCAGGCCGGCCGCGTCCACGATGTCGAACATCGGGTTGCCGAACATCTCCCAGTAGGTGTTGCGCGGGTGCGGGTCGTCGGTGTACTCGAGGCCGATCGCCCAGCCCTTGGCGAGGCAGTAGTCGATCTGCTTGGTGATCTGCGCGTCGGTGAGCTCGGGCAGGAACGAGAAGGTGCCTTGGGTGATTCGCATGGTGGCTCTCTTTAACGATGGCATCAGGACACGGCCGCGGTCGGAACGAAGTCCGAGGTGTCGGTCGAGGTGTAGTTGAAGCTGATCTCGCCCCAGGTGTCGAGCGCGGCCTTCAACGGCGTGCACCACTTGGCGGCGTCCCTCAGGATGTCCGGCCCCTCGTTCTTGATGTCGCGGCCCTCGTTGCGCGCCAGCACCATCGCTTCGAGCGCCACGCGGTTCGCGGTCGCGCCAGCCTGGATGCCTTGCGGGTGGCCGATCGTGCCGCCGCCGAACTGGAGCACCACGTCGTCGCCGAACAGGTCGAGCAGCTGGTGCATCTGGCCAGCGTGGATGCCGCCAGAGGCCACCGGCATGACCTTCTTCAGCGCGCCCCAGTCCTGGTCGAAGAAGATGCCGCGCGGCAGATCGACCACCGTGTGGGTATCGCGGCAGACGTTGTAGTAGCCCTGCACGGTCATCGGGTCGCCCTCGAGCTTGCCCACGGCGGTTCCGGTGTGCAGGTGATCGACACCGGCCAGACGCAGCCACTTGGCGATCACGCGGAAACTCACGCCGTGGTTCTTCTGCCGCGTGTAGGTGCCGTGGCCGGCCCGGTGCATGTGCAGGATCATGTCGTTCTGGCGGCACCAGTGGCTCATGCTCTGGATTGCAGTCCATCCCACCACGAGGTCGACCATCACGATGACCGAGCCGAGTTCCTTAGCGAATTCGGCGCGGCGGTACATTTCTTCCATCGTGCCGGCGGTGATGTTCAGGTAGCTGCCCTTGACCTCGCCGGTGGCGGCACTGGCCTTGTTGACCGCATCCATCACGCAAAGGAAGCGGTCACGCCAGTGCATGAAGGGCTGCGAGTTGATGTTCTCGTCGTCTTTCATGAAATCCAGGCCACCCTTCAGGCCTTCGTACACGACGCGACCGTAGCTGCGCGCCGACAGACCGAGCTTGGGTTTGGTGGTGGCGCCCAGCAGCGGGCGCCCGAACTTGTCGAGGCGCTCGCGCTCGACCACGATGCCGGTCGGCGGGCCCGCGAAGGTCTTGACGTATGAGACCGGGAACTTCATGTCTTCCAGGCGCGCGGCCTTGAGGGGCTTGAAGCTGAAGACGTTGCCGATGATCGAAGCCGTCACATTGGCAATCGAGCCTTCCTCGAACAGGCTCAGGTCGTAGGCGACGTAGCAGAAGTACTGGCTCGGATTGTTCGGCACAGGTTCGATGCGATACGCCTTGGCGCGGTACATGTCGCAAGCGGTCAAGCGGTCGGTCCAGACCACCGTCCAGGTGGCAGTGCTCGATTCGCCGGCCACGGCGGCGGCGGCCTCGATGGGGTCGACGCCATCTTGCGGGGTGATGCGGAAAAGCGCGAGGATGTCGGTCTCCTTCGGCACGTAGTCGCCGTTCCAGTAGCCCATCTGCGCGTACTTCAGGACGCCTGCCGCGTAGCGCTTGGCGCTGTCGGTGATCTGTGTCGGTTCGTTCATTTGGCCCACGGGCACTCTCCTTGCTGGGTTTGGTCGGTTCGAGGTATTTGGTGCCTTCAATGTACGAAGCCCTTTTCATTTGTAATAGTTAATCTTTTTCTCGCATTCATTTGCTTTCACTAATGATCAAGAACGCCACTTTTCGGCAACTGGCTGCCCTGCACGCGGTTTCGCGGCTCGGCAGCGTCTCGCGAGCCGCGAGCGAGCTGCACCTCACGCAGCCGGCGGTTTCGATCCAGATCAAACTCCTCGAGGAAGCTGCCGGAATGCCCCTGCTGGAGCGCGAGGGGCGTGGCGTGCGGCTGAGCGGCGCAGGCGAGCTGCTCTCGGGCTATGCGGGCCGCATCTTGGAGCTGTGGCGCGAGGCCGGCGACGAGGTGGCCGCCCAGCGGGGCGGCTTCTCCGGCACCCTGCGCGTGGGCGCGGTGACCACCGCGGAGTACCTGCTGCCACCGCTGCTGGTGGCGTTCGCCGACGGCCGTCCGGAGGTCAAGATCCAGCTCAAGGTCGGCAACCGCAACGACATCGTCCAGATGCTCGCCGGGCAGGAGGTGGACGTCGCCATCATGGGACGTCCGCCGGCCGAACTGAAGACCAAGGCCGTGCCCTTTGCGCGCCATCCGATGGCTTTCCTGGCAGCACCGACGCACCCGTTGATGACGCGACGCCGGCTGGCGATCGCCGATCTGTCGGGCGCCAAGCTGCTGGTGCGCGAACGCGGCTCGGGCACCCGCACCACCGTCGAGACGCTCTACCGGGAAGCCGGCATTGCCTTGCTCGTCGGCTCCGAGCTGTCGAGCAACGAGGCCATCAAGCAGATGTGCGCAGCCGGCTTCGGCGTGGCCTTCCTGTCGCTGCACACCTGCCGGCTCGAGCTGGACGCCGGCCTGCTCGCGCTGCTGCCCATGACGGCCAACCCGATCGAGCGCGATTGGTATGCGATGCATCTGGCGACGCGCCGGCTGCCTCAACTGGCCAGCGCCTTCATGCAATTCCTGGCCGACGACGGCCAGCGCCTGATCCTCGCGCAACTGCGCGCGACCTCGGGTTCATCGAAAAGGCGCAGCACTGCCAGGAGCCCGAAATGAAACTGCCGACCGAAGTCGAAGGACGCCAGCAGTTGGCCGACGAGATCCACGCGCGCCCATTCGAGCCACTCTCGACGCCGGGTGCGGCGCTGGCCGTCGCCACGCTGCGCGAAGGCCCGGCCGACGACGCGCGTTGCATCGCACATCTGGCGCGACTGGGCGGCGACGCCACCGAACCGGGCAATGCCATGCAGCACCAGGTGCGCTGCGGCGCGCTGCGCGTGCGCTGGGAACGCCACACGGAGTTCCACACCTTCACTGTGTTCGCCGACTTGGACTCCCTCGCGATGGACCGGGCATTCGACACCGGCTGGCTCGATGCCCTGCCGCACGATTGGCTGGCCACGCTCCCCGGCCGCATGATTTCCGCGACCCAGCTGGCCGTACTCCCCTGCCCCGGCAATCCGCCCCATGCGCGCGTGGTGGCACCGCTCTTCTGCAGCGAACTGCTGGTGGGAAACCGAGTCGCGGATGGCGCGGCGACCGTGGTCTCGGACCTTCGCTCGGTGGGCGGCGTGACGCGCTTTCTGGTGTTCGACCACGCGATGAACCGGCGCCGAGCGGGCCGCACCGTCCAGCGCCTGATCGAAGTCGACACCTACCGCATGATGGCCCTGCTCAGCCTGCCGCTCGCCACCCGCCGCATGGGCCAACTCGCCGTCGAGGAGACGCAGCTGGCGTCGCTGATGGCCCGCTTCCACGATGCGACGGACGGCGACGAGGTGCTGCTGCACGAGTTGGTCACACTGGCGGCCCGGGTCGAGTACGCGATGGCCGAGCACAGCGCGCGCTTCGCCGCGACCCGCGCCTACAGCGGCATCGTGGACCGGCGGCTGATCGAGCTGCGCGAGACGGTAGTGCCGGGGCTGCAGCCCCTGTCGGAATTCATGGAGCGCAGGTTCCGCCCCGCCCTGGACAGCTGCGCAGCCACGGCGGGCCGACAGACGCAACTGTCCGAACGGATCGCCCGGGCCGCGCAGTTGCTGCAGACCCGCTCCGAGGTCGAGCGCGAACGCCAGAACCAGGCGCTGCTCGGCTCGCTCGACCGGCGCCAGGGCATGCAGCTGCGGCTCCAGGAGACGGTGGAAGGCCTTTCGGTGATCGCCATGACCTACTACGGCGTCGGGCTGGGCAACTACCTGCTGAAGCCGTTGGCCAAGGCCATGGGCTGGCATGAAACCGCGGTGACTCTCGTCGCCGTGCCGGCGATCGCGCTGCTCGTACTGCTCAACATGCGCCGGCTGCGCCGGCACCTGCAGTCGCCGGACACCTGAGCAGCATCGCACCATATTGCGCGGGAGTCCGATTTGCTGATGGCTACCATCTTCGTTTCTCAAATCCACAGGGCGTACGTCATGCAACGCTTCACCATCTCGCTCGGCGACGAACTCGCACGGCAGTTCGATGCGCTCATCGCCGACAAGGGCTACGTGAACCGCTCCGAGGCGGTGCGCGACCTGATCCGCATGCGGCTGGGCAGCGCCACGCTCGGCAAGCCGGTGCGCGGCAAGGCGGCAGGCTGGTGCGTCGCCACCGTGAGCTATGTCTACGACCACCACGAGCAGACGGTGACGACGCGCGTGCTCGACCTGCAGCACGAGCATCACGACCTGGTCATCACCAGCCTGCACACGCACCTGGACCACGACCACTGTCTCGAAACGGTGGTGCTGCGCGGCCCCACTGCCGCGGTGCAGCTCTGCGCGGAGCAGTTGATCGCACTGCGCGGCGTGCGGCACGGCAACGTGCACCTGGTGCCGCTCGATGCCAGTGGTCACGAGCACCGCCATGCCAGCGGCGCACCCGCGGTGCCGCACACGCACCTCAAGCCGATCAACTGAGACGCGTGATGGAAGCGCATGTGCCAGTTTCGCCTGCAGACTGTCACTCGCGCTTTCTCATGGGCATGCGCATTCACTGAGGAAACGGCATCGAAGCCACGCAGCACCCAGGTGTTGCTACGGTTCCCGGTTGGTGGTTTCCCCTAGCGCCGAGGTTCTGGCACGGCATGTGTAAGAGGTTTTTCAGTTTTGTCCTACTGAATCACCATGCCCCCGTTTTCTCTGATGCGTTGCGGTGCCTACCTGATCCCACTGGTCAACAGCCCGCTGGCCGTCGCCCAGACCACCCACCTGCCGGAGATCGAAGTGCGGGGCCCGCGTGACTCCTCTATCGGCAGTGCCGACAGTGCGAGCGAAGGCGCGGCAGAGCGCGAGTCCTTCCAGTCGCGGCCCAAGCTGCGGCCTGGCGACATCGTCGAGGCCGTGCCCGGTGTCGTCGCCACGCAGCACTCGGGCGATGGCAAGGCCAACCAGTATTTCCTGCGCGGCTTCAATCTCGACCATGGGACCGATTTCGCGGTGACCGTCGATGGCATGCCGGTCAACATGCCGACGCACGGGCACGGTCAGGGCTTTGCCGACCTCAACTTCCTGACGCCCGAGCTGGTCTCCGGCGTGCGCTATCGCAAAGGACCCTACTTCGCGGACAGTGGCGACTTCTCGCTGGCCGGCAGCGCCAGCCTCGACTACCTGAGTGCACTGCCCGCACCGATCGTGGATGTCAGCTTCGGTTCGCACAATTTCCGGCGCCTGCTCGCCGCGGGGTCGCGCACCGTGGCCGACCAGACCTGGCTGGGCGCTATCGAGCTCGAAGGCAACGACGGCCCGTGGCAAGTGCCCGAGCAACTGCGCAAAGCCAATGCCGTCCTGCGCTACTCGCAGGGTTCCTCTGCGCGCGGCCTCAGTCTGACGGGGATGGCCTACCAAAGCCGCTGGAACTCGACCGACCAGGTGCCGCAGCGCCTGATCGACTCGGGAGAGATATCCCGCTTCGGTTCGATGAACCCGACGGACGGCGGCCGCACGCGGCGCCTGAGCCTGTCGGGCAAATGGTTCGACAAGGGGCGCGATGGCGAGACGCAGATCAGCGCCTACGCGATGGACTACCGCTTCGATCTGTTCTCCGACTTCACCTACTTCCTCCGCAACCCGGTCGATGGCGATCAGTTCGAACAGACCGACCGGCGCCGCGCGTTCGGCGCACAGGGCTCGCGCAGCATGCCCAACAGGATCGGTGGGCTCGATGGCCTGCTGAGTGTCGGTGCGCAATGGCGCGGTGACCGCATCGGCGAAGTCGGTCTCTACGACACCGTTGCGCGCGAGCGGCTGTCGACATTGCGCAACGACAAGGTCTCGCAGGATCTGGTGTCGATCTACGCCCAGCAGTTCGTGAACTTCAGCGATCACTGGCGTGGCTATGTCGGGTGGCGCAGCGATGCGCTGCGCTACGACGTGCAAGGCCGGGCGCTGGCGTACGGCTCGCTCAACAGCGGCAAGGGGCATGATGCGATCACAAGCCCGAAGCTTGGTCTCGCATTCACCGTGACGCCACAGCACGAGCTGTACCTGAATGCCGGTGGCGGCTTCCATAGCAACGACGTGCGCGGCGCCACCATCACGATCGATCCGCAAAGCGGGCTACCGGCCGAACGCGTCCCCGCGCTCGTCAAGGGGCGGGGCGCGGAACTGGGCTGGCGCTTCCAGCCGAACGACGACCTCACCGCCACGGTCGCCCTGTGGGAGCTCGGGCTTGACTCGGAGCTTGTCTACGTCGGCGACGCAGGCAGCACGGAGCCAGGCCGCGCCAGCCGTCGGCGCGGTCTCGAGGCGACGCTGCGCTGGAAAGTCGTCTCGCATTGGCGCCTGGAGGCCGATGCCGCCTTGTCGCGCGGGCGCTTTCGCGGCGAAGCGCCGGAAGGCGAAGGCGACCATGTCGACAACGCCGTGGAGCGGGTGTTCGCCGCCGGCGTGACCTACATCGGCGGGCCATGGACCGCGTCACTGCGGCTGCGGTACATGGGGCCGCGTGCGCTGGACACTCTCAACACGGTGCGTTCGCGTGCCACAGCGCTGCTGAACTTCGGCGCGCGCTATGCGGTGAACGAGCACCTCACGCTCGGGCTCGACGTGTTCAACCTGGCCGGCAGGAAAGGCAACGACATCGAATACTTCTACGCGTCGTGCACGGCGGGCGAAGTGGCGAGCGGCGCTTGCGGTGGCGGCATCGACGACCGGCACGTGCACCCGATGGAGCCGCGCAGCGCGCGGGTCAGCGCGCGCTGGACGTTTTGATGGCGGCCGGCCGGCCGTCCTGCATCCCCGGCGCGCGAGCGCCAGTGGAAGCACTGCTTGCACTTCGACGACCGGATTGGAAGAGCCGCTGCGACATGCCGTCCGACGGTCGCCGCGCCTTGCTCGGCGCAGCCGTCTTTGCCCAATCAAATCAAGTACTTGCAGCAGTCATTCAGGGTTTTCCCCGGGAGATGAGTGAACTGGTCCGCGAGTTGCAATGAAGAGGGTGCGGCAAGGCATGGCCTTTGGGCTGGCCCGGCCCCTCGCAAGCCCGCCGCCCCCAACGACATCGCCGCAAAGGCAAGGAGACAGCACACGATGGAAACGTTCTACGAGGTCATGCGCCGCCAGGGAATCTCGCGCCGCAGCCTGCTCAAGTACTGTTCGCTGACCGCCACGTCACTGGGTCTCGGCCCGGCCTTCGTGCCGCAGATCGCCCATGCCATGGAGACCAAGCCGCGCACGCCGGTGCTGTGGCTGCACGGGCTGGAATGCACCTGCTGCTCGGAATCGTTCATCCGCTCGGCGCACCCGCTGGCCAAGGACGTGGTGCTGTCGATGATCTCGCTCGACTACGACGACACGCTGATGGCCGCCGCCGGCCACCAGGCCGAGGCGATCCTCGAGGAGATCATGAAGAAGTACAAGGGGAACTACATCCTCGCGGTGGAGGGCAACCCGCCGCTCAACCAGGACGGCATGAGCTGCATCATCGGCGGCAAGCCCTTCATCGATCAGCTGAAGCACGTCGCCAAGGACGCCAAGGCGATCATCAGCTGGGGCTCGTGCGCAAGCTGGGGTTGCGTGCAGGCTGCCAAGCCGAACCCGACGCAGGCCACGCCGATCCACAAGGTGATCTTCGACAAGCCCATCATCAAGGTGCCCGGCTGCCCGCCGATCGCCGAGGTCATGACCGGCGTGATCACCTACATGCTGACCTTCGACCGCATCCCCGAACTCGATCGCCAGGGCCGCCCGAAGATGTTCTACAGCCAGCGCATCCACGACAAATGCTACCGCCGCCCGCACTTCGACGCGGGCCAGTTCGTCGAGGCCTGGGACGACGAATCGGCGCGCAAGGGCTACTGCCTCTACAAGGTCGGTTGCAAGGGCCCGACCACCTACAACGCCTGCTCGACGGTGCAGTGGAACGAGGGCACGAGCTTCCCGATCAAGGCCGGCCACGGCTGCATCGGCTGCTCGGAAGACGGCTTCTGGGACAAGGGCTCGTTCTACAACCGCCTGACCGACATCCACCAGTTCGGCATCGAGGCCAATGCCGACCGAGTCGGTGCCACGGCCGCAGGGGTGGTCGGGGCGGCAGCGGTCGCGCATGCCGCCGCATCGGCGATCAAGCGGGCCGCACAGCACAAGGCCGAAAGCAAGACGGCCGACATCGCCGAGCGCTGAAACATTCGATGCCCCAACGGCAAGGACGACAACAATGAGTGCATACGAGACACAAGGCTTCAAGATGGACGATACGGGTCGCCGTATCGTGGTGGATCCGGTCACGCGCATCGAAGGCCACATGCGCTGCGAAGTGAACGTCGACAGCAACAACGTCATTCGCAACGCGGTGTCGACCGGCACGATGTGGCGCGGGCTCGAGGTCATCCTCAAGGGCCGCGACCCCCGCGATGCCTGGGCCTTCGTCGAGCGCATCTGCGGCGTGTGCACCGGCTGCCATGCGCTCGCCTCGGTGCGTGCGGTCGAGGATGCGCTTGGTATCACGATCCCGAAGAACGCCTACCTGATCCGGGAGATCATGGCCAAGACGCTGCAGGAGCACGACCACGCCGTGCACTTCTACCACCTGCATGCGCTCGACTGGGTCGATGTGGTGTCTGCGCTGAAGGCCGATCCGAAGAAGACCTCGGAGCTGCAGCAGACCGTATCCCCATCGCATCCGATGTCGTCGCCTGGCTATTTCCGCGACATCCAGAACCGGCTCAAAAAGTTCGTCGAGAGCGGCCAGCTCGGCCCGTTCATGAACGGCTACTGGGGCAGCAAGGCCTACGTGCTGCCGCCCGAGGCCAACCTCATGGCGGTGACGCACTACCTCGAGGCACTCGACCTGCAGAAGGAGTGGGTCAAGGTCCACACCATCTTCGGCGGCAAGAACCCGCACCCGAACTACCTGGTGGGGGGCGTGCCCTGCGCCATCAACATCGACAAGGACGGCGCCGCGGGCGCACCCGTCAACATGGAGCGGCTGAACTTCATCGAAGCGCGCATCCGGGAAATGATCGAGTTCAACAACAACGTCTACATCCCCGATGTGCTGGCGATCGGCACCATCTACAAGCAGGCCGGCTGGCTCTACGGCGGCGGCCTCGCCGCGACAAACGTGATGGACTACGGCACCTACGAGAAGGTGATGGGCGACCACAGGACCCAGCAGCTGCCCGGCGGCGCGATCCTGGGCGGCAACTGGGACGAGATCCTCCCAGTGGACCCGCGCGACCCCGCGCAGGTACAGGAGTTCGTCAACCACAGCTGGTACAAGTACGCCGACGAGTCGAAGGGGCTGCACCCGTGGGACGGCGTGACCGAACCCAACTACGAGCTCGGCGCGAAGACCAAAGGCACGCGAACGAACATCGAGCAACTGGACGAAAGCGCAAAGTACTCCTGGATCAAGTCGCCGCGCTGGCGCGGCCATGCGATGGAGGTCGGCCCGCTGTCGCGCTACATCCTCGGCTACGCGCACGCGCTGAAAGGCAATCCGCACTGCCAACGGGTCAAGGAGCAGGTCGACCGGTCCGCTTCGATCATCAACAAGGACTTCCCGAAGGCGCTGGGCATGCCGGAGACGCAGTACACCGTGAAGCAGCTGCTGCCCACGACCATCGGCCGGACGCTGGCGCGGGCGCTCGAGGCACAGTACTGCGCCGAGATGATGCTCGACGACTTCAACGAACTCGTGGCCAACATCAAGGCCGGCGACACCAGCACGGCCAACGTCGAAAAATGGGACCCGTCCACCTGGCCGAAGGAGGCCAAGGGCGTCGGCACCGTCGCTGCGCCGCGCGGCGCGCTCGGGCACTGGATCCGCATCAAGGACGGCCGCATCGAGAACTACCAGTGCGTGGTGCCGACTACCTGGAACGGCAGCCCGCGCGACACCAAGGGCCAGATCGGCGCGTTCGAGGCGAGCCTGATGAACACCCCGATGGCCAACCCGGAGCAGCCGGTAGAGATCCTGCGCACGCTGCACTCGTTCGACCCGTGCCTCGCATGCTCGACCCACGTGATGAGTCCGGACGGCCAGGAACTCACCAGCGTCACAGTGCGCTGAATCACCCCAAGGAACGGAGACAAGCACATGAAGATTCAGACAGCACGCAGCACCCGCGCTCGGGTGTCGGTGGCCAAGGCCCTGGCCGCGGCCGTCGCGCTCGCGGCGGCCTCGGCGGCGCAGGCCCATCCCGGCCACGGCACCGAAGGCTTCGCCGCCGGGCTGGCACACCCGCTCGGCGGATACGATCATCTGCTCGCCATGGTCGCGGTGGGGATGTGGTCGGCGGTCGCGCTGCCGAAGGCCTGGCGCGCCGCAGGTCCGGCGGTATTCCTCACGACGCTGCTGCTGGGCGCCGTGCTGGCCATTCGCGGCATCGGTTTGCCGGGGGTCGAGGCGGGCATCGCGCTGAGCGTGGTCGCGCTCGCAGCGTTGATGCTGGGCGCCCGGCGCATCGCGCCGATGGCCGGCCTCGCGCTGGTCGCGTTCGTCGGGCTGCTGCATGGCCATGCGCACGGCGGTGAGCTGACCGGCGGCCATTCGTTCATGGCCTACGCAGCCGGCTTCATGCTGGCCTCGACGCTGCTGCACGCCGTGGGCCTGGGGGCCGGCGCCGCGCTGCAACGGCTGCCGGCCTGGGCCTGGCGCACGGCGACCGCATTGATCGGCGGCAGCGGGCTGCTGATGCTCGCGGCGCGCCTCTGAGGCCAGCGCGCACACCATCCCGGGACCAAGCCATGAATACGACCTCATCCCCTGTCGCGCCGCCCCGCAGCGGCGAGGACAGCGCCGTGGCGCACGGCCAGTCGATCAAGTCGGTCTATGTGTACGAGGCACCGGTGCGCATCTGGCACTGGATCAACGCGCTCGCAATCACGGTGCTGGCCATCACCGGCTATTTCATCGGCTCGCCGCTGCCGACCCAGCCTGGCGAGGCCAGCGCGAACTTCCTGATGGGCTACATCCGCTTTGCGCATTTCGCCGCCGGCTACCTGCTCGCGGTCGGGCTGCTCGGGCGCATCTACTGGGCAGTCGTCGGCAACGACCACGCGCGCGAGCTGTTCTGGGTGCCGATCTTCCAGCGCATCTACTGGCAGGAGATCTGGGGCATGGTGAAGTGGTACGCTTTCGTCAGCGCGCGACCAGGGCGCTACGTGGGCCACAACCCGCTGGCGCGCTTCGCGATGTTTTACGGTTTCCTCCTGCTGTGCGTCTTCATGATCGTCACCGGCTTCGCGCTGTATGCGGAAGGCGCCCAGCGCGGCTCTTGGCAGGACCGGTTGTTCGGCTGGGTCATCCCGCTGTTCGGGCAGTCGCAGGACGTGCACACTTGGCACCACCTCGGCATGTGGGGGCTGATCGTGTTCGTGATCCTGCATGTGTACGCCGCGATCCGGGAGGACATCATGGGCCGCTCCAGCGTGGTCAGCACGATGATCTCCGGCCATCGCACGTTCAAGGACTGAGCACATGTCGCCGGATGAATCAATTTGCGTGCTCGGCATCGGCAACGTGCTGTGGGCCGACGAGGGTTTCGGCGTGCGTTGTGTCGAAGCCCTGCAGCAGCGCTACGAGTTCGCACCGCATGTCGCGCTGATAGATGGCGGCACGCAAGGCCTCTACCTGATCCAGCACGTCCAGCAGGCCAGCCGCCTGCTAATCTTCGACGCTATCGACTACGGCCTGCCACCCGGCACGCTCAAGCTGATCGAGGACGACGAAGTGCCTCGCTTCATGGGCGCCAAGAAGATGAGCCTGCACCAGACCGGATTCCAGGAAGTGCTCATGCTGGCGCAACTCACTGAGCGCTATCCACAGCGCGTGCTGCTCGTCGGCTGCCAGCCCGAGGAACTGGACGACTACGGCGGCAGCCTGCGCCCGAGCGTGAAACAGGCGATGGAGGATGCGCTCGCGCTCGGCGTCGACGCACTGCGGCGCTGGGGTGCCGCGCCGCAACCGCGCAGGCAGCCGCTGGCCGGCGCCGACGCCGTCACCTTCCGCCAGCTCGACCTCGGGCGCTACGAGGCCGGACGGCCGGCCGAGGACGCAGCCTGCCGCCGCGGCGACGAACGCTTCCTGCCGGCGCCCGCGCGGCAGGCAGCCTGAGCGCGCCATGTGCATCGGCATCCCCATGCAGGTCGTCGCCGTCGAGCCGGGACACGCCCTCTGCGCCGGACGGGGCGAGCAGCGACGCGTCCGGACCGCGCTGGTGACGCAACCGGCGGTCGGAGACTGGGTACTCGTTTTTCTCGACAGCGTCCGCGAGCACATCGACGCGCGGCGCGCCAGCGAGATCGACGCCACGCTCGACCTGCTTGCGGCAGCGCAGGCCGGTGCCGCGAGCGGAGCTCCGGCTGCGTTCGACCTTCCTTCCAGCGCCAGCACGCAAGACCTCCTCGCGCTGTGCGGCCAGCAGCCGCCGCGCCTTGCCACCGAACCCACCGAAAGCCTTCCATGACACCCGAAATCACCGGCAGCGAAACGCTCGTCAATCTGCCGGTCCAGCCGCCGGAGCCCCGGCGCGAGGGCTCGGCCCTCATTGCCCGCCTGGTCGACGACTTCGGCGCGACCTGGGTCGACGACCAAAGCCTCGACGCCTGGTCTGCCCTGGGCGGTGACCGGGTCGTGCTGTTCGCCGGCGACCCTGTGCGCTTTCCCGAGGGCCAGGACGTGGCGGCCGTGCTGCCCGAGTTGCAACGCAGCTTCCCGGGCCGCTTTGCCGTGGCTGTGGTGCCGCGCGACCTGGAGGAAAAGGTCGCGCGCCGATTCGGCTCGCAGCGCTGGCCCACGCTGCTGTTCCTGCGCGACGGCGGCTACGTCGGCACAGTGTCGGGCATGCACGACTGGGACGTGTTCCTCCAGCGGGTCGAGAGCGCATTGGCGAGTCCGGTGACGCGCGCACCGACGATCGGCATCCCGCTGGTGAGCGCCAGCGGCGCGGCCGCCTCCTGCCACTGAGGACCGCACGATGAAAGACTTCCCGATTCCCGTGCGCACCATCGGCCCCGGCTCCCAGCCCGAGGAGGAGGAGCTCGCTTATATGGCGATGCCGCAGGGCATGGAAACCTTTCGCGCACCCGTGCTGCCGGAACCCGGGGAAATCGCAGCCCATCAGCCGGCGCACGCTGCGCTGCGCGACTCGCTCGCGCAACTGGCCGTGGTCTGCCGCGAAGGCGGCAACCGCCGCATCGCGCTCGACGGTCTCGCACGGGGCGACCTTGCCCTCGTCAACCAGGTGCTCGGCGAGGGCGAGGTCAGCGCCCTGGTGCGGCACGAGGGCACGCCGCAGCGCGAGCTGCGCGCCCAGGAGTCGGTCTTCGCCGGCGTCTGGCGCGTGATCGGATCGGTCGACGGCGTGGTCGCGACCGACTGCATCGAACTCGGCGCCATTCCCGATGCGCTGAAAGACGTTGCGCGCGAAGACGTGGCGCCCGTCGTGCCGCGCTGGTCGGGTGCGTTGCCGCCCAACGTGCAGAACGCGCCGGCCCTGCTGGCCGAGATCGAGGACCATTGGCGCGCCTGGGTGCCGGGCCGCCCCGCGCAAGTCATCAACCTCACGCTGCTGCCGATGTCGGTGGAGGACATCGGATTCCTCGACCATCACCTGGGCACCGGCCGCGTGCTCATCCTGTCGCGCGGCTATGGCAACTGCCGCATCACGAACACGCGAATGCCGAACTGCTGGCGCGTCGTCTACTACAACTCGCAGGACGTGGTGATCCTGAACACGGTCGAGGTTGGCGACCTGCCCGAAGTCGCCCAGGCCGCGCGCGAGGACCTGGAGGACTCGCACGAGCGGCTGGCGGAGGTGCTGCAGTGGCTCGAGAGCGCATGACTGCCACCAGCCCCGCACGGTTCGAGGGCAGCTATCTCGGCGACCGCGCGAAGCTGGGCGCCTTGGCGCGGCTCGAATGCAAGATCTGCTGGTGGGTGTACGACCCGGCGCTCGGCGACGAAATCTGGCAGATCGCCCCCGGCACCGCATTCACCGCGCTGCCGCCCTACTGGCGCTGCCCGCAATGCGACGGCGATGCCGACCAGTTCATGGTCCTCGACGACGCGAGCCCGCCATGACCGACGCCGGTGGCACTGGAGACGCCGAGTTGACGCTGCGGACGCGGGCGCTCGAAGCAGTGTTCGCCGGCATCTCGCGCTCGCGCATGGCCGGCTTGCCCGTCATGAACACCGCGTTGCAGGTGGAAGCGGTCGGCTTCGGGCTCGAACCGGCACGCCCGCGCGATGACGAGCAGCACCGGCCGGCGCCCCGGGACGCGACCGGCATCCTGGTCACACCCTGGTTCATGAACCTGGTGTGGCTGCCGCTCGCGCGACGCGATACGCCGGCACTGATCGGCGCGACGCGCGTGCGCAACATCGGGCATGAGCAGTTCGCCTTCACGGGCGCGCACGAAGACGGCCTCGGATCGTTCGAAGCCTGCTCGATGTTCTCGCCCATGTTCGAGTTCGCAACGCAGGCCGACGCGATCGCCACCGCCTCGGCGCTGCTGGCGCAGCTGCGCCGGCGCGTCGACGCACTGCCTGACGCACGCTCGGACTCCGCCTTGGCGACGCCGGCACGGCGCGCCTTTCTGCTCGGGCGCGCTGGCATGCGGGAACACGCGCCGTGAGTACGGCCCAGACTCTTGGGGGCATGCTGCGGGTGCGGCCGGGGCTGCGGCGCCCGCACACCCTCACCAGCAACCGTCGCGCACTCGCCGGCCTGTTGCTGACGGGTCAACCCGCGACCGCGGCGCCGCGCCTGCTGGCGAGCCTGTTCACCCTGTGTGGCCACGCCCACGCCTTGTGCGGCACGCTGGCGCTGGCGGCGGCGCAAGGGCAGGAAGCATCCGCATCGGTGGCGCAGCTGGATGCGCTGCGATGGGAGACCGCGCGCGATCACGCGCTGCGCATCGGCCTCGACTGGCCGGTCGAATTGTGCGCGCCAGGCGCAGTGCAGGCATCGGCCGACGGCAATCGCAATGCGCTGCAGGGCTGTCCGTGGCTGGCCGGCGCGGCGCGGTCGCACGGCGATGTCGATCGCACCGCCTGGCTCACGCATCTGCTGGGCAGCTCGCCGCGCGCCTGGCTGGACCTGTGGGAACAGGAACCTGCCAGCTGGCTCGCACGATGGTGCGAGCGCAAGCACGGTTGGCTGCCCGCATTGCTGCGCGCCTGCGCCCCGCTGGCGGTCGACTCGTTGCTGCCTGCGGCGCCGCTGCGTCCGCACGCCAGCCCGGCGGACCTGCATGCACTCGCAGCCGGCATGGGCACCACGTTCGACGCGACTGCGCCCACCTGGCGCGGCCAATGCGCCGAGACCGGAAGCTGGACCCGGCTGCACGACCCGCGCGCCGACCCGCCCGCGAACGCATGGGAACGGCTCGGCGCACGCATCGCCGACCTGGCACGCCTTTCGCTGCCGGACGCGCCAGGACGCAGCGGCGCGGCGTGGCTCGCCACGGGCGCGTTGCAGACCGGTCCCGGCGAAGGGCTGGCATGGGTCGAAATGGCGCGCGGCCTGCTGCTCCATCGCGCACGCGTCGAAGGACCGCCCGGTGACCGGCGCGTGGCCGGCTACGAAGTCGTGGCGCCGACAGACTGGAACTTTCATGCGCACGGCGCCGTGGCGCATGCACTCGAGCGCATGCCCGCAGAGGGCAGCGAAGCGCAGGCGTCGGTGCGTATCCTGATGGCCGCGTACGATCCGTGCGTGCGCTTCGCGGTCGAAGTGCATGCAGCGACCACGGAGTACCACCATGCATGAAGCCAGCCTGGCCGGCGGCATCCTGAAACTCGTCGAAGACGCGGCGCGCCGGGAGGGATTCCGGCGCGTCACCGCCCTGCGGCTGGAGGCCGGACAGCTCTGCGGCGTGGAGACGCGTGCCCTGCGTTTCGCGCTGGAGGCGATCGCACCCCGAACCTGCCTCGAGGGCGCGTCGATCGACATCCACGAGCCGCCCGGCACCGCATGGTGCATGCCCTGTGGCGCCAGCGTGGAGATCCAGCGGCGCGGCGATGCCTGCCCGCGCTGCCGCAGCCATCAGCTTCAGGCCACGGGCGGCACCGAGCTACGCGTGCTCGAGCTGCAAGTCGAAGATCTATAAGGAGACCCCCACCATGTGTGTCGTTTGCGGATGCGCTGAAACTGAACACGAACACGGCCATGATCACAGCCACGATCACGGACACGATCACGGACACGGACACGGACACGGACACGTTCATTCTTCCCACGGCGACCTGCATTTCGGTGCGGGCGCGGCCCGCGTCTCGGTGCCTGGCCTGAGCCAGGAGCGCACGATCCGCCTGGAAGCCGACATCCTCGGCGAGAACAACCGCATCGCCGCGCGCAACCGCAGCCACTTCGCCGCGCACGGCGTGAACGCGCTGAATCTGCTGTCCAGCCCTGGATCGGGCAAGACCACCCTGCTGTGCGCCACCATCGACGCACTGCGGGCGCGCCACGCCGGGATGGATATCTCGGTCATCGAAGGAGACCAGCAGACGAGTTTCGACGCCGAGCGCATCCGCGCGACCGGCGTGCCGGCGGTCCAAGTAAACACCGGCAAGGGCTGCCACCTGGACGCACCGATGGTCGCGCATGCCTTCGCGCAGTTGCACAGCCACGCGCACGACCCCGCGCACCCAGGCGACCGAAGCCTGCTGTTCATCGAGAACGTCGGCAACCTCGTCTGCCCGGCCCTGTGGGACCTCGGCGAGGCCGCCAAGGTGGTCCTGCTGTCGGTCACGGAGGGCGAAGACAAGCCGCTCAAGTATCCGGACATGTTCGCGGCCGCCCGGCTGATGGTGCTTACCAAGATCGACCTGCTGCCGCACCTGCGCTTCGACGTTGCACGCTGCATCGAAGGCGCGCGCCGCGTCAATCCGGGCATCGAAGTGATCCAGTTGTCGGCCACCAGCGGCGAAGGCATGGGTGCCTGGCTCGACTGGCTCGCCGGAGCCGACGACGACACCGGCCCGGTCGGCGCCTGAAGCCGATGCAACAGCCGCTTCCCGCCGTGCTCGCCAGCGGCGCATGGCTCAAGAACACCGCATGCCTGCTCGAGCATCGCCAGGTGCGCTGGTCTGCGCTGCACGGGGACCTGCAGGACCCGACGGCATGCCGTCAACTGGAGGCCTCGCTGCGGGCGCTCGCACGTGACGCGCGTGCGCCGGTGGCCGCGCTGGCACATGACCTGCATCCCGACTTCTTCAGCACGCGCATCGCCATCGCCCTGGCGCACGAGTGGGGCGTGCCGGCGATCGCCGTGCAACACCACCACGCACACATCGCGGCCGTGATCGCCGAACACGACCTGGACGAGCCGGTCATTGGCCTCGCCCTCGACGGCCTCGGATTCGGCACCGACGGCACGGCCTGGGGCGGCGAACTGTTGCGGGTCGACGTGAACGGCTGGGACCGCCTGGGCAGCCTGTGGCCGCTGGCGCTGCCCGGCGGCGATGTCGCGGCACGCGAACCCTGGCGTATGGCGGCGTCGGCCCTGCACGCGCTCGGTGCCGGCGACCGGATCGCCGACCGCTTCTCGCCGACCGTCGGGCCTGCCCTGGCCGGCGGCGTGCAGCGCATGCTCGCCGCCGGGTTGAATTGCCCGCCCACGAGCAGCACCGGTCGCTGGTTCGACGCGGCGGCCGGCGCGCTGGGCCTGAGCGTGCGGCAGGCCCACGAAGCCGAGGCCGCGATGGCGCTCGAGGCGGCGGCCGCACGCTGGCTGGCCGGGCACGCGATCAAAGCGACTGCCACCTGGCCGGACGCCGGCGACCTGCGGCTGCTCGATCCGCGCCCGCTACTCGAGCGACTGCTCGCCTGGCCCGCGCCGCAACGCAACGCCGACGAGGCCGCGGCCTGGTTCCACCTGTCGCTGGCGCAGGGCCTGGCCGGCTGGGCCTCGGCCGCGGCACGCCAGGCCGGGTGCGGCACCGTCTGCCTCGGCGGCGGCTGCTTCTTCAACGCGATCCTGCGCACCCATGTGACGCAAGGGCTCCAGGCGCACGGCCTTCGCGTGCTGTCGGCCAGTCATTCAGGTTGCGGCGACGCGGCCCTCGCGCTGGGCCAGGCCTGGGTCGCCGCCCACAGCCTGCGCGCCCGAACCTTCCCCACCCCTCGAAAAGCCATGCCATGTGCCTAGCCATTCCCACCCAATTGATCGAGCTGCGACCGGGCGCGCTGGCTCTGGTCGAGCTCGGCGGCATCCGCAAGGAGATCTCGGTCGCGCTAGTGCCCGACGCGGTAGTCGGCGACTACGTGATCGTGCACGTAGGCCACGCGATCGGCCAGATCGACCCCGAGGAGGCCGAGCGTACGCTGGCGATGTTCGGCGCGCTCGCACAACTCGATGCCGAGAACGGAGCGACCCTGCCATGAAATACATCGACGAGTTCCGCGACGGGGCAATTGCAAAAAAGATCGCCACCCGTCTGCGCGCCGAGGCGCTGCCGGAACGCCAGTACAGCTTCATGGAGTTCTGCGGCGGCCACACGCACGCGATCTCACGCTACGGCATCAGCGAACTGCTGCCCGCGAACGTGCGCATGATCCACGGCCCCGGCTGCCCGGTGTGCGTGCTGCCGATCGGCCGCATCGACTTGGCGATCCAGCTCGCGCTCGACCGCGGCGCAATCGTCTGCACCTACGGCGATGCGATGCGCGTGCCAGCTTCCGACGGCCTCTCGCTGGTGCGCGCCAAGGCGCGCGGCGGCGACATCCGCATGGTCTATTCGGGCGCCGACGCACTCGAAATCGCGCGCCGCGAGCCGGAGCGCGAGGTCGTGTTCTTCGCGATCGGCTTCGAGACCACGACACCGCCGACCGCGCTGACGATCCGAACCGCTCAGCAAGAGGCGCTGAAGAACTTCAGCGTGCTGTGCTGCCATGTGCTCACGCCCTCGGCGATCACGCACATCCTCGAATCGCCCGAGGTGCGACAGTTCGGCACCGTGCCGATCGACGGCTTCGTCGGGCCGGCACATGTGAGCATCGTCATCGGCTCGGCGCCGTACGAGCATTTCGCGCAGGAGTATCGCAAGCCGGTCGTGATCGCCGGCTTCGAACCGCTCGACGTGATGCAGGCGGTGCTGATGCTGGTGCGCCAGGTCAACGAGGGCCGCACTGAGGTCGAAAACGAGTTCACCCGCGCGGTGAATCGCGACGGCAACCTGCACGCGCAGGCGCTGGTCTCGCAGGTGTTCGAGTTGCGCAGCAGCTTCGAGTGGCGCGGCCTCGGCGAGGTGCCGTACAGCGCGCTGAAGATCCGCCCGGCGTATGCCGAGTTCGATGCCGAACGCCGCTTCGGCCTGGGCTATCGGCCGGTGCCTGACAACAAGGCCTGCGAATGCGGCGCGATCCTGCGCGGCGTGAAGAGGCCGACCGACTGCAAGATCTTCGGCACGGTCTGCACGCCGGAGAACCCCGTCGGATCGTGCATGGTCTCGTCCGAAGGCGCGTGCGCGGCGCACTACTCGTATGGGCGCTTCAAGGACATCGCGATCAAGGTCGAAGTGGAGGTGGCGGGGTGAGCACGAAGAAGGATTACGTTCGTCCGCTCGACATCCGCCACGGCCGCGTCGACATGGGTCACGGCGCCGGCGGCCGGGCGGCCGCGCAACTGATCGAGGAGTTGTTTGTCGCCGCGTTCGACAACGAGTACCTGCGCCAGGGCGACGACGGCGCGGCTCTGGCGATTCCCGTCGGCGCCAAGCTCGTGATGGCAACCGACGGCCACGTCGTCTCGCCGCTGTTCTTTCCCGGCGGCGATGTCGGCTCGCTCTCGGTGCACGGCACGATCAACGACGTGGCGATGTGCGGCGCGACGCCGCTGTACCTCGCGGCGAGCTTCATCCTCGAAGAAGGCTTCCCGCTCGTTGACCTGAAGCGCATCGTCGAGTCGATGGCGGCGGCCTCGCGCGCGGCCGGCGTGCCGGTGGTCACCGGCGACACCAAGGTCGTCGAGCAGGGCAAGGGCGACGGCGTATTCATCAGCACCACCGGCATTGGCGTGGTCGCGGCCGGGGTTCGCATCTCGGGCGCGAACGCGCGCCCCGGCGACGTGGTGCTGCTCTCGGGCTCGATCGGCGAGCACGGCGTGGCGGTACTCTCGAAGCGAGAATCGCTCGACTTCGAGACCACGATCGAATCCGACAGTGCGGCGCTGCACGGGTTGGTGGCGGCGATGCTCGCGGCCTCGAACGGCGTGCGCGTGCTGCGCGACCCGACCCGCGGTGGCCTCGCGACGACGCTGAACGAGATCGCGCACCAGTCGAACGTGGGCATGCTGCTCGACGAGGCGGCGATTCCGGTGCGGCCGCAGGTCGAGGCGGCCTGCGAACTGCTCGGGCTCGATCCGCTCTACATCGCGAACGAAGGCAAGTTGATCGCCATCTGCGCGCCCGACGCGGCCGCCGCGGTGCTGGCCGCGATGCGCGCACACCCGCTGGGCTCGAAGGCGGTGCGCATCGGCAGCGTCACCGAGGACCCGCACCGCTTCGTGCAGATGGAGACGAGCTTCGGCGGCCGCCGTGTCGTCGATTGGCTGAGCGGCGAGCAGCTGCCGCGCATCTGTTGAGAGGCCATGCTGGCGCCAACCCAGATGGACGACGAGACGCCCACGCGCATCTTCATCAAGTTCGACGCTTGTCGTGCGGCGATGGCCGAGCGAGCGCCTCGAACCGCTGAAGCGCGAAGCGCTCGTCCGCCTGGCCCCGCACTTCGGCCCCGATGTGCCGATCGTCGCCGCAACCCTGCTGGCGGCCACCCACGCCACGGCCTACAACGCCGCGCTCGGCAAGATCGAGGTCCGGCTTGCCCTCTACCTCGGCAAGGCGGGTGCCGCGCAGGTCCTGGCCGGCCTGAAAGGCTGAGATGACGCACGCGCCGCTGCGCATCCTGCTGCTGTGCCACAGCTTCAACAGCCTGAGCCAGCGCTTGTTCTGCGAGCTGCGCGCGCTGGGCCACGAAGTCTCGGTCGAGCTCGACATCGCCGATCGCGTCACCGAAGAGGCGATCGAGCTGTTCCGCCCCGCACTGGTGATCGCGCCGTTCCTGAAGCGGCTGATCCCGGCGTCGGTATGGCAGCGCCAACCCTGCCTGATCGTGCACCCCGGGCCGGTTGGCGACCGCGGCCCCGCGGCGCTCGATTGGGCGGTGCGCGAAGGCCACGCGGACTGGGGCGTGACCGTGCTGCAGGCGAACGAGGCCTTCGATGCCGGCCCGGTGTGGGCCCACGCCGGCTTTGCGATGCGGGCCGCCGCGAAGGGCAGCCTGTACCGGTGCGAAGTGACCGCGGCGGCGGTCGATGCGGTGCTGCGCAGCGTGACGCAATTCGCGGCCGGCGGCACCTGCGGCGGACGGCCAGAGCCGCAAAGGGCTTCGATCTGGCGCAGCCCGCTGCGCCAGGCCGAGCGGCGCATCGATTGGTCGGGCGACACGACGGCCACCGTGCTCGCAAAGATCCGCAGCGCCGATGGCCAGCCCGGCGTGCACGACGAGCTCTTCGGCCAGCCCTGCCACCTGTTCGATGCGCACGCGGCCACCTCGCATGCCTTTGCCACTTCACCGCCCGGCGCTTTGATCGGACGCCGCGACGGCGCCGTGCTGCGCCGCACGACCGATGGTGCGGTCTGGATCGGCCACGCGAGCCTTGCCGCGGCCTGCGGCGGCAAGGCTTTCAAGCTGCCGTGCGAGCTCGCCTTCGGCGCCGCCTTCGAGGCGCTGCCTGCGCTGCCCGTGCCGCTGGAGCGGGCGAGCGACGAGTGGGGCGAGATTCGCTACCGTGAACTCGGCGCGCCGGGCGCACGCGTCGGCTGCCTGTCCTTCGAGTTCTACAACGGCGCGATGTCGACCGCGCAATGCCACCGCCTGCTCACCGCCTGGCGCGACGCCACCAGCCGCGACACCCGCGTGCTGATGCTGCTGGGCGGCGCCGACTTCTTCAGCAACGGCATCCACCTGAACTGCATCGAGGCGGCGGCGCACCGCGAGGGCGACAGCGCCGCAGACGAGTCGATGCGCAACATCGAGGCGATGGACGACCTTGCCGAAGCCGTCATCCGCACCACCGACCGGCTGACAATCGCGCTGCTGCGCGGCAACGCCGGTGCCGGCGGGGCTTTTCTGGCGCTCGCGGCCGACGAGGTCTGGGCACACCGCGGGGTGGTGCTGAACCCGCACTACAAGAACATGGGCAACCTGTACGGCTCGGAGTACTGGACCTATCTGCTGCCGCGCCGCCTCGGCGCCGAGGGCGCGGTCGCGCTGATGGCCGGCCGCCTGCCGATGGGTGCGCCCCAAGCCCTGTCGATCGGACTCATCGACCGGTGCATGGGTGTAGCGGCGCCGGATTTCGAAGCGCTGGCAATCACCGAGGCCATAGCACTGGCCGCAGCGCACAATATCGACGATCGAATTACCGCGAAGGGACGTCGGCGCGCCAATGACGAGGAAAAGCGCCCTCTCGCCGACTACCGCCGCCTTGAGCTTTCACGCATGCATCGCAATTTCTACGGCTTCGACCCGAGCTTTCACATCGCGCGGTACCACTTCGTCCACAAGCTGCCGATGGCATGGACGCCCCGGCACCTGGCCCGGCACCGCGACGGCCTGAAAGCCGCGAGCGCCGAATGATGCCCGTGGCGTCGATGCCGACCGTTCTGGTCGTCGATGACGAGGTGCGCTCTCAGGACGCGATCCGCCGCACGCTCGACGAGGAGTTCACCGTGCTGACGGCCGACGATGCAGACCAGGCCCGCCAGCAGCTCGAGCGCCAGCCGGTCAGCGTGATCCTGTGCGACCAGCGCATGCCCGGCGAGACCGGCGTCACCTTCCTGAAGGAAGTGCGCGAGCGCTGGCCCGACACGGTGCGCATCGTGATCTCGGGCTATACCGATTCCGAGGACATCATCGCGGGCATCAACGACGCGGGCATCTACCAGTACCTGCTCAAGCCGTGGGTCCCCGACCACCTGCTGAGCACGGTGCGCGAGGCGGCGGAAGCCCAGACGCTCCAGCGCGACATGAACCGGCTCGACCTGGAGCTGCGCACCAGCACGCCGGTGCTGCGGCGTCGGGCCGCCACCAAGCTGGAGCGGGCGCGCAACGCCTTCGACTTCGACCGCATCGAGCGCGCGGACGGCAGTCCGCTCGATGCGGTGTGCGAGCTGGCGGCACGTGTGGCACGCTACGACCTCAGCCTGCTGGTGCTGGGCGAGTCGGGCTCCGGCAAGGAGCTGCTGGCGCGCGCGGTGCACTATGCCAGCCCGCGCGCAGCCGGCCCGTTCGTGGTCGAAAACTGCGCCGCGATTCCCGATACGCTGCTCGAGTCGGAGCTGTTCGGCCACAAGCGAGGCGCTTTCACCGGCGCGTTCGATGACCACGTCGGTCTGTTCCAGCGCGCCAACGGCGGCACCGTCTTCCTCGACGAGATCGGCGAAACCTCGGCGGCGTTCCAGCTACGCCTACTGCGCGTGCTGCAGGAGGGCGAGGTGCGACCCGTGGGCTCGCCGCGCACCGTGCCGGTCGACGTGCGCGTGATCGCGGCGACCCACCGCAACCTCGAACAGCGGGTGCACGAAGGGCACTTCCGCGAGGACCTGTTCTACCGCGTCGCCTGCGTGACGATCACGGTCCCGCCGCTGCGCGAGCGCGGTGGCGACATCGGGCCGATCGCTCGGCGGCTGGTGAGCGAGGTCGGCGTGGCGCTGGGGCGTCCAGGCGCCGCGCTCTCGGACGAGGCAATGGCCTGCCTCATGGCCTACCCCTGGCCCGGCAACATTCGCGAGCTGCGCAACGAGATCTCGCGCGCTGTAGCGCTCAGTGCCGACGATCTGATCGACGGCACCGCGTTCTCGTCGCGTGTCCTGCAGGGCCAGGCCGGGCGCACGGCCACGGCCCAGTCACCGTCATTGCCTGCCAGCGGCACGCTGGCCGAACGCCTCGATGCGATCGAGGCCATGGTGCTGCGCGAGACGCTGCTGCGGCACCGCTGGAACAAGACGCGCGTGGCCAAGGAACTGGGACTCTCCCGGGTCGGGCTGCGTGGCAAGATGGCCCGCTTCGGGCTGGAGGGTTGAGCCGATGGACACGATGCCGAACTTCAACGTCTTGTGGCTGCAGTCGGGTGGCTGCGGCGGCTGCAGCATGTCGCTTCTTTGCGCCGACACGGCGGACTTCCACGGCCAACTGCGCGATGCCGGCATCAACCTGCTGTGGCATCCGTCGCTGTCGCTCGAAAGCGGCACCGAGCTGATCGACCTGCTCGAACGCGCCATCGATGGCCGCCTGCGTGTCGACGCGCTGTGCATCGAAGGATCGTTGCTGCGTGGCCCGAACAACACCGGCCGCTTCCATGTCCTCGCCGGCACCGGCATCCCGATGATCGACTGGGTCCGCCGGCTGGCTGCGACGGCACGGCAGGTCGTGGCGATCGGCAGTTGCGCGGCCTGGGGCGGCATCACCGCAGGCGGGAACAATCCGACCGATGCCTGCGGCCTGCAGTACGACGAGGATCGCCCCGGCGGCCTGCTCGGCGCGGCATTCCGCTGCGCCAGCGGCCTGCCGGTCATCAACGTGGCAGGCTGCCCGACCCATCCGGGGTGGGTGATCGACAGCCTCATGGCGCTCGCCGCCGGACAGTTTTCCGCCGCCGACCTGGACCCCTTGAACCGGCCCCGCTTCTATGCCGACCAGCTGGTGCACCACGGCTGCACCCGCAACGAGTACTACGAGTTCAAGGCCAGCGCCGAGAAGCCGTCCGACCTCGGCTGCATGATGGAGCACATGGGCTGCAAGGGCACCCAGGTGCATGCCGACTGCAACACACGGCTCTGGAACGGGGAAGGCTCCTGCACCCGCGGCGGCTATGCCTGCATCGCCTGCACCGAGCCGGGCTTCCAGGAGCCCGGCCATCCCTTCCACGAAACGCCCAAGATCGCCGGCATTCCCATTGGCCTGCCCACCGACATGCCCAAGGCCTGGTTCGTCGCGCTGGCGTCGCTGTCAAAATCGGCCACGCCCAAACGCGTGAAGACCAACGCCACCGCGGACCACCTCAAGGTGGCGCCCGCGGTGCGCAAGACGCGCCTGCGCTAGCCTGCCGCCATGACACGCCTGCTCGTCGGCCCTTTCAATCGCGTCGAGGGAGACCTCGAGGTCTCCCTCGACATCGAGGATGGCCGCGTGTCGTCCGCGCGCGTGAACTCGCCGATGTACCGAGGCTTCGAGCAGATCCTGCAGGGAAAGCGGCCGCACGACGCACTGGTCTATGTGCCCCGGATCTGCGGTATCTGCTCGGTGTCACAGTCAGTCGCCTCGGCCCGCGCTCTCGCGGACATGGGCGGCCTGCGGATGCCGCCGAACGGCCAGCACGTGACCAACGTGATCCTCGCCACCGAGAACCTGGCCGACCACCTGACGCATTTCTACCTGTTCTTCATGCCCGACTTCACGCGAGCCGTGTATGCCGGGCGAACGTGGCATGCCGAGGCCCTGCGTCGGTTCGACCCGACCACCGGCGAGCAGGCGCGTCAGGCCATCGCGGCGCGGCAGCGCTGGTTCACGATGCT
This sequence comes from Variovorax sp. M-6, assembly GCF_052114385.1. Lineage (NCBI taxonomy): Bacteria > Pseudomonadati > Pseudomonadota > Betaproteobacteria > Burkholderiales > Comamonadaceae > Variovorax > Variovorax sp. M-6. The sequence continues at coordinate 113,554 of NZ_JBFREQ010000012.1, read as the reverse complement.
CGGCCTGCTGGCCGGCAAGTGGCCGCATACGCAAAGCATCGAGCCCGGTGGTTCCACGCGCGCGGTCGATGGCGCCGAGCGCACGCGCCTGCTGGCGCGTATCCGCGAGTTCCGGCGCTTCCTCGAGCAGCAGTTGTTCGCGGCGCCGCTGGAGCAGGTGCTGTCCCTCGCCAGCGCCGACGCGCTTTGGGCCTGGGATGACCGGGCCCCCCTGCAGGGCGATTTCAGGATGTTCCTGGCCATCGCGCGCGATACTGGCCTGATGGGCCTGGGCAGCGGCCCGGGCCGCTACCTGAGCTACGGCGCCTACCCCCAGCCCGACGGTGCGTTCACGTTCCCGCGCGGCGTCTGGCATGCCGACGACGGCAAGCTCGGTGCGCTCGATGAGCGCAGCATCCGGGAAGACGCCACGCACGCATGGCTCGCGGACGATGGAGGCCCGCGCCATCCCGGAGACGGGCTGACGGTGCCCGATGGCGACAAGCCGGGCGCCTACACCTGGAACAAGGCGCCCCGGCTCGGCGGCCAGGTGGTGGAAACTGGCGCGATCGCGCGCCAGCTTGCCGCCGGGCATCCGCTCGTGGGCGAGATGGTGGGCCGCCATGGCGGCACCGTGTTCACCCGGGTCCTGGCACGCCTGCTCGAACTCGCGCGGGTGGTGCCCCTGATGGAGCAGTGGCTGCTGGCGCTGCAGCCCGGCGAGCCCTACTGCGCCAGCGATGCCGTGCCCGACGAGGGCACCGGCATCGGCCTGAGCGAAGCGGCACGCGGCAGCCTGGGGCACTGGATCGTGGCCCGGCGCGGCCGCATCGAGAACTACCAGATCGTCGCACCCACGACTTGGAACTTCTCGCCACGGGATGCCGCCGGCACACCCGGCGCGCTCGAAAGCGCGCTCGAAGGTGCCCCGGTGCGCGAAGGCGAGACGACGCCCGTGTCGGTGCAGCACATCGTCCGCTCCTTCGACCCGTGCATGGTCTGCACCGTCCACTGATGCCGCCGCGCCGTATCGAACGCCCGAAGGCAGCGCCGCAAGGCGTGGACGATGCCACCTGGCTCGACGTGATCCAGAAGATGGACGAGGTCTACTCGCAACTGGTGCATGACGAGATCGAGCTCGAAAAAAAGAACGACGAACTCGAGCAATCGCAGCAGTTCATCTTCAGCATCCTGTCCGCCATGTCGGATGTGCTGCTGGTCTGTACCGAAAATGGCGAGATCGAGGAGACGAACGCGGCGCTCTGCGAACTGGTCGGCCGCAGCGACATCGAACTGCGCGGTACCTCCCTGCTGGCCTTGCTGGCGGACGCCGACAGCATTGCACGGGCCCAGGCGGTGCTGGTGAACTCCAGCCCCACGCGCCGCGGCGAGACCATCGAGCTGAATCTGTCGGCTGCCGATGGAAGCAGCGTGCCGGTTGACGCAAACTGCACGCCGCGTGTCACGCCTTCGGGCCGTCGCGTCGGCACGGTGTTCGTCGCCCGACCGACGGCCGAGCTACGCCGCGCCTACCAGGAGCTGCGTTCAGCACACGACGCGCTGAAGCAGACCCAGCAACAACTTCTGCAYTCGGAAAAGATGGCGTCGCTGGGCAGGCTTGTCGCGGGCGTTGCGCACGAACTCAACAAYCCGATCAGCTTYGTGCTSGGCAACGTGCACGCACTGCGACGCTACAGCGCAAGGCTGCGAACCTACATGACAGCCGTGCACGCCGGGCAGGATCAGCACACCCTCCTGAAGCTGCGTACCCAGTTGCGCATCGAGCATCTGCTCGACGACCTGCCGTCCCTGATTGAGGGCACGCTGGAGGGTGCGCAGCGCACTGCGGCCATCGTGAACGGCTTGAAGCGGTTTTCAGCGATGGATCCGGAAGAGCGGAAACGGGTGGACCTCAACGAAGTGGCGGAACGCGCCATTCTCTGGGTGTCCAAAGGCTCATCGCGACCGCTGCAAGTCGACTGGCAGCCGATCTCTCCGTGTGTGGTCGAAGGAAGCCTCGGACAACTGCAGCAGGTCGTGATGAACCTGATCCAGAACGCCGTGGATGCGGCCAGCACGGCCCAGCCGCCGCGCCCGCCGCATCTGCGGATCCAGGCCCGGACCGGGTCAAGGGGCAACGTGCTGACCGTGCGCGACAACGGACCTGGCATCGCGCCGGAGCTGCTTTCCCGCATCTTCGATCCGTTCTTCACCACCAAGCCGGTAGGCAAGGGCACCGGTCTCGGCCTGTCCATCAGCTACGGGATCATCGAACAGCACGGCGGAACGTTGAGCGTTCGCAATCATCCGGAAGGCGGCGCGGAGTTCACTATCGAGCTGCCTGCCGCGAAATAGCGCCTCGTAGTCCCTTTGCGAAGGAGAGCTCGAATGGGCGACCTTGCGGGTTCTGTCGCGGTAACGCCGCAGAGCTCAGCAAGGTCAGTCAGTCTCTGGCCGCTCAGCTCTCCGTCGAGTCTCGGATGGCAAGTTCGGCCGCTTCATTGAGTATGCGCACCACCTCCCCTGTAAGCCCCGCACTGGCGGCCAGTATGAACTGCACCACCTCCCGTTCGGTCAGCTCCGAGGCCTTGCGCAAGGGAAGCAATTTGCCGAAGGCGGCAAGAAAACGCCGGAACTCGTCGTTCTCACGCCAGCGTGGAACTTCGAACGCAGTGAAACGACTACTCATTTGTGCATCGGTTTGCAAGGCAATCGGCGCATCGTCCGTGCCGACCAACACAATGCTCAGGCGCAGATCGTTCGCGAGATACTTCAGCAGGTTGAGCGATGCGCGTTGTTCACGGTAGCTGCCTTCCAGCAGATGATGCACCTCGTCCACGACCAACATCCTCGGGGCGATCCGACGAAGCAGGTCACGCGCCAAACGCTCCAGCGTCGACAAGCCAGCACTTGTATTGTGAGGGGCGCCGAGTTCAAACAAGAGAGCGCTGTAGAACCGGTGCTGCTCGGGCGTCGCCGGCATCTGCATCGCCACGATCTTGCGGAGCTCAACCCCACGGACATCGTCGAATGTCGTAGGATGTTCGCGCTGGAACTTGCGAACGATGAAGCAAAGCCGGGGAGGTCGAACTGGGCGATGCACGTGATCACCTTCACCGTGATCCCGGCAATGGCTGCATCGCTTCTGATGATCGTCTGAGCCAGAACGCCCGACGACTCATCCGGGAGGGGCCACCGCGCCCCTTGGACTCAGCCCAGCAGCTCTTCCAGCGTCTTCCCGCGGGCGAGCAGTTCCTTGATCCAGCGCGGCCGTGGACCGCGACCAGTCCACGAGTTGCCAGCGCCATCCTGATACAGCACCGTCGACGGTTTGCGCTTTGAGGTCTTGGCGGCCTTCGCTGGCTTGCCCTTCGCAGGAGCAGCGGGTTTCGGGATCAGCTTGGCGGCCGCACCTGGCGCGGCGAGGAACGATTCGAGCGAAGCGCCGCCGGCGATCGCGTCGCGCAGCCAGCGCGGACGAGGACCACGCCCGGACCAGACCTGCCCATTGCCGTTGCTGTACTTGGCGCCCGCTGCAGCCTTGCCGAGAGATTTGGACTTGCTCGAAGCCGCTCCACGGACGGGAGCGCTGGCCAGACCGAGCTGGTCCGCGGTCAAGCCGTAGTGTTCGATCGCCACCTTGATGCGAGCGACCACGCCGCCCAGTTCCTTCTGACGAAGAACATCGGCCTCCTTCTGGAGCTTTTCGATCTTCTTCTGTAGCTGGGAATAGGTCTGAGTCATGAGTGAAATCCGGGCATTGAATTTGGGGGCGTAGCTTAATCCCAATTGCGTAGATCCCCAATTAGGTCATCCGAACTACTCGAAGTGACCTCAACGCCATGGTGGAATTGATCGACTCACGTCGTGGCCCGCTGCTTGCGCGAGCAGCCGCGCTGCGGATGCCGCCGCCATTTCGAGACGTTTCACGTCGCGCTCGTTCAGATGCTGGTGCGCCTGGGAACTGAAGCCGCAAAGAACGCCGTACAGAGTGCCGTCGGTGAAGCGTACCGGCACGCCAATGTGCGCTCCCATGGAATCGAAGATCGGGGGCAAACCATACTGCTCGCGAACTCTCGCCACGCTTTCAAGCACCTTCGGCATGCGCCCATCGACGATCCGCTTGCACACGGTTTCGTCAAGAAGATTCCATTCTCCAACCTTGATTGCCGCCTCCGGTTCTTTCGCAGCAACGTGTCTGAATACCCTCCTGCCCTTCACAAACTCTCCCAGGAACACGACTTCGAGATCAAGCTGCTCGCGCACGACCCTCAGTAGCCCTCCGATCGAACGTTCAACAAGAGAAATTGCACCCAATCGATCGGCGTCGGCCGTAACGGCAACGATGCTGTCAGGGAAGCCCGCCACCCTATCTAACTCTGCGTCCAAATATGTGTTCCTCCAGCAGGCCATAGTAGAGCGACGCCTCACGAGCTTCAGGTGAAAAGCACTCCAGAAGTCACGGAACCGCCATCGAAAGTTGTGATTTCGCCATCGTGGACGTGAAGGCAACTGGGATCTGCGGCCGCGACCGCGAGAAACGTCGCGCAAGCCCCACGCCTTTGAAGGCCTAACCGGGGCGTTTGGGAATTCCCATGAGAAGTTATGGGCTTCTGAGTAACAACGTGCCAGGCGCATCCCGGCAGCAGCCATGAGTATCTACGTCATCGACGACCATCCTTTAATCCGTGACGCCGTGTCCATGGTTCTTCCCCGCCTGCGGCCGGCGGCCAATATCGTCGAAGTGGACAGACTCTCTCGGCTCGACGCGAGCCGTCAGCAAGCATGGTCCTCCGACGCTGGTGTGCCTCGACCTGAACCTTCCCGACACCAATGGATGCTCAGGCGTGATCGAAGTGAAGCGCAACTACAGCGTGGCCCGCCTGGCCATCTACTCAGCCACTCCCGCCGAGGACATGGAGGCGGAGTGCCTTGCACAGGGGGCGGACGTGTACGTCGACAAAGCCACCTGTGCTTCCCAGCTTGCAGCGTCACTGCGCGCACTCCTGCCGCGCCAGGCGGTCGATTCAGGGGAAGCCGTTCAGTAGTTCGACCCGTTTCTGCAGCAAGCAGTGCGCTCCCTTCATTGGCCAGCACATCTGTTGACGCTTTGACAGCCGTCGTTGAACAGGTGGTTCATCACCGACTCGGTCGAGGCCGATGAGACGCGCCGACCGGTCAGCTATCTCAAGCGGTGGTCCTCGTCGAACCGACCGCTCCCTTTCCATGATTCCTCGACGAAAGCCTCTTCCCGCTTGGCCTTCACCGAAGGCAGTAGCACGCGAGCGCGCCGCGGGCGTTTTCGGGAGCGCCTCGGCGCCCGAGACCCCACCGGTGGACTTGAAAGCGCTGCACGCCAAGATCGGGGAGTTGGCGCTGGAGAACGATTCTTTGGAGGGTGCGCTCACCAAGGCAGGATTGCTGGGCGAAAAGCGATGATCGACCGTGATGCCGAACTGACGATCAAGCGTCAGGCCCTGTTGCGGGGCATCAGCCGGGGGTCGGTGTCCCATGCGGGGCAGCAGGATTCGTTGCGAGGACCTACCAACGTACCTTGATGCCGATCGACGCCTGCACCGACGACTTCACCGTCGCGTCGCCGCCGATGCTCCACAGATGCCCGACTTCCCCGTAGAGGCTCGTCGCTGGAGTCAGCGCCAAGGTCGCGCCCGCTGCCACTTCTCCGGCGCTGTAGCCGCCCCCGCTCGCAATGACGGTCGCCCCGGCCGGGCCGATGAAGGTGGCCGCATCATCACCGAAGCTGGCGTAGTAGAGATTCAGGCGCCCATAGGGCTGCAGCCTTCCGGCGCCCGTGGCGAGATCGCCCTTCAAGCGCACGCCCAACCGTCCAATCCAGCCGCCATCCGCGTCTTGGCGCACCCGCGCGCCACCGAGGAACAGGTCGTCGAAGCTGCTGTGCTGGTACGCCAGCTGTGCCTGCGGCTCGATGCTCCAGCGCTCGTTGAGTGAATAGGCCTTGCCTGCCTCCACCGAGGCCGTGAAGCTGCTGGCCTTGCCCGAGACCTTCGGGTTGATGTCCGGCTTGACGTCGTAGCGCTGGCTTGCCCCCTGCAGCACGCTATCCACGTACCAGCCGCTGTCATCCATCCAGGTCGCGTAGGCACCCAGGAACCTCGAACGCAGATCGTTGCTGCCCACCCGAGCAGTGAGCCCCCGCGCATTGCCCATGACGTCGGCGCTGCCGTCCAGATAGCCCACATAGACACCGGCGCGCCACTGCGGGTTGGTCCACAGGTCTGTGCCGGCCTGCAGACCGCTCACGTGACCGTCGCTGCGCGTCTGGGCGATGCCTGGCTGTTCGAGGCCCATGTCTGCATACACCACGCGTCCCCAGGCCCGGCGGGTGCTCGCGTCCGCGGGGGCGTCCGCTGCGACGCTGGTGCCAAGTGTCACCGGGGTCTCGTCGCCCATGCGACGATGCAGGTTGCTCAGCATCGCCAGGTCGGATTGCCGCAACTGGGCCGGCAAACTCGCCAGCAGCGGCACCTCGGCGCGATAGGTGGGCACTTGAACGGGCGGAACCGGCAGCGGCTGCTCGGGCTGCACCGACTGCGCCGGAGGCGTGGGTTGGATCGGCGGTATCGGCAGGATGGACGGCCCGGTCGAGCGCAGGTACCAGTTCTCCCCCGCTCCAAGCAGGTCGGCCGCATAGAGGCGGTACTCGAAGGCACCCGCGTCCACATGGCCACCGGCGAGGCTGAAGGCGCTCTTGGTCGTCTGCGCGGTGGTGGTCGCTCCATTGCGCCCGCCCACCACCTCGATGCCATTGCCCGTGGTGAGCGCGCCGAGGCCTGCGATGTTGGTGATCTGGATCGTCGTGCTTCCGCTCGCACTCGCCCCGGCTCCGTCGAGCACGAGCCTGTCGCTCACGCTGGCGCTACCGGCGAGGGCGGTGCCCAGCCTCAGGAGGCCGGCATTGCCCACATAGGCTCCACTGGTCGTGAGCGTGCTGCCCGCTGCGGCGCTGACCAGGCTGACCGTTCCAATGTTGGTCAGTGCCGCCACGCGCTGGTTGAGGCCACTGGTGTCCAGGGTAGCCCCTGTCGCTACCGTGTGGGCCGAGGCGGCGCTGAGTGTGTTGACCGCGCCAGCGCGCAAGGTGCCTGCGGCCACCGTGGTGGCACCCGTGTAGGTGTTGGCACCCGAGAGCACCAGCGTGCCGGTGCCGTTCTTGGTGAGCGCCCCACCGCCGGAGATGACACCCGAGAGCGTTTCAGTGAAGGCGCCGGTATCAACGATCGGATCATGGGTGCCGGTGAGCACCACGGCGTTGGCCAGGTTCAAGCCATTGGTCGCAAATCCCAGCGTGGTTCCTTCGTCCATGGCCAGGGGCCCGCTGCCCAGGGCGGTGTTGTGACCCACCGTGACCTGGCCGCCCTTGAGCGCCGTACCGCCGCCGTAGGAGTTGGCGCCCGTCAGCGTCAGCGTGGCGTTATTGAGCTTGGTGACGGTACCGGTCCCGCTGATCACGCCGCCGAAGGCGACGTCGTCCGAGCGGTTGAACGCCAGCGTGCCGTTGTTGGTCACGTTGCCGACGATCGCTCCCGTCGTCCCCGCGTTGCCCAGTTGGAGGGTACCCGCAGCGATGGTCGTGCCGCCGCCGTAGGTGCTGTCGCCGGTCAGCGTCAGCGTGTTGGCGCCGAGCTTGGTGACAGTGCCGATCCCGCTGATCACGCCGCCGAAGGTGACGTCGTTCGAGCGGCTGAACGCCAGCGTGCCGTTGTTGGTGACGCTGCCCACGATCGATCCCGTCGTCCCTGCATTGCCCAGCTGCAGCGTACCGCCACTGATGGTCGTGCCGCCACCGTAGGTATTGATGCCGCTCAGTACGGTAGTACCCGAGCCGATCTGAGAGACTGTGCCGCTGCCCGAGATCACCCCAGAAAAAACCGAAACATCTGACCGGTTGAAGGCGAGCGCAGCGTTGTTGGCCACGTCTCCAACGATGCTGCCGCTGGTGCCGCCGTCGCCCAATTTCAGAATGCCCCCCGAAATCGTGGTCCCGCCCGAGTAGCTGCCGTTCCCGCTCAGCACCGCCGTACCCGGGCCTGCTTGAACGAGCTGACCAGTGCCGCTGATCGCACCAGCCAGCGTCAGCGTGTTGGCGCGGTTGAGCACCAACGCGGCGTTGTCGACAATATCTCCGAGCAGGCTGCCCGTGGTACCGCCATTGCCGACCTGCAGGGTGCCGGCGATGATCGTCGTGCCGCCGGTATGGCTGTTGTCGCCTGTCAGCGTGAGGACCCCGACGCCCGTCTTGATCAAGCCGCCAGGCCCGGTTCCATCGCCCGCATTCGTCAGGGTCACGCCCGCCGGTGTCTCAAAGGTGCCAGCCCCATTGAATGCAACGGCGCGATTCATTGAAATCGAAGCCGTTGTCCGCAGCGTGCCGGAGTTGAACTCGAGGCCGCCGGCGGCGGCACCCAGATTGACATCCTGCGATATCGAGACCGTACCGCCGTAGACGAACGTGCCGCCGGCGTGGGCGTTGGTTCCAGCAAGGGTCAGAACGCCAGTTCCCCGCTTGACCAACGCGCCCGCGCCGTCGACCACGCCGCTGAGCGTGGTGTTGAACGCCTGCGTGTCGACGATGCCATTGGCGCTGGTTACGGTGACGCCGCGTGCCGTATCGAAGTTCGCGCCCCATTGCAGAGTACCGGCGTCAAGTGTGACATGACCACTTGCGTGGCCGAGGTTGTTGTCTGCGGCCGCGTTGACGGTACCGCCATGCACTGTGGTGCCGCCCGCAAAGCTGTTTGCACCGCGCAACACCAGTGCACCTGCGCCCGTATGGATGACGCCGCGGTCAGTTCCATCGCCAGCTGGATCGGCGTTCGCCGGGGTTGCGGGCAGGTTAAAGCCATCGCTGGCGATCACGTCGTTGATCGTCTGTGTCTGCCCGGCACCAGTAAGCACGTTCAATGCGGAGGTGCCGTGAAGATAGAAGCCGCTTCCCAGACCCAGGCCTATGCCGGCGGCACCCGGGCCAGCGCCTCCGCTGGCCGATCCACTCCTCACAAGGCCGTTACCTGCCAGTGTCACCGAGCCACCGTTTTCAACGAAGATGGCACCGCCAAAGCCGGCGCCGCCTCCGCCATCGAAGGAAAATCCAGTTTGGCCACCACCGAAGCCGGGAATGGCTGGGGCGCCGGTGCCCGCAGAGCCAGGCACACCAAAACCACCTCCGGCTCCACCGCCGAATCCGCCCGCACCGCCTGGCGTGTAAGCCCCCGAGCTGGCGACATTGCCGCCTCCGCCGCCGCCACCGCCAAAGCCGCCTGCTCCGCCGCGCGGGTTCGACCGATCCAGCGGAAATGAACCGGCACCTCCGCCGCCTCCGCCGCCGCCAAAGCCACCGGAGCCTCCCTTGGGCGGCGCACCACCCGATCCTCTCGCTCCACCGCCTCCTGAATACGGGCCGCCGTTGCCGGCGGCCGTGGTGGACGTCCCGGCGGCACCGCCAGCAGGGCCGGTGCCCGAATTGCCAAAATTCTGAGGTTGACCCATGCCGCCACCGCCCCCCCCATTGATCCCCCCATTGGTCGGGCCGCTGCCATTGCCCCCGTTCAGGCCACCGCCTCCTGATCCACCAAAGCTGCTGTTGTTGCCTCCTCCAGCCCCCCCGCGCGCGGTGTTGCTCTGGAAGTTGACGTCCTGCACGGTGAGCGCGACACCCTGTCCCACGTAGATGGCGCCGCCCGCTCCCATGCCGCCGCCGGCTCCATAACCGCCGCCCCCGCCAACGCCACCTTGCGCCCGGCCGTTGGCCAGTGTCACGTTCTGGATCGCAACACTGATCGGCGCCGCCGCGTTGTCCGGTCGGATGAAAAGGATCTCGCGTTGGTTGCTGCCGTTGATCTTCAGACCAGGAACGCTGCTGCCGTCGATCGTTGCTCCGACGCTCAGACGCGGCGTGCTGATCGTGGTTCCCGTCAAGGTCAACGTATTCGTGGCACTGGCGAACGCTGCTGTATCGAAGCTGATCGTTCGATTGCCCCCGAGATTGGCTTGGGCGATGGCCCAACTGAAACTTCCCAGCACCGCCGGGTTGCCGGCGTCGGTGGTTTGAGTCACGCAGATGCTCCCAGCGGCGCATGCGGCATATGCCGGCCTTGAGCTTTGAGCGGCCATGACCGCGCCGATGATGCCAAGCATCAAGGTCGACTTGCGCCTTCCGCGCGCCACCTCGGGCCCCGCTCCCTCGCGCTCGACGGATCGAACTTCACACGCTCTGCGACGTCGCATTCAAAGTCTCCTGCATTTAGAGCACTCTCGCAAATGCGTCGCGCTGGCTGGAATTCGATCTTGACCAATGCCGCATGAAAGTAGCCGAGCAGCCAGCGCGGAGTGCGGAGTGCGCCAGAAGCAAATGCGACAATGGGGAGATAGGGACGAGCTCGATTTCCCACTTCGACCCACCGTCAATCTGGGACCGAGCATATGGGCAAAAAGGCGTGCGAGTGCCTTCCCTAAAGGGCAGTAGACACTGTCCTGGAAAGCGATCATCCGACGTTGGAAGCGACGTTTTTCCGTCTCGCGAGACCTGCCTTCGATGTTTCTGACGGGCCCGTTTACAGGCAGCGCCATCACCCGGATCACCAGCAAAGAATCCCTTGACGATCTCCCGCTCGCTTTCGCTCACCGTCCCGGGGATGCCCTTCTGCCCGTTGGCCGCCGCGATGCTGTCGCCCAACACATTGCCAAACACATCGGTCTAGCCTTGGTCTTCAGGCTGGTTGTCGCAATGCGCACTTGTGCCCACCAAGCATCAACCTCGCAGCCGATTCGTTCTGAACCGCGAGTCGCATGGATTTGAGCTTGGCGTTCAGCACTCTGCTCATCTGAGCATCGCGATATCGGTTCCTGGAAAAAGTTGATCTGAGTCTGCTATTAGCCGACAGAGTCCAGCAAACGAATCGGCGTTCAACGACCGCACGTCTATCGGGCTCGATAGCAGCGTCAGGGTTAATTGAACTAATGTCGTTCGCATGTCTGTTGCTGCCTGCTCGCGCCCAACGTGTCGTTGTAAAAATTGCCGCCCGAAACTGCGGCGATGGTGAGTGCCTATGGGCGAGCATACGTGTCGAATCCCTCTAACACGGCTGCCCTCGTGCTCTCATTGCCCCTGAAGTACGAAGGAATGGTCGACAGCATGTCGTTGAACAATTCGACCTGCAGTACATGCCCCAAGGGCATGAACCTCGCAGGCATCTCACAGCTGCAGCCCAACGCAATCGCGAGACAATTGAACGAGAGGCCACGCAAGACGCTGGGCTTTCATACAAACGCTCCCGTTATCACCCCCTGTGGCCGAATGCCTCGGCAGATCAGCCTGGACGGAAAGCGCTTGCAGCAGGTGCTGCTGAATCTGCTGTCCATCCGAGCCCAGCCGCCCTTGCGATGGCAATGCACATCCTCAGGTCCGGCGGCAAGCGCGACGGCACGAACAGCAACGTCAGCATGGGCGCCGGAACCAGCTGAGACATAGCAGCGTTGCCGCCGGAATGGGATTCGACATTGCCCACGAACAAGCCGCATACATGCGCGCAGACCTGGCCGTTGTGCGCCAGTCTATGGAAAGACCACCACCTGCCGAATCGCCTTGCCCTCGTGCAGCAGGTCGAATCCCTCATTGATCTCGTCCAGGCGCAATCGACCGGTCAGCAGCCTGTCGACGGGCAGGCGGCCCTGCTTATAGAGCTCGATGTAGCGGGGAATGTCCCGCGAAGGGACGCAGGTTCCGATATAGCTGCCCTTGAGCGTGCGCTCTTCTGCCACCAGGCTGACAGCCGGCAACCCGAAGCTGGCGGTCGACGACGGCAGGCCGGCCGTCACCGTCATGCCGCCGCGGCGCGTCACGGCATAGGCCAAGTCGAGGGCGCGGATCGCGCCCGCGAACTCGAAGGCGTACTCGACACCTCCGTCCGTGATGGCGCGGATCTTCTCCCTGGCCTCCGGATCACCGGCATTGACCGTGTGGGTCGCGCCGAGCGCCCTGGCCTGCTCGAGCTTGTCCTCTGACAGGTCGACCGCCACGATGTGCCTCGCCCCCGCGGCCTGCGCGCCGATCAGCGCGGCGAGGCCCACGCCGCCCAGCCCGATCACTGCGACCGAGGCGCCGACCCGCACTTGCGCCGTGTTCACCACCGCGCCGACACCGGTCAGCACGGCGCAGCCGAACAGGGCCGCTTCGTCGAGCGGAACTGCCGGATCGATCTTGACGACGGAGCGGCGCGACACCGTGGCGTACTCGGCGAAGACCGAACACCCCAGGTGGTGATTCAGCGGCACGCCCTTCTCGCTCAGGCGCCGCTCGCCGGACAGCAGCGTGCCGGCACCATTGGCGGCGGCGCCCGGCTCGCACAGCGCGGGACGGCCTTCCGCACAGGGCGCGCAATGCCCGCAGCTCGGCACGAAGACGACCACCACGTGATCGCCCGGCTGCAGGTCGCGCACACCCGGGCCCACCGCTTCGACCACGCCGGACGCCTCGTGGCCCAACGCCATCGGCATCGGGCGCGGCCTGTCGCCGTTGATGACCGACAAGTCCGAATGGCACAGCCCGGCCGCGGCGATCTTCACCAGCACTTCGTCGGGCCCCGGCGGATCGAGTTCGACCGTGCGGATGGCCAGCGGCCGGCTCTTCGCGTACGGCGGCGCGGCCGCCATCCTGTCGAGCACTGCTGCCTTGATCTTCATGGCTGCTTTCCTTTCCGCGCGATCACAGCGCGATGCCGATCGACTTGACCTCTGTGTACTGCGCGATCGCCTCGTAGCCCATCTCACGGCCCCAGCCCGACTGCTTGAAGCCGCCGAAAGGCAGGCCGACGTCGACCACGTGGTGCGTGTTGATGCCGATCGTCCCGGCCTTCAGGCGCTTGGCGACACGGTGCGCCACGCTGACGTCGCGTGTGTAGAGGCTCGCCGCGAGGCCGTAGATCGAGTCGTTCGCCTGGCGCACCACGCTCTCGATGCCATCGTCGTCGAAGACCATCGCGCACAGCACCGGCCCGAAGATCTCTTCCCGCACGACACTCATGCCGGCGTTGGTGTTGGCCAGCACCGTCGGCTGCAGGAAGTAGCCCGCAGCGCCCACCCTGCCGCCGCCGGTCAGCAGCTCGGCGCCGGCCTCGCGGCCCTGGTCGATGTAGCTCGCCACGCGGTCGCGCTGCTCGGCCGAGATCAGCGGACCGATGCGCGTGGCCGGGTCGAGCCCGTGGCCGATGGTCAGTGCCGAAGCTTCGCGCACGATGCCTTCCATGACCTTGTCATAGACCTTGCGATGCACGTAGAGGCGAGAACCTGCCGTGCAGGTCTGGCCGTTGTTGTAGAAGATTGCGCTCGACGCTCCGGCGACCGCCTGGTCGATGTCCGCGTCGCCGAACACGATCACCGGCGACTTGCCACCGAGCTCCAGCGACACTTTCTTGAGGTTGCCGGCGGCTGCATGCAAGACCAGCCGCCCCACCTCCGTCGAGCCGGTGAAGGCGACTTTGTCGATGTCGGGGTGGGCGGCGATCGCGGCGCCCGCGGTTTCGCCGAAGCCGGTGACGACGTTGAAGACACCCGGCGGAAAGCCCGCCTCCTCCACCAGCTCGGCCAGCCGCAGGGCCGACAGCGGCGTCTGCTCGGCGGGTTTCAGGATGACCGTGCAGCCGGCTGCCAGCGCGGGTGCCACCTTCCACACCGCCATCATCAGCGGGAAGTTCCACGGCACGATCTGGCCGACGACGCCGACCGGCTCGCGCAGCGTGTAGGCATGGAACTCGGCCGGGTTCGACAGCGGGATGGTCTGGCCGAGGATCTTGTTCGACCAGCCGGCCATGTAGCGCAGCAGTTCGATGGAGAAAGCCACGTCCACCCCGCGCGCGTCCGTCACGGGCTTGCCGTTGTCCAGCGCCTCGAGCTGTGCGAGTTCGTCGGCATGGGCCTCCATCAAGTCCGCGAGACGCCACACGAGCTTGCCGCGCTCCGACGGGTTGAGCTTCGACCACGGGCCGTTGTCGAAAGCCTCGCGCGCCGCCGCGACGGCCAAGTCGACATCCTTCGCTTCACCGGCCGGCACCGTGCAGATCAAGGTGCCGAGCGCCGGGTCGAACACGTCGAGCGTATTGCCGTCGACCGGGTCGCGCCATTGCCCGCCGATGAAGAGCTTCTTCGGACGGGCGACGAATCTGCGCACATCGTCGCGCAGCAGGTTCCAGGGGTTGGTGATTGCGTTCATCGGGATCTCCTTGGGTAAGAACTGAATAAGTGAAGAGGCGCCGGCTTCAGGCCACGCCGACGCACACGTACTTGCGCTCCATGTAGTCGTCCATGCCGTACTTCGAACCTTCGCGGCCGGTGCCCGACTGCTTGACCCCGCCGAACGGCGCCTCGGCGGTCGAGATCAGGCCGGTGTTGATGCCGACCATGCCGGCCTCGAGCCGCTCGGCCACGCGCCAGGAGCGCTTCAGGTCGGCCGTGTAGAAATAAGAAGCCAGGCCGAACTCGCTGTCGTTGGCCAGGCGGACAACTTCGTCCTCGGTGTCGAAGGCGATCAGCGGCGCGAGCGGACCGAAGGTCTCTTCCTCGCTCACGCGCATCGCACGCGTGACGCCGGTCAGCACGGCCGGCGACAGAAAGTTGCCGCCCAGCCGCTGGCCGCCGGTGCGCAAGGTCGCGCCCTTGGCAGTCGCATCGGCGATGTGCGCCTCGACCTTGGACAGCGCGCGCTCGTCGATCAGCGGGCCGACCTGCACACCCGCCTCGAGTCCGTTGCCGATGCGCAGCTCGGCCACCCGGCGCGACAGCTTGTCGGCGAAGGCGTCGTACACGGCGCGTTGCACGAAGATGCGGTTGGCACAGACGCAGGTCTGGCCGTTGTTGCGGAACTTGGCGATCATTGCGCCGTCGACCGCGGCGTCGATGTCGGCATCGTCGAAGACGATGAAGGGTGCATTGCCGCCAAGCTCCAGCGAGAGTTTCTTGATGGTGTCGGCGCAGGCGCGCATCAGGCTGCGGCCGATCTCGGTCGATCCGGTGAAGCTGATCTTGCGCACCGTGGCGTTGGCGCACAGCTCGCCGGCAATCTCCGCCGCACCGCCGGTCACCACGTTGATGACGCCTGGCGGAATGCCGGCGCGCTCGGCGAGCACCGCCATGGCCAGCGCCGACAACGGTGTCTGCGATGCCGGCTTGACCACCATGGTGCAGCCGGCCGCCAGCGCCGGCCCGAGCTTGCGGGCCAGCATCGCATTGGGGAAGTTCCAGGGCGTGATGGCGGCGCACACACCCACCGGCTGCCGGAGCACCACGATGCGATGGCCGGGCTGCGTGGCCGGGATCACGTCGCCATAACTGCGCCGCGCCTCTTCGGCGAACCATTCGATGAAGCTGGCGCCGTAGGCAATCTCGCCCTTGGCTTCGGCCAGCGGCTTGCCCTGCTCGCTCGTCATGATCAGCGCGAGGTCGTCCTGCGCGGCCATCAGCAACTCGTACCAGCGGCGCAGCAGATCGGAGCGGCGCTTGACCGACAGCGCCGCCCACGCCGGGAAGGCGCGCGAGGCCGCCGCCACCGCGCGCGCCGTCTCGGCCGCGCCCATGCGCGGCACCTGGCCGACTTCGCCGCCGGTCGCGGGGTTGCGCACGGCCAGCGTCGCGCCGGAATCTGCAGCCTCCCATTCGCCGCCGATCAGGGCGCGATCGCGAAGCAGGGGCTGGTCTTTCAATGCAATCATGTTCAGTGTGTCCCGGGTCAGGTCAAGGCCGCGTGGGCGGCCGCGATGTGCGCGCGCATGAAGGCCAGTGCCTTGCGCGCGGTGTCGTCCGAATCGCTCCAGGGCTCGCGCCACAAAGCGATCAGGCCGGCGAGGTCAGGTCCCAGCACCGAGGGCGAGAAGGACTCGAACAGGATCGGCCCGTCGTAGCCGACGCGTGCCAGCGCGCCGAAGAAGGCCGCAAAGTCGAGATTGCCCTCCCCCAGCCTTCCGCGATGGCTGTCCGCGACATGCACATAGCCGAGCAGGTCCGCCACCTCAATGACGGCCGGCACCAGCCGCTCCTCCTCGATGCACATGTGGAACAGATCGGCGTGCACGAACATCGCGTCGGAGCCCACCTTGCGGATCAGGTCCGCGGCCTGTCCGACCGTGTTGATGAAGTTGCTCTCGTAGCGGTTGAGCGCTTCCAGGCCGAGGCGGATGCCCGCCGTCCCGGCCTGCCGCGCCAGCCGCCGATAGGCATCGACCGCACGCTCGCGAGCCAGCTCCGACGGCTGGACCGCGTAGCGATGCACCGCCGAAAACGACGGTCCGCCGAGCAGCGGCGAGCCCATGTCGCGCGCCACCGAGATCGCCTTGGACACCAGTGCTTCGCCACGCCGGGCGATCACCGGATCGGGGTTCGACAGGTCGGCGCTGAGCTTGCCGCACATCGTGGCCATCACGCCCAGCCCGTGCTGCTCGGCCAGGCGCGCGGTCATGCGGGTGTCGACCGTGTCGGGGTCGAAGATCAGCACTTCGACGAAGTCGTAGCCGATGTCGGCGGCCCGCTCGAACACGCGGCGGGCACTGGCTTCGTCCCACCGCGGTGTGTAGACGAACATGTGGATGCCGAGCTTGTTCATCGTGCGCTCCCCTGCAGCGCGACGACCGGCACCTTGGCGAAGCGGCCCGCGACCGCGGCGCTGATGCGGCCACGCCAGATGTCGACGCCCACGGCCAGCAGGATGATGCCGCCGATGGTGATGCTCTGCAGCGAGGTCGACACGGCGTTGAGGTTCAACCCGTTCTGCACCACGACGATGATCAGCACGCCGATCAGCGTGTTGAGCACATGGCCGCGCCCACCCGCCAGGCTGGCGCCTCCGACCACCGCGGCCGCAATGGCCTGCAGCTCGATCAGCGAGCCATAGTTGGGCGAACCCGAGTTGAGCCGCGCCGCGAGCAGCACCGCGCCGATGCCGGCGCAGGCGCCGGCGATCACGAAGGCCAGCATCCGCACGCGCGGCACGTCGACGCCCGACAGCCGGGCCGCAGATTCGTTGCCACCCACCGCATAGATCTCGCGGCCGAAGCGTGAGTGATTCAGCACCAACGTCGCGAGCCCGTAGAGCCCGACCATGTAGTAGAACGGCAGCGGCACGCCCAGCAGTTCGCCGTAGAACACCTGTCCGAGATCGGGCGACAGCGAGAACACCGGCGATCCGCCGCCCACCGTGAGCGCAATGCCCTTGAAGGCGCTGAGCCCGGCGAGCGTGACGATGAAGGCCGGAATGCGCACATAGGCCACCAGCACGCCGTTGATCAGGCCCAGCACGCCGCCGAGCGCGATGGCCGCCGGAATGGCCAGCCACAGGCTGGCGCCGTTGAACTTGATCAAGACGGCCAGCACCATCGTGAGCAAGGCGATCATCGAGCCCGGGCTCAGGTCGATGCCGCCCGTGAGAATGACCACGGTGGAGCCGATCGCGACGATCGACAGCACCGCCACCTGCAGCGCGATGTTGCGGAAGTTCTCCGCTGCCAGAAAGCTCGGCGTGGTCGCCGTGACCACGCCCATGATGAGCAGCAGCGCGGCCATGGGGCCCGCGAACTGGGCGAGGACGGAACGTTTCATGTCATCACTCCTTCAAGAATGGGAGACGCGGCGTGCGCCGAATGCCTCGCCTGGGTGGCGCTGACCAGGTCCGCGTGGTGGACCTCGGCGGCATCGCGCACCTCGGTCACGCGGCCGTGCTGCACGATGGCGATGCGGTCGCTCATCGCAATCAGTTCGTTGTGGTCGGAGCTGATCAGCACGATCGACTTGCCGGCTGCCGTCAGCCGGTTGATGAGCCGGTACACCGCGAGCTTGGCGCCCACGTCGATGCCCTGTGTCGGCTCGTCCAGGATCAGGATGCGAGCCTTGGCGAACAGCCAGCGCGCGATCAGCACCTTCTGCTGGTTGCCGCCCGAGATCTGGCCGACCAGCTTGTGCTGGGCGAGCGGCGTGATCTCGAGCTCGCGGATGTAGTCCGCTGTGACGCGGGCCTCTTCGGCATGGTCGAGTTGCGGGCCGCGCATCACGCCGCCGAGGTTCGCCATGGTGACGTTCGGCCCGGCAAAGAAGTTGAAGAACAGCCCGTCGAACTTGCGGTTCTCTGGCACCAGAGCGATGCCGGCGCGAATCGCGTCGGCCGGGCCGCGCAGGCGCAGCACACGGCCGTCGAGCCGGATCACGCCCGCCTGCAGCCGGTCGACCCCGAACAGCGCGCGGGCGATCTCGGTGCGGCCTGCGCCGATCACGCCGCCAAGGCCGAGCACCTCCCCGCGACAGAGCTCGAAGGACACGCCGCGCATGCGGTTGGCGGTGTGCAGTCCGTCGGCGCACAGCACCACGTCGCGGGTCGCATGGCGCTCCTTCGGATAGTGCTCGCCGACATCGGCACCTGTCATGCGCGCGACGATCTCGTGCACGTCGAGCCGCGTCTCGCCCGAGCGACTGGCCACCCGGCCGTCCTTCAGGATCGTGACCGCGTCGACCAGTTCGCAGACCTCGTCGAGCCGGTGCGAGATGTAGAGGATCGCCACGCCGCGGGTCTTCATGCGCCGCAGCAGCCGGTGCAGCACGGCGATCTCGTCCTGGCCGAGCGCGGTGGTCGGTTCGTCGAGGATCAGCAGCTCGGCATCCTGCGACAGGGCCTTGGCGATCTCCACCAGTTGCTGCTCGGCCACCGAGAGCTCGGCCACCCGCGCGCCCGGATCGATCGGTATGTCGAGCTGCCCGAGGATCTCGCGCGCGCCCTTTGCGACGGCCGGCCAGTCGACGCGCAGCCCCCGCCACTTCGACGGGTGGCGGCCAAGGAAGATGTTCTCGGCCACGCTGAGCTGCGGCACCAGAGAGAATTCCTGGAACACCGTCGCCACGCCGTGGGCACGCGCCTGCGTCGGGCCGGCCAGCCGCACCGCCTGGCCCCGGTACAGAATGGCGCCTTCGTCGGGCTGGATCACGCCCGACAGCAGCTTGATCAGCGTCGATTTCCCGCAGCCGTTCTCGCCCAGCAGCCCATGAATCTCTCCCGCATGCAGCTCGAGCGAGATCTGGTCGTTCGCCTTGACGCCGGGGAAGGACTTGCAGAGTCCCTGCAGCGCCCACAGCGGGTCGGTTCGGATCGCCATGGCCGGTTTTCCGTTCATCGCAGGCGCTCGGCTCAGTAGGCCTTGGAGGGCTTCGGGTACAGGTCGGCCGGTTGCTTGAGCACCGCCTGCACGTTGCCCTTGTGCACGATCTCCGTCGGCACGCCGACATAACCGCCGCCCGACTTCTTGTTGAGCAGGTCAACCGCGAACAGCGCGGCCATGCGGCCCATCTTGACCGGCGAGGTGTTGGTGGTGGCGGTGACGCCGCCACCATTGGCGATGTCCTCCAGCGCACCGGTATCGCCGTCGTAGCCATAGATCGAGATGTTGGTTCGCCCGAGGCTCTTGGCCGCCAGCGCCGCGCCAAGCGCCATGTAGTCGCTGGAGGCGTAGATCGCATTGATGCCGGGGTTGGCCTGCAGCATGTCCATGGCCGCGGTGTTGCCCTTCTCGACGCTCCAGCCGCCATTGATGCGCGTGGCCAGCTTCCAGTTGCTGTCCTTCAGGCCGTCGAGGAAGCCGCCGGCGCGCTCGGTGGCGATGTAGCTCGGCTCGCCGTCGAGCACGCCGACCGACTTCGGTGCGTCCTTGGCTTGCGTGCGCGCCCACTCGGCCAGCGCCTTGTTGGCATTGCGCTGGTTGACGCCGACCACGCCGTGCACCGGCGTCGGGAAGTTCGGGATGTCGGAATTGACGACCACCACCACCTTGCCGGCATCGACCGCCTTCTTGATCAGCGGCGCGAGCGAGTGCTCGTCAAAGCTGATGATCAGGATCGCGTCGACGTCCTTGCGCGAGGTCACGTCCTGCAGCATGCCCATCTGCCCGGCCTGGTCGGAGCCGGCGTACGGCGAAAGCATGAATGACTTGATGCCCGGCACCGACTTGATTCCCTCGTACAGTGCCACGTGGTAGTTGTACTCGGTGCCCATCGGCAGGTAGGCGATGGTCGGCGTGCCGCTCTTGTAGCTCAGCTTGTCGAGCGTGGCCTGGGCGCCCGGGCCGAGCGCCTTCGGCGCCGGATAGCTCGGCGCCTGCGCTGTGGCGTGCGCCATCAGCAGGGCGGTGGCCAGCGTCATGAGGGCCTTGCGGCCGGTCTGGTGCAGATTCATGCTTGTCTCCTTCGGGTTGTGATCGGGAACGCCGCGACGCGACTGCGGGCAGGCGCACTGCAGCGCAAGGGCGGTGAGCTAAGAGAAAAGTGGCGGCTAGAACACCGTTCGCACGATGCCGCCGTCCACGCGCATCGCCGAACCATTGATGGCGCTCGCGCGCGCGCTGCACACGAAAGCCACCGCGTCGGCGATCTCCTGGGGGTCGATCAGCCGCGCGATCAGCGAGGTCGACCGGTTCTCGCGCATGAAGCGGGCTTCAGCCTCTTCATAAGGCAGCGCGGGAAACAGCTCCTGCACGAAGGCGCGGACGCCTTCGGTGCGGGTCGAGCCCGGCAGCACCGCGTTGACGGTGACGCCGGTGCCCTTGGTCAGCTCTGCCAGCGTGCGCGAGATGGCCAGCTCCATGGTCTTGGTCGCGCTGTAGTGCGGCAGCTCGGGCGCCGGCGACACGCCGGATTCGCTCGAGATGAAGACGATGCGGCCCTTCTTGCGCTCCAGCATCCCGCGAATGTAGTGGCGCGAGAGCCGCACGCCGCTCAAGATGTTGATCTCGAAGAGGCGCAGCCAGGCCTCGTCGGTGACGTCGCAGAACGACATGGCCTCGTAGATGCCGAGGTTGTTCACGAGGATGTCGACCGAGGCCACCTGCGCGATCGTGGCCTCACAGCCCGCGGCCGTGCCGTTGTCGGCCACCAGGGCTTCGAGCCTGGCGCCGGGCACGCCGGAGGCGATGGCATCCATTGCAGTTTGCACGACAGCCCGGGTGCGGCCGTTGACGATCACATGCGCGCCCTCGCGGGCCAGCACGCGGGCGATCTCGCGCCCGATGCCGCCGCTGGATGCCGTGACCAGGGCGCGTTGGCCCTCGAGTTGCAGATCCATCTTCTTGTCTCCTTGTTGTTGACGACGGGCCGCTTGCTCAGCCGAGGTTCGGCGAGCGCTTCCAGTCGCGCAGCGCATAGACCGTGCCCGGGCGCTTCTGCTCGGGGTTGGGGTTCTCGATGCGACGGCGCAGGCTGTGGATCGGCGTCGCCTTGGCGTCGGTGCGCACCTCGATCACCGACGGGC
Source organism: Variovorax sp. M-6 (assembly GCF_052114385.1). Classification (NCBI taxonomy): domain Bacteria; kingdom Pseudomonadati; phylum Pseudomonadota; class Betaproteobacteria; order Burkholderiales; family Comamonadaceae; genus Variovorax; species Variovorax sp. M-6. The sequence continues at coordinate 92,271 of NZ_JBFREQ010000012.1, read as the reverse complement.
CGGGATGGCCGAAGGCCTCGTCCAGCGCGGCTTCGATCTGGTCCGGGCGGTCGACCACGATGCCCTTGAGCCCGAGGCCCGCGGCGGCGGCTGCATAGTTGGGCTTGGCATGCTCTGACTGCAGGTCGACCGACAGGCGCGTGTTGTTGTAGAAGATCTGCTCCCACATCCTCAGCCATCCGAGCTCGCCGTTGTTGAAGACGATGTTGATGACCGGCATGTTGTAGCAAGCCTGCGTGGCCAGCTCGCCGATCGAGAACGAGAAGCCGCCATCGCCCGCGACGGTGATCACGCGCTGGCCGGGCTTGACCATGCTCGCGCCGAGCGATGCCGGCACCGCATAGCCGAGGCTGCCCTGTCCGCGCGCATAGAGGAAGCGGCGCGCGGCCCTGCGCGCCGGCAAGTACTGGCCGATCCAGCCCGACGCGAAACTGGCGTCGCTGATCACCACGTCGTCGACATCGAGTCGCGCAGCCAGCGACTTGAGCACGCGGCCCGGATGAATCGGAACGGCTTCGGATGCATGGTCGCCCGCGATGACGGCCGCCTGTTCGGCCTTGACCTCGTTGACGCGGCTGTCCCATGCATCGACCCGGTTCGCCTTCAGCAGCGGGTTCAGCTCGTCGAGCACTTCGCGGATGTCTCCGAACAGCGCCACCGTGGGGCGGAAGGTGCGGCCGTGCTCCTGCGGGTCGTCGTCGATGGTGATGGTGGCCTGCTGCGGTGTCGGCAGCGTCCAATTGCTGGCGGTGTTCTGGCTCGCCTTGCAGCCACACCAGATGATCAGGTCAGCCTCGGGCGCGAGGGCCAATGCAGCCTTCGAGCCCATCGGGTTGAGCACGCCCACCGAGCGTTCCGACACTTCCGAGATCACGCCCTTGCCCGACAGCGAGGTCGCGACATAGGCCGCGCTGCGGTCGGCCAGCGTCTGCAACTGGGCATAGGCGCCCGACATGTGGACGCCGCCGCCGGCGATGATCAGCGGACGGCGCGCCTTGGCGATCAGGGCTGCGGCGTCCGACAGGTGCTGCTTCAGGGCGCGGGCCCGGTGGGCGGGGGCGCGGATGTAGCGGTCGTCGGCGGCCGCGGGCACGGTGGCGGGGTCCCATTCGGCATCCATCACGTCGTGCGGCACGATGATGGCGACCGGGCCCGGGCGCGGCGAGGTCGCGACGCGGAACGCCGTGCGGATGATCTCCTGGAACGAACTCGCCGTCGGCACCATGAAGGTTTCCTTGGTGATCGACTTCAGGAAGCTCAGCTGGTCGAAGCCCTGCGAGGCCACGCCCTTGGCCTTCAGCGGCAGCCAGTCGCGCGGCAGCTCGCCGACGATCGCGATCAGCGGGATCGAGGCGTTCAGCGCCTCGACCAGGCCGTCGGTCAGCTTGGTGGCGCCGGGGCCGACCGTGACGTCGCAGACGCCGGGCTTGCCGGTCAGGCGCGCATAGGCATCGGCCGCATAGACGCCGTTGCGCTCGTCGCGCACCAGCACGTGCTTGATCCGGTCCTGGCGCTGGGCGATGCCCTCGTAGAGGCCCGAGGTCTGGCCGCCGGGCATGCCGAAGACCACTTCGACGCCGTACTCGATCAACATTTCAGTCAGCATGTCTCCGCAATGGGCCATGTTCTTTCTCCTAGGGGGGTGTTCAAAAAAAAGTGAAGGGGAGCGCGGGTTCAGACCAGGTACTTCCAGTCCTTCCTGGCTTTCTCGTAGGGCTTGGGCCAGGCGATCTCGGCGCCCAGCACCCGCGCCGCATGCAGCGGGTAGTACGGGTCGCGCAGGAACTGGCGGCCGACGGCAACCACGTCGGCGCGGCCGTTCTTGAGCACTTCCTCGGCCAGCAGCGGGTGGTCGAGCATGCCGACCGCGGCGCTCGGCACGCCGGCCTCGCGGCGGATCGCTTCGGCGAACGGCACCTGGTAGCCGGGGAAGGCATCGAAGCGGATCCCGCTGGTCGGCGCCATCGCGCCCGAGCTCGCGATGACCAGGTCGACGTAGTCGCGCAGGCCGGCCACGCGGGCCACCACCTCGGCCTGCTGCGCACCGCCCTCGTCGCGCTCGATGGTCGAGACCTTCATGAAGATCGGCTTGTGGCGCGGCCAGGCTTCGCGCAGCGCCTGCAGCACCTCGCGCAGGAAGCGCAGCTTGTCGCTGCCGTAAGCATCGTCGCGCCGGTTGCTCAGCGGCGAGGTGAACTGGTTGATCAGGTAGCCGTGCGCCGCATGCAGCTCGATGTAGTCGAAGCCGGCTTCATGGGCGCGCCGGGCCGCCTGGGCATAGCAGTCGACAAGCTCGCGGACCTCGGCGTGCGTCAGCTCGCGGGGCGCCGGCCACTTGTCGGCGAAGGCGACCGGCGACGGCGCCACCAACCCCTGGTCGAAGAATTCGCCCTTGCGGCCCGCGTGGCCGAGCTGCACGCCGACCCTAGCGCCGTGCTGCTGGCAGCTGCGTGCGATGCCGCGCAGGCCGGGCACGTGTTCGTCCTTCCAGATGCCCAGGCAGCCGGGCGTGATACGCCCGAGCGGATGCACCGCCGTCATCTCCAGGGAGATGAGCCCGGCCTGGCCGACCGCACGGCTCGCATAGTGGGTCAGGTGCCAGTCGTTCGCAAAGCCGTCGTCGGCGATGTACTGGCACATGGCGGACATCATGAGCCGGTTGCGGGCCTGCACGTCGCGGAATTCGATGGGAGTGAAAAGCATGTCGATGCTCCTCAGCGCACGTAGCCGCCGACCACGCCGCCGTCGACCGTCAGGGCAGCGCCATTGATCACAGCGCTGTCGTCGCAGCACAGGAACAGCACCGCCTTGGCCACCTCTTCGGGCGTGATGCTGACCTTGAGCGCGTTGCGCTGGCGATAGAAATCCTCGAGCTGGTCGGGCGCCACGCCATGGCGCTTGGCCGCGTTGATGCGCTGCTCGGGCGTGAAGATGCCAGTGCCTCGGATCACGCCGTCGGGCAGCACCATGTTCACGCGGATGCCGAAGGGCCCGCCCTCTTCCGCGAGGCAGCGGCCGAGGTGCAGCTGGGCCGCCTTGGCCGCGCTGTAGGCAGCGGCCTTGGGCGTGGCGGCCACCGCCGACTTGCTGGTCACGAAGACCAGCTGGCCGCCGATGCCGCGCCGCTTCCATTCGCGAAAGGCCTGCTGGCTGACCAGGAAGGAGCCGCCGGCGTGGGTCTCGAGCATCAGCCGCCACTGCTCGACGCTGGTGTCCTCGATGGCCGCACCGAAGTGCGAGCCGGCATTGCTCACCACGATGTCGAAGCCGCCGAAGCGCTGGCGCACCTGCTCGAAGGCGGCGCTCACGCTATCCGGGATGCTGACATCGGCCTGCACCGCGAGCGAGCGGTCGGCGCCGCCGATGGCTTGGAGCAGCGCGATTGTTTCGTCGAGCCGCTCTGCGCCGCGCGCCAGGATCGCGACCGAGGCACCCTCCTGCGCCAGGCGCAGTGCGGTGGCACGGCCGATGCCATAGGACCCCCCGGTGACCACGGCCACGCGGCCGGCGAGCTTTCCCTCAGACATGTGCGTCTCCTGTTGTCGGGTTCATCGGTGGGCGAATCTTATGCATCGAATTACTTTCCGTCAAATGTTTTATGGAAGGAATTTACTTCTATCAACAAGGCGAGCGAAGGCGTCGGTCGGCTGTGCGCGAAGAAATCAGTGCCCGGCGGTGCCGCCCGCGCGGGCCAGCTTGTCGAACACGCTCTGGTTGCTCGCGAGCATGTCGAGGTAGGCCTCGGCCATGTCGTCGTAGAGCGGCTTCAACGCGGCATTGGGTTCGATCGGATCGCCCTTGGTGCGGTTCATCTGCTGCGATGCGGCGGCCAGGTCGCTGTAGAGGCCCACGGCCTTGCCGGCCACGAGCGCGGCACCCAGCGTGCCGAATTCCTCGCGGTCGAGCGTGCGGTACGGCAGCCCGAGGATGTCGGCCTTCACCTGCTTGAACACCTGGCTGCGCGCCCCGCCGCCGATGCCGATCACGTGGCTCGCATGGAAGCCCGGCACCAGCGCCTCGACGCTCTTGAGGTAGGCCCGGTATTCATAGCCGATGCCTTCGAGGATGGCGCGGTAGAGATGCTTGCGCTTGTGCGCCCAGTTCAGGCCGATGAACGCGCCTCGCATGGTCGTGTTGTTGGGGCACACGCGCCCGCCCAGGTGCGGCAGGAACAAAAGGCGGTCGGCGCCCGGCGGCGCCTTCTCGGCCATGCGGCCCAGTCGCTGGTAGACGCTCTCGTCGTCGAGCTCGCAGATCGCCTTCTCGAGTTGGGAGAACTCGTCGCGGAACCAGCGCAGGTTGAGCCCGCCGCCGTTGACGTAGGCCATCGCGAAGTACAGCCCGGGGATCACGTGCGGGCACGAAAACAGCATGCCGTCGCCCTCGTCCGCCACGTAGCGGTCGACCACGATCGACAGGCAGGCGGCTGTGCCCGCCACGTCGAACACCATGCCGGGCTGCACGATGCCGGCGCCCAGCACGTTGGCCGTGGCGTCGCCGCAGCCGGCAGCGATCGGCGTGCCTTCGCGCAGGCCGGTCAGCGCGGCCGCGCGGCTGTCGACGCGCCCGACGATGTCGGTCGGGTCGACGATGCGCGGCAGCTTGCTGTCGTCCAGGCCGAACTCGCTCAGCAGGTCCTTGTTCCAGCGGCTGCGCGCGGTGTCGGCGAAGTTGCTGAATGGCAGGTAGGTGCGGTCGATGTAGGCATCGCCGCCGCGCAGCCCCGCCATGCGGCCAGCCACGTAGGCCGAGGGCACGACGAACTTGCTGATGCGGCGATAGATGTCGGGATGCTCGTTCTTCCAGTAGAGCATCTTGGCGCCGTGCGAGAACGACGGCGGCCCACCCGCCGAGCGGATGATCTCGCCGCGGCATCGCTTGAGCTGCTCGATGTAGGGCGCACAGCGCGTGTCGAGCCAGGAGTCGTAGACCGTGGGCGCGTCACCCTCGACGTCGACCGTGCCGACGCCGGCCATCTGGCCGTCGCAGGCGATGCCCGCGATGTCGCGCGGATTCACACCCGAGCGCGTGATGCATGCCTTGATGGTGTTCACCGCCGCGCCGTAGATGTCGTCGGGCAGTTGCTCCACGGCGCCGGGCGCCGGGTAGAGCAGCTTCGACTCCTCGAACGCATCGGCCACCAAATGGCCGCTCTCGTCGTAAAGCGCGGTCTTGGTGCCCATGGTGCCGATATCGACCCCGATCAGATAAGCCATGTCTTCGTCTCCGTTTTCTTGTGTCGCCTCAAGCCGCCAGGCCCTGCCTGCGCCGGCGCAGCGCGGTCAGCCCGTCGAGCACCACCACCAGCGTCAGGATGGCGCCCAGCGCCACGCCCTGCCATTGCGGCGCGACCTCGACCAGGTTGAAGCCATTCTTCAACAACGCCATGAAAAGCGCACCCAGCGCCGCGCACAGCACCGAGCCGCGCCCGCCCGCCAGCACCGCTCCGCCGATCAGGCAGGCGATGATCACCTCCATCTCGGCGCCGATGCCCAGGTAGCGATTGGCCATGCCGACGCGCGCCGTGGCCAGCAGGCCGGCCAGCGCCGCCAGGCCGCCGGTCAGTACGAACACACTGAAGGTCGCGCCGCGCACCGGCAGGCCGAGCAGCCGCGCCGAGGCCGGATTGCCGCCGATCAGATAGAGCTGCCGCAGCCGTGGCCAGCGCGCCAGCCCCCAGTCGGCGGTCAGCACCAGCGCCAGCCCGACCCAGACCACCGCATAGAGCCCCAGCAACTTGGCATTGCCGAGGGCCACGAAATCGGCCGGCATCGAGGTGAATCCCGCCACACCGAGGCCGCGCACCAGCCACTCGATCACGCCGCGCACGATGGCCAGCATCGCCAGCGTCGCGATCAGCGGATTGATGCCCAGCACCGCCACCAGGAAGCCGTTGAGCGCCCCCACCAGCAGGCCGCAGCCCAGCGCGAGCAGGCAGGCGGTGAACACGCCGAGCCCGGCGTTCATGGCGATCGCCGCGACGATGCCGGCGAGCCCCATCACAGCGCCGATCGACAGGTCGAAGTTGCCCACGACGAAGAGCAGCGTCATGCCGACCACGAGGATCAGCAGCGGACCGACGATGGTCTGCAACGAATCAAGGTTGTTGATGTCGCCGAAGGCGTCGCTGCCAAGCAGCAGCGCGGCCAGCGCCAGCACCACGAGGCCGGCCGGAATGCGCAGTGAACGAAGAATGAAATTGACCATGGTCGTCTCCTTCTGCTTCAGCGGCGGCTGAGTTCGAGGCGCCGGTCGAGCGCCACAGCCACGATCAGCAGCACGCCAATCACCAGCGACTGCAGCGCGGGCTCGACGTCGAAGGCCACCATGCCGTTGATCACGACCGCCAGAAAGGCCAGCCCGAGGAATGCACCGCCCAAGGTGCCTTTGCCGCCGGCCAGGCTGGCGCCGCCCAACACGGCGGCCGTGACCAGCGTGAACTCGAGCCCGTCGCCGAGCTGGGCGTCGGCATGCGTGACCCGCGAGGCCGCGACCAGCCCGGCGGCTCCCGCGGCCAGCGCGCTACAGGCGAAAGCCGCGATCTTGATGCGGTCGACGCGAATGCCGTAGAGCACCGCGCTCGCCGCGCTCTCTCCTGCCAGGTACAGGCGGCGGAACATCGCGGTGCGGCGCTCGAGCAGCGTGAAGGCCACCAGCATCGCCAGAGCGACGATCACCATCAGGTGCACGCCGCCCACCTGCATGCGCGCCAGATGGCGGAACTCCGACGAAAAGGTCTGCCCCACGAGCACGGTGTTGAGCACGCCGCTCAGACCCCGTATCAGCACCATGGTGCCGATGGTCAGCATCAGCGAGTTGAGCCTGAGCCGCACCGCCAGCCATCCGTTGACCAGGCCAAACAGCAGCGCGCACGCAAGAGACAGCCCCGCCGCGACGAGAAAGGGCAGTTCCATGTGCATCAGGAAGCCCGCGAACGCGCCCGTGAAGCCATAGACCGCGCCGGCCGACAGATCGATCTCGCCGGTGGCCATCACATACACGAAGCCGCTGATGGCCAGCGTCTGCAGCGACAGGTCGAGAAGAATCGCATAGAGGTTTCCGGGCTGAGCGAAGCGCGGATGTGCAACGCCGAGCAGCAGCGTTGCGGCCACCACCATCAAGGCGATCGGCAGCACCTGCCGGTCGACCGGCGACAGGGCCAGGCGGCGCGGCGGCACCAGCGGCTGCGGCGTTTCGAAGACCAGCGGCTTCATGCGGCGACTCCCGGTTCGTGCGCCACCGGCGCGCGGCCGGCGGCAAGGGTCATGATGTGCTCGGCATCCATCTGCGCGAGCGCGCATTCGCCGACGATGCGGCGCGACCGCATGACGACGATGCGGTCGCACAGCGCCAGCAGCTCGGGCAACTCGGACGACATCACGAGCAGGCTCTTGCCGTCCCTGGCGAGGCTGCGCAGATGGCGATGGATGTCGGCCTTGGCCGCCACGTCCACGCCGCGCGTGGGCTCGTTGATCAGCACCACCTGTGGGTCGTCGGCCAGGGCGGCGGCCAACATCACCTTCTGCTGGTTCCCGCCGCTCAGCGCGGATGGCGGCGCCTCGACGCTCGATGCCTTGATCGAGAAACGCTGCATGTAGCCGCGCGCGAAGTCGGCCGCCTGCCGGCAGCGCAGCCAGCCCACGAAGCCGCTGAAATTCGACAGCACCGGCGCCGAGACATTGACCGCGATGCTGCTGCGCATGAACAGCCCCGCCTCCTTGCGGTTGGTGTTGACGAAGCCGACGCCATGGCGCCGAAGCGCGTGCGGCAGCAGCCGCGGCACGTTCTTTCCACGGACCTGCAGGCTGCCGGTTGCCACGTGCAGCCCGAACAGGGCCGGCGCCACCTCGCTGCTGCCCGAGCCCTCGAGCCCGAACAGGCCGACCACCTCGCCGGCACGCAGCGCCAGGCTCAAGTCGTCGAGCCGTCCCGGCACGCGCAGGCCGCGCACCTCGAGCATCGGTTCGCCGTTGGCCGGCGCGGCTGCGCGCACGGCCGTGTCCTGCACCAGCTCGCGGCCGGCCATGCGGTTGACCAGCTCGGCCTCGGTGGCGCGGCGGCAATCGAAGGTTTCGATGTATCGGCCGTCGCGCAGGACGCTCACCTCGTCGCAGGCGCCGAGGATCTCGGGGATGCGGTGGCTGATGAACAGGATCGTCTCGCCCCCGTCGGCCAGCTTGCGCAGGATGCGCATGAGGCGATCGGACTCGGCGGTCGAAAGGCCCGAGGTCGGCTCGTCGAGGATCAGCAGCTTGCGCGGCTGGTTGAGCGCCCGAAGAATCTCGATCAGCTGCTTCTGGCCCAGCGTGAGCCCGGCCATCAGCGTGTCGGGATGCAGGTCGAAATCGAAGCTCGCGAGCGCGCGGCGCGCCTCGGCGCGCAGGCGTTCGGCATCGATCATCCCGCCGCGCAGGAAGCGGCGCATGTCCGGGAAGATGTTCTCGGCCACCGAGAGGTTGTCGAACACCGCCAGCTCCTGGTGCACCATGATCACGCCGAGCCGCCGCGTGTAGGCGGGCTCGTAGCGCTCGTAGGCCTGGCCGTCGAGCACGATGCGGCCGCTGTCGGGCATCACCTCGCCCTTGATGACCTTCATCAGCGTGCTCTTGCCGGCGCCGTTCTCGCCGAGCACCGCATGGATGGTGCCCCGGCGCACGCTGAATGACACGTCCTGCAGCGCCCGCACGGCGCCGTAGGACTTCGACACGTTCTCGATCTTGAGGCTGGAGTCGTTCATGGCGGCACTCAGCTGCGGTACTGCGGGATCTTCTGGTGATTGAACAGGTCGACCGTGTCGCGCGTGATCAGCTCGGTGCCCATCAGCACCTGCTGCGGCGCGGGCATGGTGCCCGCCGCCTTGTTATCGGCCGCGATCGGCACGCCGGCCAATCCGTTCGGGCTGTTCCAGGAGTCCAGCATCTGCACCGCGCTGAAGCACTGCAGCGCGGTCTTGTTGATGACAGAGCCCTTGATGAGCCCCTTCTTGATGAACTCCAGCACCGGCGCTTCGCGGTCGTGCACGACCACGGTGATCTTGCCCAGGTCGACGCTCATTTCCTCGGCCGCCAGCGCGATGCCGCTGCCCGAACTCGAATCGAGGCCGACCACGGCATCGATCCCCTTGTAGGTGTTGAACATCGCCTTGGACGAAGCGATGGCCGCCTCGGTGCTGGCCTTGTCGTCGACCCGGCCGGCCAGCTCCCATTCGCTGTTGGCCTTCAGGTACTCGGTCAGGCCCTTGAACTTGGCGTCGGTGTTCGACGCACCCCAGTTGCCGCTGGCGACGTACTTGCCCTTCTTGCCGGCGAACTTGATCAGCGCCTTGGCGGTGTCGGCGCCACAGGCGTAGTTGTCCATGCCGATGAAGCTCAGCGCGCCGCTGTCGGGCACGTTGGCCTCGATGACCACCACCGGAATGCCCTGCGACATCGCGCGACGGATGGCCGGCACAGCGCCGGGCTCCCACAGGCTGGTGATGATGCCGGCCGGCTTCTTCGCGATGGCCTGCTCCACCGCCGCGGCATGGCCGACCGGATCCCAGCCCTGCGGGCCGACCGTTCGGATGTCGGCACCGAAAGCCTTGGCCGCATAGCGCATGCCCAGGTGGCAGTCGAGCAAGTACGGGTGGCCGAGCAGCTGCGAGGCGTAGTAGTAGGTCCGGCCCTTGCCGGCCGGCGCGGTCTGGGCATGTAGCGGCGAGGTGCCGGCCATCAGCGCGGCGCCGGCGCCCAGCATGGAGGCGCCGAAGGCACGGCGCCGGGGAGTGAAGCGGGTGGATGTCATGGTCTGTCTCCGGTGTGAAGGTTTCTCGGGATGCGTCTGGACGCTGGCTAACGCAGGTAGGCGGCCGTGAGCCCGCCATCGACGGAAAGGGAGGCGCCGGTGATGCTCCGGCTGCGCTCGTCGTCGCACAGGAACAGCACCGCGCGCGCCACGTCCTCGGGACCGATCGAGGCCTTCAGCGCGTTGCGCTGCGCGTAGTAGTTCTCGAGTTCCTCGGGCGCCACGCCATGCCGGCGCGCATTGGCGGCGCGCTGGGCCGCATCGAAGATGCCGGTGCCGCGGATCACGCCGTCGGGCAGCACGCTGTTGACCCGGATGCCGTGCGGCCCACCCTCTTCGGCCAGGCAGCGTGCCAGGTGCAGCTGCGCGGCTTTGGCGCAGGCATAGACCGCGGCTCCGGGGCTGGCGGCGACGGCCGCCTTGCTGGCCACGAAGACCAGGCAGCCGCCTCGGCCCTGGCGCTTCCAGTGCGCGAAGGCGGCACGGCTGAACAGGAAGGCGCCACCCAGGTGGGTGTCGAACACCGCGCGCCAAGTGTCGGGCGACACGTTCTCGATCGCATCGGCATGGTGGAAGCCGGCGTTGCTGACCACGATGTCGAGTTCGCCGAAGTCCCGCTCGGCGTCTTCCATGAAGCGCTCGACATCCGCGGGCCGGCCGGCGTCGCCGCTCGCCAGGCGCCAGGGCGTCGAGGGCTTGCCCTGCACGTCCGGCCTGCGCGCCTCGCACAGCTGTTCGTCGTCGCGCGCCAGGATCGCGATGCGCGCGCCCTCCGCCGACAGCAGCCTTGCGATGGCCAGCCCGATGCCCGAGGTGCCGCCGGTCACGACGGCCGTGCGCCCGGCGAGCGCCCCGCCTGCCGGCAAGGGGCGGCTCGTAGTCGCGAAAGTCATGGGATCGGATAGGTGCTGCATGTCTCGAATCGGTTGTCGTGGAATTTAATACCGCGCCTTTCTCAATGCAAGGAAATTCCTTCCATCGTTTTCCCCCAAGGGAAAACCCGGAGCCCATGACTTGGCGGCGCAGGGAACAAGAGCGAGCCCAGGGGCCGCTACCATGGAGGAAAATTCCTTCCATTGCCACAGGAGCCCCAGAAAATGACCACTCAGCTTGATCGGACCGGCGTGCTAAACACGATCCGGCAGGCGCAGGGCCAACTGAATCCTGCTCTCAAGCGGATTGCGAACTACGTGCTCAAGCACCCGGACATCGTCAAGACGCAATCGATCAAGGACCTGGCGGAGGTCTGCGAGGTGTCGGAGTCCACCATCACGCGCTTTGTACAGGCGCTGGACGTGCCGAGCTACCAGCAGCTCAAGATCGGTATCGCGGAGGCCTTGTCGACCCATGGCCAGGCGGTGCCGGCCGCTCACGAGGCCTTCGTCTACGACGACATCTCAGCCTCGGACACCAACGCGCAGATCGTCAAGAAGATCCTCTTTCGCAACATCAGCGCGCTGGAGGACACGGCGCAGCGGCTCGACCTGCGGCTGCTCGACAAGGTGGCCACTGCGATCGACAAGGCCGATTCGCTGGCGTTCTTCGCGATGGGCTCGTCCACGCTAGCGGCCGAGAACGCCGTGATGCGCTTCATGCGCGTCGGCAAGCGCTGCATCTTCTACAAGGACCAGGGCGTGCAGCAGATTTCGGCGTCCACGCTGGGCAAGAGTTCGGTGGCCTTTGCGATCAGCAATTCAGGCCGCACGATACCGGTCGTCGAAGCGCTGCGCACCGCGCAGAAGCGCGGGGCGACGACGGTGGCCATTACCTCGTACCCCGACTCCCCGCTGGCGCAAAGCGCGCACCTGACCTTGCTGACCAACACCACCGACGCAGCAGTGGGCTCGGCGCCCTACCACGAGGCAATGCTGTCGAAGATGGCGCAACTATTGGTCACGGACGTCGTGTATTCGCGCTATGCGGTGAAGCACGTCGACAAATCGATCGCCGCGATCAAGGACACGAACACGATCACGGAAGGCAGCCGTTACCGGTAGGAGCGAAGCCCCGAGCTCTTTCAGTCCGAGCCAGCCCGTACCGGAGATTGTGCGTCGTAGGTGTGACAACCTCGCTGCTGACAGGTCAATGCACAGCCGCGTACATGATCTTGTCTTCGGTTGCGATTTCCGGCGCGAACTCCTCGACGACGCGGCCCTGCCGCGTCACGAGTATTCGATCCGACAACGTCAAGATCTCTGGCAGATATGACGAGATCACAAGTACTGCGATGCCTTCGTCGGCCAGCGAGTGAATAAGCTGATGAATCTCAGCGATCGCGCCGACGTCGACCCCGCGCGTCGGTTCGTCGAAGATCACCAACCGAGGCCGCTGGACCAGCGACTTGGCGATTACCACCTTCTGCTGGTTGCCGCCCGACAGCTCGACGATGCGTGCATCGCTGTCGATCGCACGGATCGACAGCCGCTTGCGCCAGGCCTCGGCGAGCTCTCGCATCTGGTCTTGCCGCGCGAGCATGAACAGGCTCGGCGACGACGCAAGCTGTCCGGTGTAGATGTTCTCGGCGATCGACATGGTCTCGAAGAAGCCTTCGAGCTTGCGGTCTTCGGTCACGTAGACGACCCCGCCCTTGACCGCAGGGCGCGGGGTGCGGTAGCGCACCGGCTCGCCGTCGAGCAGGATTTCGCCGCCGTGCAGGAAGTCCCGCTTCGCTACGCCGGCCACGATCTTGGCCGTCTCGGTCCGGCCCGAACCGATCAGCCCGAACATGCCGGTGATCTGCCCGGCATAGAGCGAGAAGGCGTTGTTCTTCACGATGGTGCCCATCGACAGGTTCTGAACGCTCAGCACCTTTGCGCCGCGCGGGCGACGCACGCGCTGCGACCGATTGCCGTAGAGCTCCTGCGAGAGCGAGCGCCCGACCATCGCCTGAATGATCCGGTCGCGGTCCATCTCGCTCGCGTTGGCGGTCAGCACGTGCTCGCCGTCGCGCAGGATCGTGATGCGGTCCGCGATCATCAGCGCCTCCTCGAGCGCATGCGAGATGAAGACGATCGACACGCCCTCGGCGCGCAGCCGCTGCACCAATCCGAAGAAGTGGTGCTTCTCCTCCGGCGTCAAGGTGGCGGTCGGCTCGTCGAAGATGATGAGCCGGGCCTCGTGCTGCACGGCACGCGCGATCTCCACCATTTGCCTCTGCGCCGCCCCGAGCTGCGACACCAGCTTGGTTGGATCGACATTGAAGTTCAGGCGCTGCAGGAACTGCTGCGCGGCGATGTACAAGCCGCGCAGGCGGTTGAAGAAGGGCTCGTCGCCGAGATAGAGGTTCTGCGCCACGGTGAGCGACGGCACCAGGCTGGTTTCCTGGTAGACCATGGCGATGCCGTGTCCGAGTGCGTCGTGGGGTGTGGCGAAGCTCACCGGTCGACCCTCGAGCAGGATCTGGCCCTGCGACGGCTGCACCGCACCGGCCAGGATCTTGGTCAGCGTCGACTTGCCCGCGCCGTTCTCGCCAAGCAGGGCGTGCACCTCGCCGCGCCGCACGCCGAACGAGACGTCGCGCACCGCGTGGGCGCCGCGGTATTCCTTGCCTATGTTCCGGAGTTCGATCAGGTTGTCCATGGTTTCATTCCTGCGCTTGCACGTCCAGCGAGACGACCTCGTCGCCCCCCTGACAACCCACGTAGAGCCGGCCGTCCAGTTCGGCGGCGCTGGTTACGCCGTGCCTTCGCCCGTCGGCGCGGCTGTGCGCGCTCCATTGCGGCTGGAAGTCGGCGTCGAGCTTGCACACCAGACCGTAGGAGCGCGTCGGCGCCCAGGGTTTGAGCATGCCCATCGACTTGATGCCGCCACCCTGCATGGGCTCGCGGAAGTCCTGGCCCGACGCCAGCGCCGGCGCTACCCAGTAGCGCTCGGGAATCTGCGCCATCATCTGTTCGCGGTACTCGCGCTCGCGCAGCACGAATTCGACCAACTGGCTGCGCGGCGCGAACAGGCACAGCCACCAGCCGCCGTCGGCCGCGGGCGCAATCCTCGACGGATAGCCTGGCAGGTCGCCCAGCAGCACGCTGCGCCGGCCCTGGCCGTCGATGCGCACCAGCCGGTGTGCCCAGGCTTCACTGACCACGATCGAGCCATCGCGGTGCCATGCAATGCCGCTGGGCCAGGCCAGGCCTGAGGCCACGGGGCGCGCTGGCGCGTCCCAGCGGTCGAGCATCCACAGCGCGCCGGTCGCCTTGCCGTGCAGCAGGTCCGCGCGCCACTGGGACGGCAGGCGATCACGCGAGCCTTCGGTGACCAGCATCCGACCGTCGGTGCCGGCCAGCAGGGCCGTGGGACAACGGATCACCCGGCGCTCGGCGTCGGCCAGCAGACTGGCTGCCGCCGGCTCCTCGTCGACTGTGCGAAGACCGCCCCCCGCCAGCGCGGCCAGCGCACTGCCGTCGGCCATCGCGGCGATCGCGCACACATCACCGTCCATGCGGCCCATCTGTCGCAATGCGCCAGTGGAGGGATCGAGTGCATGCAGCTCGGGCCCACTGCTGAAGAGCAGCTGATCGCGCCAGGACGTGAGGTTGTCGGGCGACACGGCGCGCACGTGGTCGGCCGCCTGGTCGAGCAGGCTGTTGGGCCGCAGCGGGCCGTCCATCGGCGGCACGGTGACGGCGTGAGGGCCGCGTCCAAGCATCCGGTCGAGGAGTGTCCCGAACCTTCCATTGGGCAGAGTGCTCATGCCGCGCTCCCCCAATAGCTCTGCTGCCCGGTCCACGTCGGGTCGGCGTCCGCCAGCTTCAGGCGGCCGATGCGATTGTTGAGCAGGCCGCCAAGGTAGAGGTGGCCCTGGTGCTCGCGCATCGAGGTGATCATGGGATGATTTTCCCCGCCAAGATCCCACAGCGATTCCAACACCCGGCCCTGCGCGTCGAACTTGATCACGCAGCCGGTGTTGATGTTCGGGAAGATGAGCTCCTGCGGCGAGACGCGCCGCGCCATGCGCTTGCGGAATCCTGGCATTCGAAGCGACAGGTCCATGGACGGCGTGCGCATGCCGACCAGCGCGAGCCAGAAGGTGCCGTCGGAGGCGCGGTTGATGTTGTCGGGATATCCCGGCAGGTCGTCAATGACACGCTCGACCCGGCCGGCCTTCGGCCCGGCGAACCAATAGCGGTTGATACGACAGGCCCAGGTCTCGGCGAAGAAGAAGGACTCGCCGTCGTGCGCCATGCACACCCCGTTGGGAAAAACCAGGTTGCGCAGCACCGTGCGGGTCTTGCGGGTGGCCGGGTCGTAGCAGATGATGCGGCCGTTGCCGCGGCTCTCCAGCGCATCGTAGGCCCAGTTGTGCATCTCGTAGCGGATCGTGGCCTCGCTGAAGAAGATACGCCCGTCCGGCGCGACGTCGAGGTCGTCGGCCAGCTTGAGCCGCGAGTCGTCGATGATGGACCAGGGCGTGCGGTTCGTCTCGTCGGTCAGCCGCTCGATCCGGCGCTCGGGCGAGACGCTGTAAAGACCCATGCCGGCGATACACACCAGCAGGTTACCCGCGCGGTCGAACGCCAGGCCCAGCGGATGCCCACCCACATGGGCGAACACCTCCATGCGCTCGTGGTCCGGCCCGAAGAAGCGCACGATGTCGCCGTGCCGGGTGCCGGTGTAGAGGTTCCCTTGCGCATCGAAAATCACGTCCTCGGGTCCTTCGACCTGCGCGAAGCCGATCAGCGCGACGTCGCGCAGCCGGTCGTTCACCGCGTAAGGCGAGGCCGAGCCGGCCTCGGTGCTGGGCGCGGGCGGCAGCTCCAGGTAGGCGGGCGATACGTAGGACTTCGCCAGCAGCTTGTGCTTGTTCTTGAGCCAGCGCACGTCGATCGCGATGGCCGACAGCAGGATGAGGCCGAGCGCCAGCGATCCCGCACCGCTCTGGAATCCGACGCGCACCAGACCGTTGGTGATGAGCACCACCACTACCGCGCCCATCAGCGCTTTCGCGACCGAGCCTCGCCCGCCGCCGAGGCTGTTGCCGCCCACCACAGCGGCGGTGAGCGCCATGATCTCGAGGCCGGCCCCGGTGTCCGAGCCGGCACTGCCAAGGCGCGCGGCGTACATCAGGCCCGCCAGGCCGCACAGCAAACCCGACCCCACATAGGTCAGGCAGATCGTGCGCCGCACCGGGATGCCGACGTTGTAGGCGGAGCGCCGCGAGCCCCCGATTGCCATGATGTGCCAGCCGGGCCGGGTCCGGCTGAGGAACAAATGAGCACAGGCGGCAAACACCATGGCGACCAGGAAGCTCAGCGGCAGCCCGAGCGCGGAGCCCGCGCCGATGAAATCCCACACCGCCGACTCCGGCATGTTGCTGGCGATGTCGACCGCATGCTTGAGCAGCA
Organism: Variovorax sp. M-6; assembly: GCF_052114385.1. Taxonomy (NCBI): domain Bacteria; kingdom Pseudomonadati; phylum Pseudomonadota; class Betaproteobacteria; order Burkholderiales; family Comamonadaceae; genus Variovorax; species Variovorax sp. M-6. Next base: position 76,147 of record NZ_JBFREQ010000012.1, on the reverse strand, counting down.
GCATGTCGACCACCGCGCGCACGATGATCAGCGTGACCAGCGTGGTGAGGAAGGCGCGCAGTCTCAGGTAGCCGATCAGCACGCCGTTGAGCAGGCCAACGCCCGCGCAGACCAGCAGCACGGCCGGCATCACCGCCCAGGGCGACCACTGCGCCACATTCATCAGGAACAGCGCGACGAAGTTGCCCAGTGCGAAGTTCGAACCGACGCTCAGGTCGATGCCGCCCGCGACCATCACGATCATCATTGCGCAGACGATGAAGATGAACTCGCCGAGCTGCCGCGAGGTGTCGCCAAGGTTGGCGGCCCCGAAGAAACTCGGAATCAGGTTGCCGAACACGGCAAGGACGACGGCCAGCGCCAAAAATGGCACGGCGTTGTCGATCCAGTTCTTCGACAGAATCTCCCCGACCACGTGGTCGGGCACATACTTGTATCGCCATCGGGCGATGGTTTGGGACGCAGACATGTGCGGCAACTCCAGATGCGCGCCGCGCCGACGGGTCGGTCCGCCGGTCGGCTGTTTGCGGTGATTCGCGGTGTTTACTTCTTGTTGTACTCGTCAAGGTTCCAGCACGAGTCGTCACGCAGGCTGGCCTTGGTGATCACGCCCACGGGCGTGACGCGGGAGATGTCCTGCGCCGGGCGCGCCGAACTCGCCAGCAGCGTCTTCACCACCTGCACCAGTTCCTGCGACTGCTGCTTCACGTCGTAGGTCATGTATGCGCTGAAGTTGCCGTTGGCCACGTTGGCGCACCCGGTGCGCGCGGCGCCACCGTTGGTGGCGAGGAACACTTGGTCCTGCTTCTTCGCCTCCCGGATGGCCGCTGCCGTGCCGGTGTCCTGCCCGTCCCAGAAGCCGATCACGCCGCACAGATCAGGATGCTGCTTGAGCGCGGTGTCGGTCACGGCACGCGCCTTCGACGCGTCCCAGTCGGCCGCCTGGTTCGAGACCACCTTGATGTCGGGGTTCTTGGCCAGCACGGCCTGCACGCCCTGCATCTGGAAAGTGCTCGCCGCCGCCGTCAGCACGCCCTGCACGATGCTGATCTTGCCCGACTTGCCGGCCTTCGGGCTGCACTTCTCGACCACGGCCTTGGCCATGGCCTCGCCGATGCCGACCCAGTCGGCGCCGACGAAGGCGCTCGTCTTGGCGGCCGAGCGCATGTTTACCTGCACGACGCGGATACCGGCGTCCTCGGCGCGCTTGAGCAACCGGGCATAGGACTGGATGTCCGGGTTCTGCACCAGCAGCACGTCGGGCTTCTCGTTGATCAGCGAAGTGATCGCCTGGGCGCCGGCGTCCGTGCTCCAGTTGGGGTCGCGCACGATCCATTTGACGCCAAGCGGTTCGAGCTGCCCGCGCACCATGGTGTTCCAGCCGTCGGTCAGGTCGTAGCCCAGCGAGGTGGGCACGAAGGCTACGGTTTTGCCCTTGAGGGGTGCGTCGGCGGCATGCGCCGCGCTGCCCATGGCGAGGGCGGCGGTCAGAAGGGCAAGTCGGACAGTCAGGGATTTCATGGTCTTGTCTCTTGGGTCAGTGAAAGAAAAGGCGATGTCGTGCGGCGCTAGATGTCACCCTGCTGGGCGGTCTGCTCGTCGCGAGGGTTGATCAGGCTGTCGATGACGAGCGCCGCCAACAGGATGGCGCTCTTGATGACGTTCTGCACCGTGTACTGGATGTCCATGATCGTCATCCCGTTGAGCAAGATGCCGATCAGCACGGTGCCCACCAGCACGTTGCGCACGCCGCCCTTGCCGCCGCTCAGACCGATGCCGCCCAGAACGACCACCAGGATGACGTCGTAGATCATGGTGGAGTTGACGATGCGGGTGTTCATGCTGCCGACCGACGCCGCGGTGATGACGCCGGCCACGCAGCCCACGCACGAGGCGATCGCGTACTGCAGCACCACGAGTGGCCGCACCGGCACGCCAGTCATCCGGGCGGCCTGGTAGTTGTCGCCCATGGCATAGATGAACCGTCCGGTTCGGGTGTAGCGCAGGAACGTGGCCACCAGCGCGGCGGTGACAAGGAAGAACAGCACCGGCAGCGGCACGCCGGCGAGCTCGCCTTGGCCGATGCGGCTGAACCAGGCCGCGTCCTCGGGCGCATAGACCACGTCGAGCGGAATCAGCTTCATCCGTCCGAGCCCGTAGATGAAGGTGCCCATGGCCAGCGTCGAGAACAGCGCGGGGATCTCCGCATAGGCGATCAGCAGGCCGTTGGCCACGCCCAGCACCAGCGCGAAGGCCACGCCCACCAGCAGGGCCATGCCGAGCGACATGCCGCTGGCGGCCAGCGCCAGCGACCAGGCCACTGAGATCGCCATCACCGCCACCAGCGACAAGTCGATGCCGCGTCCGATCACCACCAGCGCCATGGCAAGCCCGAGAATCCCGAGCACGGCCACGCCGCGCAGCAGCGAGAGCAGGTTGTCGCGCGCGGCGAAGCCATTCAGCCCGACGCTGAAGACTGCGAACAGGAGCACGGCCAGCAGCAAGACGATGCGCTCCTGCGTAAGCCAGCCGGCGTGAAAGCGCCAGCGCGCCGCGATGGCCGGCGAAGCGGACTCATTGTGCTGTTGGATGCTCATGACGGTCGGCTTCCTGGATGCTAAAGACAAGGCCACGGTTATAGCGAAGCTTTGCCGCGCAGCGCCTCGAGCAGCGCAAGGGCGCGGTCGGTGCGCACGTCGTGCTCGGCGGCCATCTGCCGCGCGACGGTGTCGATCTCGTCGCCGGCGGCGCCGGCCACCAGCGCTATGTTGCGGGCGTGCAGCGCCATGTGGCCGCGCTGGATGCCTTCGGTCGCGAGCGCGCGCAGCGCGCCGAGGTTCTGCGCAAGGCCGACGGCCACGGCCACTTCACCGAACTCTTGTGCCGAAGTCACATCGAGGATCTTCAGCGCCAGGCGCGCGAGCGGATGCGTCTTGGTCGCACCACCCACCAGGCCGACCGGCATCGGCATCTCGATGGTGCCGACCAGCGCGCCACTGTTGTCCTTTTCCCAGGTGGTGAGCGAGGTATAGCGGCCGCTGCGGCAGGCGTACGCATGCGCGCCAGCCTCGACCGCGCGCCAGTCGTTGCCGGTCGCCACGATCACCGGGTCGACGCCGTTCATGATCCCCTTGTTGTGGGTGGCGGCGCGGTAGGGATCGACCGCCGCGAAGGTGTAGGCATCTAGCACGCCCTCGATGATCTCCTCGCCGCTTCGCTCGGCGGTCTTCAAGACCTCGGGCGTGAGCCGCACGCGTGCGCGCGCCAGCCGCAGGTCGGCCAGGTTCGAAAGGATGCGCAGCCGCACCGTCCCGCCGGTCAGCTGCTCGACCAGCGGCGACACCGACTCGGCCATGGTGTTGACGGTATTGGCACCCATCGCGTCGCGCACATCCACGATCAGGTGCATCACCACCATCGCGCCGCGCGGCGTATCGGGAAAGACATGCACCTCGATGTCGCGGCAGCCGCCGCCCAGGCCGATCAGCACCTTGTCGCGGCTGTTGGCGATCTCCAGGATGCGATCGCGCTGCCGCAGCAGCGCATGCCGCGCACCATAGGGGTCGGCCACGGCAAGGATCTGCACCTGCGCGCGCATGATCGGCCCGGTGCTCGAGGCCTCGAAGCCGCCACACTCGCGCGCCAGCTTGGCCATGAACGATGCCGCGGCGACCACGGAGGGCTCTTCCACCACCATCGGCACCAGCACGTCGCGGCCGTTGACCTGGAAGTTGCCGGCGATGCCGAACGGCAATTCAAAGGTGCCGACGACGTTCTCGATCATGCCGTCGGCGCGCGACAAGGCGAGCGCGCCTGGCGTCTTCAGCAGCGCGATATCGTCGGCGGTGAGGCCGACCGCTGTCGCGACGTGATCGAGGCGCTGGGCCGGTGTGAGGGCGCGGAAATTGGGAAGGCGGGAGTCCTGAACCATGTGACGTCCTGAAACGATATGTGGATGAATGGAAGAATGCAGGTGCAACGGCGTGCCAGCCTCAGCTCGGCGCCGCCGTGGACCGGTCGCGCGACAGGAAGCGGCGCAGGCCGATTCGAGCCTCGTCGCTGGTGAACGCGCGCTGACCGAGAACGGCCTCGCGGCGGAAGGCTTCATCGAAGGGCAGGTGCCCGAGCGTGAGCGCCGCCTCCTTGATGACCGACACGGCAACCCGCCCCTTCTGCGCGATGCCACGGGCATAGGACAGCGCCACAGCCTCCAGTTCGCCGGGCGGCACCACGCGGTTCAGCAGGCCCATCTCGGCCAGCCGGCGCGCGGGAAAATGTTCGGCCGTGAGCATCAGCTCCATGGCCAGCGCGTAGGGGATCTGACGTACCAACCGTACCAGGGTGCCGCCGGCCGGCGTGAAACCAAGCGAGGCCTCGGGCAGCGCAAACACGGCTGTCTCCGAAGCGATCCGGATGTCGGCGGCCAGCATGATCTCGAAGCCGCCGCCCATGCACAGCCCGTTGATCGCGGCGACCACCGGCTTGTAGAAGCCTGGCTGTTTGATGTGGGCGCCATCCCACTCCGAGATGTCGAAGCGTCCTTCGGCCAGCGCCGGGATCGATTCGCCCAGGTCGGCACCGACGCAGAAGGCGCGATCGCCGTTGCCGCCGAGCAGCACGACCCGCACCTGCGGATCGTCGTTCGCACGCGCGAAGGACTGCGCGAGTTCCTCGTACATGACGAGCGTCAGCGCATTGAGCTTCTCGGGCCGGTCGAAGCGCACGTGCGCGATGCCCTCGTCCACCGCGTAGGAGATCCCCATCAAATCACCCCCTCGGCGACGTAGCGGTCGTAGTCGACCGCGGCAACGCGCAGCCAGCCCTTGAGGACGATCTCGTTGTGCTCGCCGAATCCGGGCGCGCAACCGACTGCGCACACCGGCGTGGCCGACAGCTTCATCGGGCTGCCGAATGCCTGCACCTGCGCGCCATCGAACTGCGTCGAGACGAACATGTCGCGCGCCTTCAGGTGCGGGTCGTCGACCACCTCGGCGATGGTCTTGATCGGCGTCATCGGAATGATGTCGCCGGCCATGGCCTCGAGCTCGGCCTTGGTGTGCTGCGCGCACCAGCGCTGCACGATCGGCTGCACCCGTCGCGCGTAGGTTTCGGGAGCGAAGCGCTTTTCCATGGTGTCGATCTCGGGGTCGTCGACCAGCGATTCCTCACCGAAGATCCGGCACGCCTCGCGCCAGAATTTGTCGGTGTAGGCGCCGAAGAAGACAAAGCCGTCCTTGCAGGCGTACTGGCCGTAGGGCCGCACGAACGGGTGGTCGTTGCCCAGCGGCTCGCCGACCACGCCGTCCACCGTGTAGTTGACGATCGCATGCTCTGTCAGCGTCACTACCGCGTCCTGCTGGGCAACGTCAACCCACTGGCCTTCGCCGCTGTGTCGCGCGTGGATCACTGCGGACAGTGCTGCGATGGCGGCATAGAACGAGGCAGACAGGTCGCCGATGATGGTGCCCACGCGCAGCGGCGGCTTGCCCTTCTCGCCGTTCAGCGACCACAGGCCGCCGGTCGCCTGCGCGCTATTGTCGTAGGCCGGCCGCCGCGAGTTGGGCCCGGTCTGGCCGAAGCCGCTGATCGACACGTAGACCAGCCGCGGGTTGCATTGCTTCAGCGCCTCGTAGCCCAGCCCCATGCGCTCCATGGTGCCGGGGCGGAAGTTCTCCACCAGTAGATCAGCCTTGCGAACCAGCTCGCGCAGCAGAGCGCGGCCCTGCTCCGATTTGAGGTCCAGGCTCACGCCCAGCTTGTGGCGGTTGTACTGAGCGAAGAAGGCGCTGGCCCGGCCGGTTTCGCCCTGAACGAAGGGGGGGAAGCTGCGCACGTAGTCGGGTTCGGCGGGGTTCTCGACCTTGATCACCGTGGCACCCAGGTCGGCCAGCATCATGGTGCAGTAGGGCCCGGCCACCACGCGAGTGACATCGACCACCACCAGGCCGCGCAGCGGCCCCTCGCCGAGCGGCAGCTGCATCATTTCAGTACTCACTTGTGTGTTCTCCGTTGGGTCCATATCAAGACTTCAGCCGTGATGCATGGCGGCCGCTGCGCACACAGGAGCGTCGTCCGTTGCGGCCGTCGCCTCCGTGATCGACCCGCGCTCGATGTGCAGCGTGCGGCTCTGTACCGCTTCGAGCAGCGCCGCATTCGATTCCGTCACCACGACGCACAGCTGGGGATGCGAAACCCGTAAGGCGCGCAGCGCGTCGCCGTACTGGCGCGCCAATGCAGGCGCCAGGCCCTGGAAGGGCTCGTCCAACAGCACGAAGCGCACGCCGACCATGAGGGCACGCGCGAGCGCGACGATCTTTCCTTGGCCGCCGGACAGCGCCGCACCGGAACGCGCGAGCATCGGTTCGAGCTGCGGCACGCTGGCCAGCACCGCGTCGATGCGCCGGCGGATCTCGTGGCGCGGCAGCCGCAGCACCTCGCACGGCAAGGCGATGTTCTGGGCGACGCTCAGGGTCGGCAGGATCACGCGGTCTTCGGGCGCGTAGCCGAAGCCGGCCGTGGCGCGCCGCGACGCGGGACTGTGCGTGATGTCCTCGCCGTCGAGCACCAGCCGGCCCGACCGTGGCGGGACCAGACCCATGATGCCGCGTAGCAGCGTGGTCTTGCCCGCGCCGTTGCGGCCGACCACGGCAACCGTCTGACCGGACTCGAGGTCGAGATCGATGCCGCGCAGGACCGACTGGCCCGCCAGATCGATGTTCATGGATTGAATGCGCAGCACTAGCGTTCTCCCAGCACTTCGCGGCGCACCAGCGGGTCGGCGAACACCTGTGCCGGCGCGCCATCCGCCGCAATGCGCCCGTCGATCCACGCGGCAACTCGGGTCGCGTAGCGGCGTACGATCTCGACGTCGTGCTCGACGAACCAGCTCGTGACCTGGCGCTGCTGCAGGGCACGCATCAGCGTCCGCATCACGCCATGCTTGTCTTCCGATGACACGCCGCTGGTCGGCTCGTCCATGATCACCAGCTTGGGTTCGAGCATCAGCGCGATGCCCACGTCCAGCAGCTTGCGCCGACCCTCGGGCAGCGCGGCGGTCGGATCGTCCGCATGGGCCGCGAGCTCGACCAACTCCAGCATCTCGGCGACGGCGCGCTGGTCCGCGGCACGCGACAGCGAGGTCCATCGCGACAGCCGCCCCTGGCGACTGACCGAGGCCAGCTCCAGGCACTGCCGCACTGTGTGGTCGAGGAACAGCTGCGGCATCTGGAACGATCGGCCCACGCCCAGGCGCGCGATCTGCCGCGGCCCTTTGCGTGTGATGTCGAGGCCCTCGAACAGCACCCGACCACTACTTGGTTTGATGTAGCCGGTGCAAATGTTGATGAAGGTGGTCTTCCCGGCACCGTTGGCGCCAATCACCGCCAGGTGCTCTCCGCGCGCCAGCGCGAAGTCGATTCCGTCGGCGGCAGCGATGCCGCCGAAGCGCAGGGTGAGCCCCTCGGTGCGCAGCAGTTCGTTGGCGTCCGGTGCGCTCATCGGGCCTCCTGCGGCATTGCCGGCTTCGGGCCGCGTCGGCGCCAGCCGACGATGCCCTGCGGCGCAAAGAAGATCACGGCGATCAAAGTGGCGCCGAGCAGGATCTGCCATGCGTTGGTGAAATAGGCCGCTGCCGTGAGCTTGATCAGCTCGAACACGGCCGCGCCCAGGAATGCACCCACGGCGTGGCCCGAGCCACCGAGAATCGCGATGAACACGTACTCGCCGGAGCGGATCCAGTAGCCACTCTCGGGCGTCACCAGGCTCTGCACCAGCGCCAGCAATGAGCCGGCCAGCCCCACCAGACCCGCGGAGAGCACGTAGCCCTGTGCAAGCACCCATCGCGCGGAAAGGCCGATGTACTCCAGCCGCGTCTCGTTGGTGCGGATCGCCAGCATGACCTGCCCCGAGCAGGAGTCGAAGTAGCGCTGCACCATCCACGTGACGCCGACGGCCAGCATCAACGCCAGCACCAGCATCGCCAGCTCGAACTGGCCACGCTCCATCACCATGCCGAGCAGCGAGGGCCGCTCGAAGCGCAGCCCGTCGGTGCCGCCGGTCCATGTATAGAGCTTGCCGGCCAGCGAGAACAGAACCATCGAGAGGCCGAGGTTCAGCATCCCGAAGAAGATGCCGCGATAGCGCGACACGAACGCGGCGACCAGCGCGCCGACCGCCAGGCTTGCGATCACGCCCGCCGCCGCCGCGACCAGGCCGTCGATGCCCGGCAAGGCGCGCACCGTGAAGGCGGTGGCATAGCCACCGATGGCGGCGTACATGGCATGGCCGAAGGACACCTGGCCCGCACGCATGAGCACCGTGAGGCCGAGCGCCGCCAGGCCGAAGCACAGGAAGGTGATGATCGGCATGCGCGACCAGGGCCACGCCCAGCCGGCACCGAGCAGGAGCAGGACCGCGAGCACCATGGCCGCTGGGGAAGTCGAGGTGCGCATCAGATGCTCCGCGCCGCGGTCGCCGAGAACAGCCCGTGCGGGCGAACCAGCAGCACCGCCACCATCATCAGGTAGGGCATCACGACCTCCAGCTCGGGCAGCGTGTACACCGCGAGCGAGCGGGCCATGCCGATCAGCACCGCGGCCACCAGTGCGCCGGTGATCTGCCCGAGTCCTGCGGTCGCGATGACGGCGAACGAGGTGACGATCATCTCGGCGCCCAGGCCCGGGACGAAGGAGGTCATCGGCACCGACAGCGCGCCGCCCAGGGCCCCGAGCGCGCCCGCAAGCGCGAAGGTCAGCGTGCCGACGCGCGCCGCGTTGATACCGAGCGCAATGGCCACTTCGCGGTGGTGGATGACGGCCACGATCTGGCGCCCCGCAATCGAATGGCGCAGCAGGAACTGCAGCCCCGCGTAGGCGACGAGCGCGACGCCGGGAATGAACAGGAGCTGGTAGTTCATGAAGGTCACGCCCTGCAGCTCGGTGGTGCCCAGGCGCGTCGCTAGGTCACCCGCGTTGACCGGCGTGGCACCCCACACCATGCGCAGCACGTCCTCGAGCACCATGAAGGCTGCGAAGGTGACGAGCAGCTGCAGAACCGGGTCGCGGTCCTGGAAGTGCCGCAGCAGGCCGCGTTCGAGCAGGCCGCCCAGGCTCCCGCCCACGACGGCGGCCGCGACGAACAGCGAGACCACCAGCACGAGCGTCGAGGACGTGTGGGGCAGCAGCCAGGCCAACAGGCCGGCGGCGCTGTAGCCGCCGAAGGCATAGAGGCTACCGTGGGCCACGTTGATGACACCGAAGACGCCGCAGATCAGGGTCAAGCCCAGCGAGATGAGGAACAGCAGGCCGGCGTACGACAGTCCATCGACGGTGGCCAGCAGGAGGAGATTGAGATCCATGAGCGGTCGGCGCCTCGTGCCTCCGGACTCAGTCGCCCACGCGCCGGATCTGGCTGTGCTGGATCAGCGCGGGCTTGAGCGTCTTCACCCACTCGGCAGACTTCTGCCCGACCGGCGGCGCCAGGATCTCGGCCGGATAGAAAATGAGTTGCCGCGCCACCGGGAACGGCTGCGATGCATCCTTGGCCGTCACGCCGTACAGCTGGCCCTGCAGGGCCTGCCCGTCCTCGCGCAACCGGATCGGGCGCGAGAGGCCGCGGTACTCGAGCTTGCGCAAGGTGGCCGCGAGCTGGTCGGTGGTCGGCCACTGCCCCTTGTTGTCGGCAATCGCCTGCCGATAGGCACCGGTGGCCGCCTTCAGCGCCTGGATCATGTGGTAGACGGCGAAGTTGGGGTAGGCGCCGGTGCGCTGCTTGAACTTCTGCACGAAGGCGCGCGCCTCCGGGTCGTTCGCGAATTCTGGGTCCGCGAAGTAGCCGTCGCCCACGAAGCCCACGATGACGCCTGGAGGCACCGCGTCGCCCAGTCGTTCGAGTGAGGAATCGGCGAGCGGCAACACGAACTGCGAGGACTTGAGCAGGCCGCGCTGCGAGGCTTGGCGCAGAAAGGTGTCGAGGTCGCCGCCCCAGGCGGTGGACAGCACCACGTCGGGCCGCAGCGCCTGCAGCCGCGTGACCTCGGTAGAGAAGTCGGAGGCGCCGAACTTCGGGAACAACTCGGCCACGATCTTCACGTCGGGCTTGAGCGCCAGCAGCGTGTTGCGAAAAATCTCCCAGGAATCGCGGCCCCAGGCGTAGTCCTGGTTCACCACTGCGAGGGTCTTGAAGTCGGGCTTGAGCTTCAGCAGGTGCAGCACCGCCGCCACCATCTCCATGGTGCCGTTGGGACCGGTTCGGAACACGTACTTGTAGCGCCGCTCCTCCAGCACCTTCTCGGTCGAGCATTCCCAGAGGATGTTGACGACCTTCAGGTCCTCGGCCACCGGCGCCAACGCATTGCAGTAGCCGCTCGAGATGGCCGACAGCATCAGCTTCTCGCCGGGCTCCTGCGCCAGGCGGCGGTATTCGGAGAGGAACTTGTCGGCGCCCTGCCCTTCGTCAATCCATGTCGGGCTGAGCCGTGTGCCATTGATGCCGCCCGCGGCATTGAAATCCTCGATCCACATGTCGGCCGCCACCTTGGCGGGCGCGCCGAGCACCGAGGCCGGTCCGGTCATGAAGGTGCTCATGCCGAGCTTGATCTCGGCCGGGCGCTGGGGTTGGGCGATGGCAGCGGTGGCCAGGGCGAAAAGAGCCGTTCCCCACGTGATGAGTGTGGCAAGCGATTTCACTGAGTTGTCTCCTGTGGTCTCTCACTGTTAATGTGCGAGTGCATGAATCATCTCGGTCGCATCAGCGATCTCCTATGGCGTATCACAACACCAGATCGGCTACCTTATGGATCCTTCACACATGCCTCGGGTGCAGATACGATTCGCATCAGGGTTTGCACTGAGTTTTACCGCCCGGAGGGCGCAAGTCGGGAGAGGTCTTTGACAACATCGGATTCAGTCGCGCGCCACGGCCCCGCGACCATTGGCGTGCGGGAAGCGGAAACCTCGTCGCTGGCGCCCGGAGAGCTTCAGTCCGAGCTACTCGCCATGCTCCAGCGCAATGCAAGCGCGCGCGAGTTCGACGAAATGCTGGAGCGGGTGGAGGCCGCGGTGCGCGACCCGGCGGAGCGCTCGCTGCTGGCCGGCAGCATCCGCGCTGCGGTCGCAATCTGCGAGCAGCAAGCACTGCAGCAGCGGCGCGAGCGCGGCCTGCTGGTGGTGCTGGAGAGCGCGCACGACCTTACGTCGATCCGCGACCTCGAACTGGTGCTGCAGGCGATCGTTCGGCGCGCACGGCAGATCTTCTCGGCCGACATCGGTTACCTGACGAACTTCGACCGAGTGCGCAACGACTTCTACATCCGTGCCACGGAGGGTGCGATCTCCGAGCGCTTCAAGAACGTGCGCGTGCCACCGGACCACGGCATCTGCGGCCACGTGCTCAAGCACAAGACGCCCTACCACAGCAGCGATTACTTGACCGACCATGGCTTCGCACACGAACAGGGCATCGACCTCGCGGTCAAGGACGAGGGTGTCCAGTCGCTCTTGGGTGCACCGCTCATGGTGGGGAATCACTGCATCGGTGTGCTTTGCATTTGCGACCGGCAACCGCGTCGCCATGCCCCGTGGGAGGTCGCCATGCTGTCGACACTAGCCGCGCAGGCCGCGGTCGCGATCGAGAACGCGCGCCTGTTCCAGGAGGCGCAGGTCGCGCTCCAGCGCGCCAGCGATGCCAACGCCTCGCTGCACCGGCAGGCCGAAGAGATCCAGACGGCTGCCGACGCGCACGAGCAAATGACGCGACTGGTCGCGCGCGGCTGCAGCGTGGTCGACATCCTCAACATGGTGGCCTCGATGCTCGGCGGCCACATGATGCTGCTCGACGAGGCCGAGCAACCGACCCAGCGCGCCACGGTCGCGCCCGCGCACCTTGCCAGCGGGCTGACTGAACTGCTGGGCCGCACGAAAATTCAGGACATGGTGCACCACGCGCTGACAGAAGGCCGGCGCACCGGCCGCTCGCACGAAGTCGACGTCGGTCCCGGCCGCTGCCTGCGCGTGGCGGCGCTGATGGGCGCCGACCGGCTGCTGGGCGCCATGCTCATGCTTTCGGACCGCGCGATGAGCGCCAACGAGGTTCGCACCTTCGAGCGCGGCGCACTGGTCGCAGGCGTGGTGCTGCTGTCGCAGGAGCGCAGCGAGCTGGTGGTGAGTGGCGAATCGGCTGCGGCGATCCGGGCGCTGGTGAGCTGGCAGCAGGAATCCATTGCCGCGCTGCAGCTGCGGACCCAGCCGCTGGGGTTGGACCTGGGGCTGGCGCTGCGCATGGTCGTGCTCAGCGTGGAGGACCGGCACATCGAGTACGCGCTGCGCCGCATGCGGCCGGCCGTCGCGCGCGGCACGCTGCTCGAGGAATGCGAGGGTTTCATCGTCGCCATCTGTTCCGAGGCCGCCTTCGAGGCGCTGCAGTCGACGCTGCAGGCCACGCTGCTCGTCGATGCGCGCCTGGGCGCGGTCGGCGTGACCTCCGACACGCTGTCGCAGGTCGACGGGCTGCCCGATTGCTTCCGTGCGCTCAAGCGCGGCATCGACATCCTGCGCGCGCTGGGTCGATCGCACGAGCTGGCACCCGAGGCGACGTTGTCGATGTACTCGCTGCTGTTCGAGCACCGCCGCGCAGCCGACGTCGCGGGATTCATCGAAGCAACCGTCGGCGACCTGGTGCAGCACGACCAGCGCCGCAGCACCGACCTGACTGGCACCCTGCTCGCCTACCTCGAGCATGCGCAGAACGCGAAGGCCACCGCCGACTCGCTGCAGATCCACGTGAACACCTTGCGCCAACGACTCGAGTCCGTCGACAACCTGCTGAAGGACTGGCGCCAGGACGGGCGCTTTCTCGAACTGCACGTAGCCCTGCGCATGCATATGCTCCGGAGAACAGTCCATTCCCAGGCTCTCTTAGGAAGTGTTACTGCCGGCGCTGTTGCATAACTCCACCGAGGTGGGTAGCGTTGGGCGCGCAGTAACCCGCAGGCGGCCAAAAGCACCGGTGACCGGGGCGGATCCAATATTCCGCGCAGTTGTCTCTCTAGACTCGTGGCCTTTTTCCGAAGGAGTGATCGAATGACGTACTTCACCGGAATCGCGTCAGCACAACAAGGACCCGAAGCCGCTGAAGTGGAAGTACGACAATCCCCAGCGCCGACACCACCAATTCTTCTGATTCAGTGGACTAGCAAAAACCTGCACCAGTCGACTCAGTTCCGTCTGTCCATTTTTTCATGGGCATCCACGAGCTGAACAAGTAGTTTCATAAAAACGGCGCGATCGTCTGGAGATAGTGGCTCGATCAATAGTTCTTGAGAGCGGTGTATGCTTTCTTGCAAATCATTGATCAGCTTCAAGCCCTCCTTGGTAATCACCGAAAGTCTTGATCGACGATCGTCCGGATTTACTCGAGTCTCAACAAATCCTCTGTCGACCAAACGTTTTAGCACTTCGGCAGTTGTCGTGCGGTCCAGAGAAAGCTCTCGGCCAATTGCTTTCTGATCCAGCCACGGGTTCATCGACAGTGCTGTCAGCATGCCGACCTGAAGCGGCGTGATGCTTTCTGACTTGCATAAATCAAAAAATATCGCCTGACCGATCTGAGTCAGTCGACGGATTAGAAAACCCGGACGGCGCCACATTGCTTGGCGCAGAGGGTTGAAGATCTCGGGGCCGGGGGGATTTGGCGCATCAATTGCACCGCCTGTCTTTTTCTGAGCGGGAGAGCGCTTGGTCGTCATCTTGTAATCGCTGATATCGTCATACGACGAGTGTATCGCCCCCTTGGCTGTGAATAAAATACCAAACTGCGCCTCAACTTCTACGACAGCAAGTCGAACTTGAGGTACTCACCGAGAAGACGGAAAAAGTCCTCCTCGTCATCCCATGGGATCATGTGGCCAGCACTGGCGGCTGTACACTGCATCAAGCTAGGCGCGAGCGTTTTGATCTCAGTCAAATCGTCCGGAAGCATCACCCCCCCTTTTCCCGCCGCCATTAGAAGTCCAGGCGTACGCAGCTTGAGTAGATCGGTGTGGATGTCGTCCTCGTGGAAGCCGACATGCGCCTGAATGATGGCATCTTCGCTGCACGTGTGGAGCCATTCGGCCCGCAACCGCAGTTGTTCCTCTGTCCAGGTTGGGGCGAAGGGCCGAAGCTCCTCGGCTGTTATGCCCTGCGCAGCTAATCGAATAGAGTCCACATACCAAGTCAGCGGTACCGGGTAAGCCCGGCGACCAGGGCCGGACATCGGCGGATCCACTAGCAACAGCTTGGCTATGCGCTCTGGGTTGAGCGTCGTAGCGCGAATCGCAACTCTGGCGCCCATCGAGTGGCCCAGCAGTGTCACAGATGACCATCCCAGAATCTCGAGTAGATCGAGCACGTCAGCCGCCATTGCATCAAGGCTTGCGACCATCCCAGGTGCACTAAAGGACAACCCGCGGCCCCGGAAGTCAAGGACATGCACGTCGAAGTGCCGCGCCAACCGCTCGGCAACGAAGCCCCATGTAATCGCTGGACTCGTGATGCCCGGCAACAGGAGTAAGCGAGGGCCTTGCCCTCCATAGCGCAGCAGGTGCAAGCGCACCCCGTTGGCGCGTACGTGGTAGCCATAAGAAAAGAAACTCATTGCGACTCCGTGATAGTTCACCCGTCCATGCTCTACAGTTCCAACCAATGGTTTCCAATTCGCGTTAAAGAACCATCCCCCAACAGCGTTTAGGGCAGTCGGCGCGAGTCGTCCTAAGTCTGCGGGGGCTTTCCGAGCCAACTGCGGATGCGATTCCAGAGCACGCTCCACATCATCCCGGAGATCGATACCGTGGGCTGCGGCACGTTGGGAGCGGCCGTTTGCCCACCGAGCCGCCGAGTGATCTGCCTTCCGAAGTCCGCCACCATCCGACGCACGAAATCCTTTACGAGTCCGGAGCGCGAGAATTGTGCAAGCGGCCCCTGAAGGGCATAAATCATGTCCACGTGAACGCGAGTGTTGTCGGCCGACAGTGCCTCCAGCCGGTAGGTGATGTCTCCCTGGGTGCGCGACTTGCTCAGACTGTCTTGGCCCGCACCGCGAAGGACCGCACGCTTGGCGGCGGCATCACGCTCCAGTCGCGCCGCACCGGCGAATGCCGCCGACATCGGGCCGAACTTGATGGCAATGGTGCCCTTCACCCTCTCCCCTTCGTGCGAGTCGATAGTCGCGCCGGGCAAGCAGGATGCAACCGCAGGCAGGTCGCCCATGAATTCCCACACTTGATTAAGCGGATATGGCACATCGAAATAGACTTCGATCGCGTTCCCCTTGGCCTTGGCCTTAGCCATTGCCACCGGGTCGACTTCCGCCATCTCCGCAAGAGCGATCGAATCTGCACTGGTCAGCTTGCTGGGCGAGTGAGAGGGCAGTTCTGTCTGCCTTAGTGGCGTGACTCGGCTTGTCGCGACAGTTCGTGCCGAACTCAGTTTTTGTCGCAAGTTTTCAAACAGCACGTCTGGAGCGTCGCGCTGCTGTTGCAGCACGTCCAAGATGGCGTCCACGATGCCCTGGTACCCAGTGCAACGGCACAAATTCCCGGATAGCTCAAGACGTACGCGCGCTTCGTCTGCTTCGGGCAAACGCAGCACGATGTCGCGCGCCGTGGTGAGCATTCCAGGTGTGCAAAAACCGCATTGCAGCGCGTGATGGCGCGTGAACGCTGGCCGCAACAACTGCATCACCGCATCATCGTCGTAGCCCTCGATCGTGGTGATCTCTTGGCCCTCACATGCCACAGCGAAGGTAATGCACGAGCGCGTAGGTTGACCGTTGACAAGTACCGTGCACGCGCCGCAGACGCCGTGCTCACAGCCGAGGTGAGTACCCGTCAGACGCAGTTCGTCGCGCAGAAAATCGCCGAGATGCATCCTCGGCTCGGCCTCCCGGCTGAAGCTGCGACCATTTACTTGAATAGAAATCGGGTTCAAGTCTTTACTCCGCTTGTTTTAGGTCGGCCAAAACGCCGGACTGCTCGATTGCGCGCTCTACACAGGCTGTGAAGCGCTTCAGATCGATGGCGTCGCGTTCGGGGAGTGCGACGCTGACAGCCACTCGCAATTGCTCACGCCCCGCAGCGCCGGCGCCCTTGCTGGCGATCTCAGCTGCGAGCGCATTCAGCAGAATGGGTGGTCCGTCCGCAGCCCCTAGAACGATTCGCGTTCGCTTGCGCGAGCTATCGAACCAAACCGCCGCACTGGCTTCCGCGAACTCGCCGGGTTTGCGACAGACCTTGTGATATCCCCAATGCGTAGTCGGTGTCTCCGAAGGCACACTGATGGAGACAATTAACTCGTCAGACTCAAGCACTGTTGTATAGGCACCAAGCATGAGAGCATCAACCTCGATCGTGCGTTCACCTCGCGGCGACCTAGCCCGAATGTGCGCACCCATTGCCGCGAGCGTAACCACCCAGTCGGCGGCAGGATCGGCGTGCGCTAAGCTACCTCCGACCGTCCCGCGGGTACGGATCGCCCGGTAGGCGATCCCACAGGCGACTTGACGCATTGGATGTCTCGCCAACGGCTGATGCGCGCCATCTTCTATCTCGGCGTGCGTTACGGCGGCACCAATCTCGACCCACTCAGCCTTTCGACTGACAGTGCGCAGACTTGGGATACTTGCGACGTCGACCACTTGCGCCGGTCGCGCCAATCTCAAGTTGAGCATGGGACCAAGGGACTGACTTCCGCTCATCGCTTTCGCAGTGCCGCCCCCTTTTGCCAGCACGGCGAGCGCCTCATCTACCTCGAGGACGCGTGTGTATGCGAACTTGGACGCCTTCACTTGACGCGCTCCTGTTCCAGCTTCGAGCCTTCGAGGGCCTTGAGCAATCGACGCGGTGTCAACGGGGTCATGAGGACTTCGGCAGCACCAGTACCTCGCAACGCGTCGTTCACGGCATTGAAGATCACTGCCGGCGGCGCTATCGCGCCACCTTCGCCCACGCCCTTGGCGCCGAACTCGGTGTGAGGCGAAGGCGTCTCAAAGTGCTCAATACGAATGCGCGGCACTTCTGTGGCGCCAGGCAAGATGTAGTCAGCCAACGTCGACGCCAGCGGCTGTCCTTGATCATCATACGGACTCTCCTCGTACATCGCGGTGCCGATACCTTGTGCGATGCCGCCGATAGTCTGTCCTTCCACGAGCATTGGATTGACCATGGTGCCGCAGTCTTCGACAACCACATAGTCGAGAATTTCGACCTCGCCCGTCTCTGTATCGACGGCAACAACCACCGCGTGAGTCGCATACGTGAATGTACCGGTATCGACTTTTGGCTTGTACGCACGCGACACTTCCAGGCCACCGAGATGAACGCTCGCAGGCAGGTCCTGTGGTGTGAGGTACCACGCGCGGCCTACTTCAGACAGGGGGATCGACTTCTCGCCGGCGATGGCACACCCTTCCAGCAATACGACGGTTTGCGGGTCTACACCCATGAGATATCCAGCGATCGCTTGAATGCGCGGCAAAAGTTCCTTACACGCGGTCGAAATGGCCCCCCCTGACATGACCGTTGCTCGAGAGGCGTAAGTCCCCGAGGAGAAGGGAGTAAGCGCTGTATCGCCGTGCACCACACGAATTCGTGCGACCGGAATTCCAAGTACGTCATTTGCGATCTGCGCGAAGCTGGTCTCCATGCCCTGGCCATGCGAGTGCACGCCGACGCGCACTTCGAGTCCGCCATCCGCGGTCATCCTGACAAGGGCCTGATCAAAACCAGGCACCACTGGCAACCCCCAGTTGGCGAACACCGTTGTGCCGTGAGCAGACTGCTCTGTATAGGTGGCAGAACCGAATCCGATCAGCCGTCCGTCCGGCTCGCCGCGAGCCTGGCGCTCCCGGACTGCTGCGAATCCAATCATCTCCACCGCGCGACGGAGGCTCGCGGGAAAGTCGCCGCTGTCAAAGTGCTTGTTGGCCACATTGACGTACGGCATCGCAGCGGCCGGAACCAAATTGTCCATCCGGACTTCCCAAGGCTCACGTCCGACTTCACGCGCAACAGCATCCATGAGAAGTTCGATCGCGAAGCAGACCCCCGTGCGCGCTACGCCGCGATAGGCCATGAATCCCGGCTTGTTCGTGGCGACGCACAGGGTTTCGCAGCGATAGCCGCGAAAGGTGTACGGGCCGGGCAGATTTCCGATCGCTTGCCCAGGCTCCAGTCCAACGAAGAAGGGATAGTAAGAATATGCGCCCCCATCGATCGTGATAACCGCGTCCAACGCCAATAGCTTTCCAGTTCGGTCCGCGTAGGCTGTAAGCTGGTAGTGGTGCTGTCGAGTGTTGGCCCCGACTATCAGATGCTCACGTCGATCTTCGAGATAGCGGAATGGCGTTCGGTAAGTCTTGGCCAGCCAGGCTATGCACAGGTCCTCAGGGTAGAGCTGCCCCTTGTAGCCAAAGGCGCCGCCGACGTCGGGCGACACCACGCGCACAGCCTCCTCATTCATCGAGAGGTGCTGGGCTATTCCGACGCGCAGCAAATGCGGAACTTGGGTCGCGCTGACCACCACGAGCTGATCAGCTTGGAAATCCCAGTAGGCCAACACCGACTTTCCCTCTAGAGGCACGATGCACTGACGTGAGAGCTCGACCGTACGACTGACCTTCACCTCAGCTTTCGCGGCAAGCTCATCGAAATCACGATTGGCCCGCAGCGTGAGGAATACATTGTCTTTCCAACCAGGGTGGAGAAATTCCTCTGTCGCAGCGAGGGCGGACTCAGCGCTGTGGTAGACGGGTAGTTCGTCATACGAGACCTGCACCTCCTCGAGCAAGTCTTCCGCCACTGCGCGAGTCGGGGCGACAGCCATGGCGATTGCCTCCCCTACGTGGCGGACTTTGCCTGAAGCCAGCGGCGGCAACGCCGAATACTGGTAGGTGGGCAGCGAAGACGGCGAACCAATATCCGCCGCATCCAACATCATCTCGCGCAGGAACACTTTCCCAGCAAGCTCCTCGGGGATCTCGACCCCAGAAATGGTGGCGTGCGCCAACGGACTGCGCAAGAACGCGACTTCCTGCAGGCCCGGCAATACGAAGTCACCGACGAAATTGCCTTTGCCCACCATATGGCGCGCATCCTCCTTGCGAGGCACCCGGGCTCCTATGCCCTCGCGCTTTAGTAGTTTCGCCGGAATATCAGCTTGGTCCATGCGTTTCCTTTTCCTTAGCTACTTTTCTTTGCGCCGGACTGCACTGAATGTGCAGCCCACCTAGCGCGGTCTCCACGACGAGAAACCGGCCGAACTGATAAGAGTCAAACGCCGTTGTCGCGCTCCTTCCGATGAAGAGCACGCTCTGCACTGTGATCGCATTCCCCGTTGCGCGTTACTCCCCACATCAATGACTGAATCGAGGCACGACTTCCTCGGGCGACCACTTGATCTCCAAATCGCCACCTACCAATTCGACTACGCGCTTGCACAAGAACTCGACGTCCACGAGATGTGACCCAAGCCCTTGAGCCAACCTGTTGCCATAAGCCACAGCGCGACCGGCTGTGCATGCGGCTCCGCGAGCACTGCGACACCCTACTACCCGCAACGGCGATCTTGTCTAGGAACTTGCGACGATGCATTCAAGCACCTCCCTAAAGCGACCGGGACACAGAAACCGGACGCTAGCCCGCCGAACTGCATCACACCGCACCATGGTTGCCAACGCAGGTCATCGAGCCTCTATGCCCCGTTATGCCAGTGCACTGGCACAAGTATACGTCTGACAGACCAGCATGGGAAGCCGAGACTTGTTGACGCAAACCCTAACAGCCGGCCTCTCTTTCCTGGTGCATCTTCCCAATGAAACAGCCCCATATTGGCCTCTAACCCCGGTTTGCGAATCCAATCTGGTGCAGCGCTACCGAGTACAAACCCGTGCTTGAAAATACCCAACAACCTCACTATTATGACAGTTCACTGAGTATTTTTTTGAGTGCTGAAACTACAGGATGGAGCCATGGATTGGATCAAGGTCGCCTCAGCGCAAGAGCTGAGCAACGATGAAGCGAAGACGGTCAACGTCGCTGGCTACGGCGTCGCGCTGTACCGGATCGAAGACGAGTTCTTCGCTACCGACAGCATGTGCACGCATGCCACGGCCCTGCTGTCAGAAGGTTTCGTGGAAGACGGATGTGTTGAATGCCCATTGCATCAAGGCCGTTTTGATATTCGCACCGGCAAGGCGATGTGTGCACCGGTCACCGTGGACCTGCGCACTCATGCCGTGAAGCGGGAGGGCGACCACATCTACGTGTTGTCGCCGGTCGGCAAATGACGTCACCTGGAGTCGTCATCGTTGGCGCTGGTCAATCGGCGGCCGTCGCCGCACACTCTCTGCGCGAGCATGGCTACCGGGGACGCATCACTATGCTGGGCCGGGAGCGACATAAACCTTATGAGCGGCCGCCATTGTCTAAGGCCGTGCTGGTGGCAACTGAAGAGCCTAGGCTCGAAGTACTCACCGAAGAGTCTTGGACCCGCAGCGACATTGTTCTACTGAGTGGTAGTGACGCTGTTGCGTTGGATCTAGCCCAGCAGCATGTCCGCCTTGCCGACGGTCAGGTGCTCGAGTACGAGATGTGTCTGATCGCTACAGGCGGGGAGGCCAACACACTCGCATCCGCCCCGCCTGCCAATCCCCGCGTGCACTACCTCCGCACCCTTGATGATGCGCGACGGCTGCGAGCCGCCCTTCAGGTCAAGCCGCAAGTCGCAATTCTGGGCGGCGGCTTTCTTGGCCTCGAAATTGCAAACTCCGCACTCTCGGCAGGAGCGGCGGTGACAGTCCTCGAGCGCGCAGCAACCCTGCTCGACCGCTTTCTGCCACCAGAGGCGTCGGCATGGTTGGAATCTGGATTGCGGGATGCAGGCGCACAGATCCTGCTCGGGGTCTCCCTCAGCGACGTCCATTCACTGCCAAGTGGTCGCATGCGCTTGATCACCGACGTCGGCGATCTTGAAGTTGATGAGGTGATCGTCGCAATCGGTCTCTTGCCCAACGACGCTCTTGCCCGCGATGCGGGCCTCGAGATTGCGGCAGGCGGTGGCATTCTGGTAGACGCGACTTGCCGCACCAGCAACGAACACGTGTTCGCGTGCGGCGACTGCACCAGCCAACAGCGCCCAGGCCAAATTGCGCCAACGCGCCTGGAATCATGGCAGAACGCGAATGAGCAGGCGCGCACTGCGGCCGCCGCCATGCTCGGCGCTCCTCTTCCAGGCCCGGCGGTACCGTGGTTCTGGACCGACCAAGGAAAACACAACATACAGGTGCTTGGCCTGCCGGCCCCCGATCTTGAATATGTGCGCCGCGGCGACCCGGCCGAAGACAAGGTGCTGTGGATTGGCCATCGGGGTTCTGTTCCGCTACACGGCGTGGCCATCAATGCAGGCTCTGATCTGCGAGCGATACGCCCTCTTTTCAATCGTCGGCAACCCGTGCAGTTGGAGGACTTTCAGCTGGACACCATCAATCTACGCGCATGGGCCAAGCAGATGCAAGCCGACGCCGACGCGACCGTTTAACCACCTTTCAAAGCCTAAGGAGCTTCCATGTATCAATCACAGGCGGTCATCGGCATTACAAATGCCCGAAAGAACCCGCCATTGGAGCAGTGTGTCTGGCCAGCGGACGCCCTGAACAACATCCCGGACTGGGTCTACACCAGTCAGGCCATCTATGACCAGGAGATCGAGCGCATCTTTCGGGGGAACACCTGGAACTTCGTCGCCCTGGAAGCGGAGATTCCAAATCCGGGCGACTACAAACGCGGTTACGTCGGCGCCACGGCCGTGGTGATCGTCCGTGCAGAGGACAACACGATCTCCGTCTTCGAGAATCGCTGCGCCCATCGCGGTGCCGAATTCTGCCGCTCCAGCCAGGGGAATACGAAGGAATTTGTCTGCCCGTATCACCAATGGTCGTACGACCTCAAGGGGAACCTGCAGGGCGTTCCTTTCAAGCGCGGCATCAACAAGGTGGGCGGCATGCCGGCGGACTTCAAGAACGCCGACCACGGCACGCGCCAGTTGCGCGTGGCCACACGCAACGGCGTGGTGTTCGCCACCTACTCCGACAAGACCCCTCCGCTGGAAGAGTACATGACCAAGGAGATCGTCGAGGAGTTCGATGTCCCCTTCTCGGGCAAGAAACTCAAGATCTTGGGCTATTGCCGCAACGAGCTTCCGTGCAATTGGAAGATGTACCACGAGAACCTCAAGGATCCGTACCACGCGACGCTGCTGCATTCATTTCTCGTGGTGTTTGGCCTGCTGGTGCCTGGCATCAAGTCGATCGTGTTCGCAGATAGGGAACATGGCCGCCACGGCTTCATGGCTTCGGCCAAGCCAGACGAGATCTATGCCACCGTTGCCGCCGACGACAAAGCAGAGATGCGATCGTTCAGTGACAACCTCAGGCTGCGCGACGAACGGTTCCTGGACTACGTACGAGAGTTCAAGTCGCCCTGGTCCGCCAACATGATGACCATGTGGCCGAATCTGATCGTTCAGCGCCAGATGAACACCATGGGTGTGCGCCAGATCATCCCGAACGGTCCGAACAGCATGGTGATGCAGTGGACGATGTTCGGCTATGAAGATGACACCCCCGAAATGACGCGGCACCGCCTGCGGCAGGGCAACTTGATGGGCCCTTCCGGCTTCCTGGGCCTTGAGGACAACGAGGCATTGAAGTTCGTGCAAGAAGGCCTGCGCAACTCGTCTACGAACAACAACGTCGTCAAGCTCGATTCTGGCCATCAAGGCACGGCACGCAATCTCATCTCGGAGTCCTGCATCCGCTCCCTCTACCAATACTACCGAGGCGTCATGGACATCCGTGTCGCGGAGAGCGCAGCATGAAAGAGCGACTCGCCTACGCCACGTCCACGATTTCGCCCAAGCGAGCGGCCGAGCTGCGCGCCGAGATCGAGTCTTTTCATGTCGAGTACTGCGCCGCCCTGGACGCGAACGACGTCGAACGTTGGCCCGACTTCTTCAGCGAGGAAGCGACGTACCGCATTACCTCGCGCCAGAACGCGCTTCTGAACATGCCCGTGGGACTCGTCTACTGCGAGGGTCTCAACATGATCATTGATCGCGCCCTTGCCGTCGCGCACTCGCAGATGTTCGCGCCGCGGCACATGCTGCATGTATTGGGGATCACGCGAGTACTGCAGGAGACGGGAAACACGATCGGCTCCCAAACGCCCTTTATCTTGATGCAGACCCTGGTCGAGGGCCCTTCCACGGTGCATTTGGCTGGCATCTATCACGACCGTTTTGTGCGCGAAGGCGATCGGCTGCGAATTGCCAGCCGCGAAGTGGTGCACGACACGGAAATTCTTGACACCGCCTTGGCATATCCGGTCTGAGGCCACCTAGGACGACTATGAATCAAACCCCGAAAATTGCGCTAGAGGAGCACTTCTCCGCTCCCGGCTTCGACGAGTACTCTGCCAAATACACGCGAGCGCTGCCAGCCGAATTCGTCGCCAAGCTCGACGCCAAGCTGACCGACTTCGACGATCAGCGCCTTGCGGAGATGGATGCAGGAAACATCGAATACGTCGTGCTGTCGCAAACGATGCCTGGTGTACAGGCTGAGGTGGATCGCGCCATCGCCATCCGCCGGGCGCGCGAGAACAACGAGTTCCTCGTCGAGCGCGTGGCGCGCCATCCGCGACGCTTCGGCGCCTTTGCCCACGTGGCACTGCAGGATCCCACGGCCGCAGCCGAAGAGTTGGAACGCACTGTGGTCGAATTTGGCTTCAAAGGCGCGATGATCAACGGCCACACCTTGGGTCGCTACTACGAACGTGGCGAATTCGATGTGTTCTGGGAGCGCGCGCAGGCGCTCGGCGTGCCCATCTATCTGCATCCCAACGCGTTCAGTCAACCACCGGCTCTGCTGGAAGGCATGCCGGTGCTCCAAGGAGCCGCCTGGGGATGGGGCGTGGAAACGGCAGGCCATGCATTGCGCCTGCTGTTCGGCGGGGTGTTCGACCGATTCCCGCGCCTGACCCTGCTGTTGGGCCACATGGGGGAGGCCCTGCCGTACCAGCGCTGGCGCATGGACAGCCGCTTCGCCGCGTATCCATCGGGCATCAAGCTGGCGCGCAAACCCAGCGAGTACATCGGCAGCAACATTCTGATCACAACCTCTGGCGTCTGCTCTGCGCCGTCACTGTTGGGTGCGATTGGCGAGCTTGGCGCGCAGGCTGTGCTCTTTTCGGTGGACTACCCGTACGAGTCAACCGCCGAGGCCTGCACCTTCATCGAGGAAGCGCCGCTAGACGACAAAACCCGTGCGCAGGTGTGCCATGGCAATGCGCGCCGGCTCTTCAAGCTAGGCAGCCCGGAAGACCTTGCGCTCCTGCAGTTCTAACACTTCTTTCCAAAGGACGAAAAATGCCAGTTAGCGATTATCAAATGGTCAAGGCTTGGGACGAGGTTCTGAAGCTCAGCAAGGTGGAGCGCGGACAAAAGGTCTCGATCCTGTGCGGCCCCCACACGCATCCGCAAACGCTGCAGACTGCGACGATTGCAGCTCAGGCCGCCGGCGCGATCGTAACCAAGATCGAGTTGCAGCCCATCAACGCGGAGAAAGCCACCAGCCGCGATCTGATGAACTACCTGGGCGAAACTCCCCTTACCAACAATCCAGTCGCACTCGCGGCGATGAAGAACAGCGACCTCGTCCTAGACCTGATGCTGCTGCTGTTCTCGCCCGAACAGATGGAAATTCTCGAGTCCGGAACGAAGATCCTCCTGGCCGTGGAGCCGCCCGAGGTACTGGTGAGGGCAGTGCCCACCGAAGCTGATCGCACGCGCGTGTTGGAGGCATCGAAGCTGCTTAAAAAAGCAAAGAAGATGCACGTGACCTCGCCAGCCGGCACGGACGTGACTTTCCAGCTCGGCGAGTTTCCGATCATCTGCGAGTACGGGTTTTGCGAGGAACCCGGGCGCTGGGATCACTGGCCAAGCGGCTTCCTCTTTACCTTCGCCAACGAAGGCGGGAGCGACGGCACCATCGTGATTGATCGCGGCGACATCCTGCTGCCGCAGAAGAACTACGTTTCGGACAAGATTACCTTGAATCTGCGCGACGGTTTCGTGCGCAGCATCGAAGGTGACGTCGATGCTGCCCTGCTGCGCGAATTCATGGAGGCCTACAAGGATCCCGAGGCCTACGCCATAGCGCACATCGGCTGGGGGATGCAGCCACGTTGCTACTGGCACACGCTGTCGCTGATGGACCGCGAGGCGACAACCGGCCAGGATGCTCGCTCGTTCGAAGGCAATTTCTTGTTCTCGCTGGGGCCGAACAACGAGGCCGGCGGCCCTCGCACAACGCCTTGTCACCTGGACATTCCACTGCGCAATTGCACGGTGAAGCTAGATGACATAGTCGTGGTTCGCGATGGCAAGGTGATCGACGAGGCTTTTCAATGAGCGTCGATCAAGACATCTACCAAAAGCAGGGTTTCGGCAACACCGTGGCGCCCAAGGCACCGTATGGCCTGCTGATCATCGACTTCATCAATGGCTTCGCTGATCCGCTTACGTTTGGCGGCGGCAACATCGATCCCGCCATCGAATGCACGCGCGGCCTTCTTGCTGAAGCGCGCACGCGCAAATGGCCGATCGTGCACACACGGGTCGTGTACCAAGACGATGGCGCCGACGCCAACATCTTCGCGCTCAAAGTCCCCCCCATTCTTGCCCTGCGGGAGGATGCGCGGGAAAGCCAAATCGTGCCGCATCTACAGCCCAAGGGCGGCGAGCTGGTGCTGCGAAAAACCAATCCCTCGGCCTTTTTTGGGACTTCGCTGGCCGCCTGGCTGTCTCAACGCGGTGTACGGACCCTGCTAATTGCAGGATGCACAACCAGCGGCTGTGTCCGCGCCAGTGTGGTCGACGCAATGTGCCACGGATTTCGACCCCTCGTTGTCACCGACTGCGTGGGCGACAGGTCGCTGCAGGCGCACGACGCCAATCTTTTCGACATGAATCAGAAGTACGCGACGTTGATGCCCCGTGATGTTGCCCTTGAAGCGACCACCGCGATAGAACACGGCGCCTCAGCCTGATACCCACTTAAAAGTCCCGTCACTTCCGTCAAAAACCTGGTGCATACGGTGCCAGAACCCCCACTACTTGGAGAACAAATGACTATTAAATTCGTTGCCGCATTGGCGGTTTCACTCGCGACGATCGCGTTTCAGGCCCGGGCCGACGTCATCAAGGTTGGTGTCATCGCACCGATGTCCGGACCGTTCTCAGCTGTGGGGCAAACCTGGGAGGGTGCGACCAAAGCGTACCAAAAGCTGCATGGCACAACGGCGGGGGGGCACACGATTGAAGTCATCTACCGCGATCTTCCGGAGATCAACCCGGCGCAAGCCAAGGCACTGGCGCAGGAACTCGTTATCAAGGAGGGCGCCCAATACATCGCTGGCCTCTATTTCACGCCCGACACATTGGCTGTCGCTGCGCTCGCGCAAGAGGCCAAGGTGCCAGTCGTGATCTTCAACGCGTCAACTTCGTCGCTTCTCGACAAGTCGGACTACCTGCTGCGCACCTCATACACCTTGCCACAGATGGCCGTCCCTGTGGCCAAGTACGCGCTGGAAAAGAACGTCAAGAATGTCGTCACGTTGGTCAGCGACTTCGGTCCCGGTCTCGATGCCGAGAAGGCCTTCACCACAGCGTTCGTCAGCGGTGGAGGCAAGTTGCTCGAGGGAATCCGTGCTCCGCTGAAGACGACTGACTTTGGCCCCCTGATGCAGCGTGTGAAGGCGCTCAAGCCCGATGCCCTCTACGTCTTTGCCCCCGGCGGCCCCGCGACCTACGCGATGGTCAAGGCATACAACGAGGCTGGATTGAGGGCGGCTGGCGTCCGCTTTCTCGGTACTGGCGAGACCGATGAGGATCAACTGCGAGCGATTGGCCCGGATCTGCTCGGAATCGAGACTGGCATGTTCTATTCGGCATCGCACAACTCGCCTCTGAACAATGCTGTTGTCAAGACCCTGAGCGAAGTTGCTCCCAAGGCCATCCCGACCGTTCAGCTTGTGAACGCCTTTGACGGTCTGCATGTGATTTATCACATGGTGAAGGCTACGGATGGGAAGCGGGATGGCGCCAAGGCGCTTGCCAGCGCAAAGGGCCATTCTTGGGAAAGCCCGCGTGGCCCGGTGAAGATCGACCCGGTCTCTCGCGAGCTTGTGCAAAACGTCTACATGCGCGTGGTCGAAAAGGACCCGTCTGGACGATACGTCAATCGGGAATTCCGGACTTTCGAGATGCAACCTGACTACGGACGCACTCAAAACGTGTCCAAGTGACGCAGAGGCTGCAGCATGTCTCTTGCGCTTCTCAGCAGCATTCTGGTCGACGGAATCGCATACGCGATGATCCTGTTCATGATCACAGTGGGCCTGTCAATGACCATGGGTCTGATGCGGGTTGTGAATCTGGCCCATGGCGCCTTCGCGATGCTTGGCGGGTTTCTCGCCGCCACGATCCCGCAGAGCCTGGGCGTGCCGATCTGGGTCGGCTTCATGCTGGCAATCGCCTTGGTCGGCCTGGTTGCGCTGCTATTCGAGCGCATCCTGCTCCGACGCTTCTATCGACGCGACGATCTCGATCAGATGCTGGTGACGATCGGGCTGATGTTTGTCGCGACTGCCGCGGTGAACCTGTTGTTTGGGTCCTCTGTGACAACCGTAGCGCTGCCAGAGGCATTCAACGGCACGGTGGACCTAGGCTTTCGCTCCGTCCCTCGGCATCGACTCATCGTCGTCGCCTGCGGGTTCGTTGTCGTCACCGTTCTCTGGCTGGCTGTGGACAGATCGTCTTTTGGCATTCGGGTGCGTGCTGCAGTCGATAACGCGCCCATCGCACGGGCCATCGGCATCGATACGACGAAGATCTACGCAGCAACCTTTGCGATTGGCGCCGCTCTCGCGGCGCTGGGTGGCATCGCCGGTGCGGAGCTGCTGCCGATGGAGCCGACCTACGCCTCCAAATACCTGGTGATCCTCCTGGCCGTTGTCGCCGTTGGAGGTAACGGAAATCTGTTTGGCTCATTCTTTGCAGCATTGCTGCTTGGCATTGTGGAAACCTCGATGAAGTACATGGTCCCTCAGCTCGCATCGGCTGCGTTTTTCCTGACGATGATCATCGTCTTGCTGGTACGACCGCAAGGGCTGTTCGGGAGACACGCATGAGCGCGGTTGATGCGCCAATGACGGTGACCGCACCGTCTCGCGCCGGTCCGTTGATGCAACTCCGTGTAGAGCTCGTGCTGACGCTGGTGGGGCTGCTGGCCTTCGCGCTGTTCCCGCAGGACCTCGGGTTGCTGACCAACATGGCGACCATGTCCATCTTTGCGCTGTCGTTGAGTCTCGTGCTCGGCCAGGCCGGCATTGCGACCTTGGGGCAGGCCGCGCTGTACGGCGGCGGCGCTTACGTCGCGGGCTGGACTGCGCTGTATCTGACGGCAGATCCGATTGTCGGGATGCTGCTTGGCGGCCTGGGTGGCGGCGTGATCGCGCTGCTGAGCGGCGCCGTGATGCTGCGGTCGACCAAGCTCACCCTGGTCATGCTGACCATCGCGGTAGCCCAACTGCTGCTTGAACTGGCCAACTGGGCAAGATGGCTCACTGGCGGCGACGACGGTCTTGCCGGCTTCAACATCGGTCCCCTGTTCGGCATCTGGGAATTCAACTTCCTGGGCCACACCGGCTATTTCTATGCCTTGGGCGCGCTGGTGCTGGTGTACTTCCTCGTACGCAACCTGGTGGAATCGCCGTTCGGTCTGACGGCCAAGGCGATCCGGCAGGACCCCGGACGGGTTCAGGCGCTGGGGGGGCGCGTCTACTTGCACTTGCTGGCCGTCTACACCGTCGGCGGCATCGTGGCGGGGCTGGCTGGCGCATTGACAGCACAAACCAGCAAAGTGGCGAATCTCTTCATGCTGGATTTCACGACGTCGGCGGGTGTCGTGGTCATGATCGTGCTGGGTGGCACGCGCCGTCTGTCGGGCGCCGTGCTCGGTACCGTCGCGTACATGACCATCCACCACATCGCATCGACATTGAACCCGTATCACTGGTTGTTCTTCATCGGGTCGATGCTGATTGTCGTACTCATCGTTTTGCCTGAAGGCTTGATCGGGCTTCTGGACCGGGCCGTGATGTACGCCAAGCGGCTTGGCGACAGCGGGGGAGCCAAATGACCCATCGACTGCAAACCCACAACCTCTGTCACTCTTTTGGCGGCCTGGCCGTCACACAGAACGTCACGTTGTCCCTCCCCCAAGGAGCCCGCACGGCATTGATCGGTCCGAACGGTGCCGGCAAGACGACTTTGGTCAACCTGCTGAGCGGGGCATTGCGCCCGCAATCCGGTGACATCCAGCTGGATGGCCACTCGATCGTCCAGCTGCCGCAGTACGCACGCGTGCGCAGTGGCATCGTTCGCACGTTTCAGATTAGCCGCCTGTTCAAAGACCTGACCGTCGCGGACAACGTCAAGGTCGCCGTGTTGCAGCGACACCGGGCCTCCATGCAGTGGTGGCCCTCGCCGACGCGTTCCGCACGAGTTCACGAAGAGGTCTACGAGACGCTCGGCATGCTGGGGCTGCACCCCTATGCGAATCGGGTGGTGGGGCAACTGGCACTTGGCGAGCAGCGGCTTGCAGAGATCGCCCTGGCACTCGCGATGAGGCCCCAGGTGTTGCTCCTTGATGAGCCGGGCGCAGGCGTACCACAAGGAGAAGGCGGCCGCATCATGGACGCCATCGATAGTTTGCCGAAGGATCTGTCTGTCCTGCTCATCGAGCACGACATGGACCTGGTGTTTCGGTTCGCTTCGCACATCATCGTCCTGGTCGCCGGTTCGGTGATGGCCGAAGGGCCGCCCCAAGAAGTCGCCGCCAACGAACAAGTCAAACAAATCTACTTCGGACGAGACGGTCATGCCTAAGCCCACCATTGCACTCAGGTTTGAGGACGTAACGGCTGGCTATGGCGGCCTGCCGGTCGTCGAGCATCTCAGCTTTAGCGTACGCGAAGGCGAGCGCCTTGGTCTGATTGGGCGCAACGGCGCTGGCAAGACAACGACGCTTGCGACGGCGATGGGCCTGGCCGACCTGATGAGGGGGCGCATTCACTTCGGCGCCGACGACATCAGCGGTGCGAGCACGTATGCGCGCGCGCGAGCCGGCCTCGGCTACGTACCGCAGAGCCGCGATATCTTCCCCTCACTGACGGTTGAGGAGAACCTGCTGTCGGGCCTGCAGGGACGCTCGGCGAGCGTTGCCCTACCGCCGATCTATGCACTGTTTCCGCGGCTCAAGGAGCGGCGACGCAACGGCGGCACGCAGCTTTCGGGCGGCGAGCAGCAAATGCTGTCCGTGGCCCGGGCACTCGTCGGCCAGCCCCGCATCCTGCTGCTCGACGAGCCGCTGGAAGGTCTGGCCCCGATGGTGCGCGAGGAGTTGATGGATGCTATCGTTCGGATGAGCGATCAGCTGGGCGTCGGCTGCGTCCTCGTGGAGCAGCACGTGGACGTGGTCCTCGAGTTCTCCACGAACGTCATCGTTCTGGAGCGCGGCGTCGCCGCTTACTCCGGCTCAGCGGCAGCGCTGCGCGACGAGGAGGAGCTGCTGAACCGAACCATCGGTATCCAGAAGTGCTGAAGACGGGTCCATTGCTTGCCCAAGGTGACCTTGCCGCAATCGAAGGGCTCACTCGCTCGGGGAGCGATGAGCGTTGCCAATCGACTGGCCGCGGTCGAAGTTTGTGGCCAGCGATCTCTCGGTCATGTTCGACTGCCATTGCGGGCAAAGGGCGCTGTCGACTTCTGTCGGCAAGGGTGCCGACCTTCGTTCTTCTATTTACTTCCACTTCGATTCAAGGATTTGCACATGACGCCCACTCCTCATGCACCTTTGGAACTGCGGCAGCATTGGCGTTATGTCCTCGGCTGCTTCCTCGGCCTGGCCAGCGGAGTCTCGTCCCTCTACTTCTACAGTTCAGGTCTGTTCCTGAAGCCGCTAGCTGCTGAGTTCGGATGGACTAGAGGCACCGCGTCTCTGGGCTCGTTGATCAGCAGCGTTCTGCTCGGATGCGCTGCGCCGTTCATCGGGCAGCTGATCGACCGGTATGGCGCGCGACGCGTCACCCTGATCTCCCTGGTTGGTCTGTCCACGTCGTTCCTGCTTCTGGGCGTTTGGACACAGGGTTTGGCCAGTTTTCTGACGCTGGTCACAGTCCTGACACTGCTCGGTGGCGCGACCTCGCCCTTGTCCTTCACACGGATTCTTGTGGGCAAGTTTTCTCGTCAACGCGGCCTGGCCCTGGGCATTGCCATTACCGGAACCGGCGTCGGGGCGATCCTGGTACCGCTGATCGTCACGCCGGCTATCGCCAGCTTTGGTTGGCGAGCCACATACCTGGGCCTCGCTGCCGTGGTCCTTGCACTTCTGCCATTGATCGCCTACTTCCTCCGGGGCGCGGATGCGGCCCCGGTCGAGGAAGGGCGTCGCCGCGCGCCCCAAGGTAGCCTGAAAGCTCTGGCCGATCCACGCTTCTTCCGCATTGCCGCAGTCTTCCTGCTGTGCTCGGTCGGCATCTTCGGAACGATCGTGCACATCGTTCCGATGCTCACCGACCTCGGGCTTTCCCCGAATCGCGCCGCCGGTCTCGCCAGCATCCTTGGCGTGGCGGTCATCGTCGGACGGATCGTCACCGGTCTTCTGCTCGACATGTTCGATGCCGCGCGCTTGTCAGCCACGCTCTTCACCCTGTCTGCAACCGGCATGTTGCTTCTGTCAACGGGCAAACCGGCGCTGGTGCTTCCCGGGTTGCTTATGACAGGTTTCGCTGTTGGCGCGGAGTTCGACCTGGCGGCCTATCTGGTGAGCCGAAGATTTCCACTGAACCTCTACAGCACCCTCTTCGGAGGCGTGTATGCCACGGTGGCCATTGGAGCCGGCGTCGGCCCATTCCTCGCAGGACGGCTTTTTGACAGTTCTGGGAGCTATATCTCCTGGCTCTGTCTGGCAGCGGGATTGCTGCTTGCAGCTGCAATGATCTGCCTTATGGAGCGTCCGGCCGCGCACGCGACCGGCACGGTTGCAGCAGCGGGCTCGGGCGAGAGCTGAGTTCGCTCAGCCTCCGGTTTGGTCGCAATGCACAGCCTCCGTGCGCTTCTAGGCCCGCTGCGGGTGTTCGACGCAGTGTGTCGCGCCAAGGGGATCACGCGCGCCGCTCAGGTGCTCCATGTGACGCCCGGTGCGGTCAGCCAGCAGATCAAGCAGTTGGAGGTCGGGCTCGGAGCGCAGCTGTTTCAGAAATCTGGCCGCGAGATCGCGCTTACTGCGGTGGGCAAGCGACTGGCCCACCGCGTCTCGGATGCCTTCGATCGCCTGAACGATGYGTTGAACGACGTGGCCGACATTCAACTCGACAGGCGGCTGCGTCTTAAGGTGACGCCAAGCCTCGCCATCCGATGGTTGGTACCTCGTCTGCGCGGCTTCTACGCGCATCATCCCGACATTGATATCGAGATCGCAACGATTGCGGTGGCGGACGACATCCGGCTCGAGGGCGCTGACTGCGCGATCCGGCATGGCATGGGAGAGTGGACTGATGTCGAGTTGGACCACCTCTTCGACGACGAATTTCTTCCAGTCTGCGCACCAACCCTGGCCAGGCATTTGCAGACACCTCAAGACCTCCTGCAAGCCAACCTGCTGCACTCAATGATGAGGCCAGAAGCCTGGTCGCTATGGTTCAGCTCCGCTCATCTGGTAGATCCCCCGCGCCTGCATGGAATCACTTTGGCGAATGCGGCGTTGTGCTACCAGGCTGCGGCTGATGGATTGGGCGTTGCCATCGCCCAGCGCGCGTACGTTGACGATGACATCCGCAGCGGGCGGCTCGTCGTAGCCGTCGATCACGTCGCGAGAACGGAATCAGGTTACTACTTGGTCTGCGATCCGCTGAAAGCGGCCGATGCTCCCGTGAGGCTGTTCCGAGATTGGATCCGTTCTGTCCGGTAGCAGCGAAGCGAGGCGACGCACTGCCATTGCCCATCGCACTTCGGTACCACTTTTCAGCTGGCTGCCGTCACCCGGCGAGCACCATCATCCAGACTCGTGTTGGGTACAGCCCGTCATCACCTGTGAGCCTTTGCTACCGCCAACTGAGTTGGCTCGACGAAAGCGTCACAGACTGGTCGCCGCGATTCCGGCCAGCACGACCGCCGCGCCGGCGATGCGGCGCACGAGATGACCCTCGCGGAACAGTCTGCACGCTACGAGCGATCCGATGACGATGGACGATTCGCGCAAGGGCGCGACGAGCGCCACCGGCGCCTTCAGCATGGCGGTGAGAACCAAGATGTACGCGAGCGGGGAGAACACAGCCACGATGAGGATCGGCACGGCGTCGGCACGGATGGACGCTCGAATACGATGGCGTCGGCGCAACAAGCTTGGGGTCAGGATCAGGCTCTGCAGCAGCAGCGTGGCAGCGTAGTAGCTCAGCGGCGCCAATTGCAGCGCGATGACCGAGTAGCCGTCCCAGAGCGTGTAGGAGGCAATGGTCGCCCCCGTCGCGGCGCCCCAGAGCAAACCTTGAAGCGGGCGGCGGCTCCCGCTTCTGAACGGGTTGCCGGAGACTACGAGAATGCCCACCACGACGAGCGAAGCGCCGAACATCGCGGCCGCGGTGAGCTGTTCGCCCAGGAAGAGGATTGCGAAGAGCATCGTCAGCACCGGCCCGGTGCCGCGGGCGACCGGATAGACCACCCCCATCTCGGCGCGGTCGTAGCCAACCTGCAAGGTGAGAGAGTAAACGGTGTGCAACACCGCCGATACAGAGGCGCTCGCCACGAGCCGCCAGTCGAGCATCTGCTGCCCATTTGCGACGAAGGCAATGCTGATCGGGATGCACAGCAGCGCCGAAGCCCAGGTATAGGCGCAGACGAACAACAAAGCATCACCGCGCTTGTACTTCGAGGCCAGGTTCCATACCGCGTGGGCGACGGCCGCGGCGAGGACCATCGCGACGGTGCCGGGCAGCATCAGCCGATATCGGGCAGGTCGATACCCGCCCGTTCCGCGCGGCCGCTGCGCTCCGGGTCGCGCAGAGCGAGCGCCGCGACCAGTGCGTCAATCACCACGAGCTGCGCCAGCCGACTTCCGGCCGCGGCCATCTGGGCCGGCAATGGTGCACCTCCGACAACAAGCGCGATGTTCGCGAGCGTCGCCAGGGGGGTGCCGTACTGGTTGGTGACGGCGATGAGCGAGGCGCCGGCAGAAGACGCCGCGTCGGCGATGGCAAGCGTCGTCGATGTGCGTCCGGTCGAACTGACGGCGATGACAGCGTCTCCGGGGCCGAGGAGGCGCGTGGCAATCATTGCCGACAGATGGTCCGGGATGCCGATGGTCGTCACGCCGACCGCGCGCAGACGGAAGACCGCATCGGCGGCGACCGTCGCAGAGGGGCCGGCTCCGAATGCGATCACCTGGCGCGCGTGGTGGATGGTGCTGACCGCCTGGTCGAGCGCGGACAGTTCAAGGGCACCGCCCAGCGCGGTCAGTGCGTCAGTGCCTGCGCGGATCGAGGCCTCAAGCACCGCTGCCGTCGTTGCACCCGCGGTAAGTACGTCAGGCGGCGCGAAGAACCGGGTGGTACCGCGGGCACGAGCGATCTCGATCTTGAGCTCCGTGAACCCGCTGAACCCGATTGCACGTGCGGCGCGGATCACGCTCGGGGGCGAAACGCCGGCGCGGGCAGCCACCTGCGCGGTCGTGCTAGCGCCAACAAAAAGGGGGTCGGCGAGCAGTAGCTCGACGACCTTCGCCTCGCTGGCCGCGAGGTCACCACTTCGGGCCTGGATGCTTCCAATCAGCTGCACCAGTGGCGCGTCGCCTGAAACTCTATTACCATTTTCTTTCACAATGTGTAATATATTACAGTGCGCTCGCGAGGAGCGCAAGCACGGCGTGCGCAAACGCTGAACGAGACGCTCAAAGAAACCTAGGTTCATGAATACTGCAGACGCTGCATCCATCGCCGTTGTGGGTCCAGGTGCCATCGGCACCGCGGTCGCGGTCGCACTGCACGAAGTCGGCCGCACGCCGTTGCTGTGCGGCCGCACGCCCCGGGATCGTCTGACACTGCACGATGGCGATCACCTCATCACCGTTCCCGGTCCGGTTTGGGTAGATCCCGCACAGCTCGGGCGCACCGTCGACCTCGTCTTTCTGGCGGTCAAGGCGACACAGATCGAGGCGGCAGCAGAATGGCTCAGCGCATTGAGCGGCCCAGAAACTGTCGTCTGCGTGCTGCAAAACGGCGTCGAGCAGTTGGAGGGGATCACGTTGCATGCCCGACGCGGGCGGACCGTTCCAGCGGTCGTGTGGTTCCCTGCACAGGCGCATGCGGATGGCTCGGTGGGCTTGCGCGGAGACATGCGCCTCAGCCTCCCAGACACGTCGGACGCCCGCGTGGCAGCCGAGGCACTGCAAGGCACACGGTGCCGCGTCGAACTGGCCGCGGACTTCCGCGCGCTGGCCTGGCGCAAGCTGCTGCAGAACGCGGTGGCCGGACTCATGGTGCTCACGCACCGCCGCTCCGGCATGTTCGGCCGGTCCGATATCGCCGAGCTCGCCCTTGCCTATCTGCGGGAATGCCTGGCCGTGGCCCGCGCCGAAGGTGCAGAACTCGCCGACGAAGTGCCGCGGGAGATTCTCGACAAGTTCCAGGCATCTCCCGCAGACATGGGCACCTCCATCCTCACGGATCGCGAAGCCGGGCGGCCGCTCGAATGGGACATTCGCAACGGAGTCGTCTCGCGCCGCGGCCGCGCTTTGG
This sequence comes from Variovorax sp. M-6, assembly GCF_052114385.1. Taxonomy (NCBI): domain Bacteria; kingdom Pseudomonadati; phylum Pseudomonadota; class Betaproteobacteria; order Burkholderiales; family Comamonadaceae; genus Variovorax; species Variovorax sp. M-6. The sequence goes on along the minus strand of NZ_JBFREQ010000012.1, from coordinate 40,209 downwards.
GCGTCCCGACGCCGATCAGCGATATCCTGGTGCCGCTCCTCGCAGCCGCGAGCGATGGCCCCGGCTGATCCTGCGCCCGATGATCGCGCTGTCACTCCTCTTCCTCCTCGCCCTCAGCGCCGGAGTGCTTAGCGGCGTTGTCGGCACCGGCTCATCGCTGATCATGCTGCCCGTCCTGGTTGCCCAATACGGGCCGCGGACCGCCGTGCCCGTCATGGCGATCGCATCCCTGTTCGGCAATATCGGGCGCGTGATCGTCTGGTGGCACGAGATCCGCTGGCGGCCGGTGCTCGCCTACGCTCTGACGGGGGTCCCCGCCGCCGTGCTCGGTAGCCACACGCTGATGACGATCCCGCCCATCGTCGTTGACGTGTTCCTCGCCGCCTTCTTCCTCTCAATGATTCCGCTGCGCCGACTCATCAGGCGCTCCAGCATCCACCTGCGCATCAGGCACATGGCCGCCGCCGGAGCGCTCGTCGGATTCCTCACCGGATTCGTGCTGTCCACCGGACCGCTCAGCGTGCCGGTGTTCACCGGCTACGGAATGAGCGGCGGCGCGTTTCTCGGATCGGAGGCCGCAAGCGCGATGCTGCTCTATGCGGGCAAGCTCGGCACCTTCGGCATCGCCGGGGTGCTGACGCCGGCCGTCATTGCACGCGGGCTCGCCGTCGGCCTCGCGCTGCTCGCCGGCTCGATGATCGCCAAGCGACTCGTCCAGCGTCTCCAGACGCACACCTTCGAGCTCCTCATTGATGCAGTGCTCGTCGCGGAGGCAGCAGGAATGATGCTCGCCCTCAAATGAACTGCAAACAACCTATTGACGGCTCACAACTAGTCCGCTTTGAATCCCGAAGCTTTGACCACAGGTTCCCAGAAGGCGCGCATTTCGCTGAACCTGGCACGAGCGTCAGCCGGCGAGCTTCCCGTCGCCAGAAAGCCGAGCGTGCGGATCTTGCCCGCAAACTGCTCGGTTGCAACGGCTCGTCGGATCGCAGTGCTCCATTCGGAGACGACGGCTGCAGGCGTTTCAGGAGGGAGGCAGATGGCCAATACGCCGACTGCGGTGAGATCCTTTCGGCCGAGCTCGCTGAACGTTGGAACGTCAGGCAGAAGCGGCGAGCGTTGCGCAGAGGTCACTGCAAGCACGCGAAGCTTGCCGGCGTTGTGGTGCTGCGCAAAGTCTCCGACAGTTGAACTTCCCGCTGCAACATTGGCGCCAACGAGGTTCACGATCATCGGGGCAGCGCCCTGAAACGGCACGTCCTGTAGCGGTGTCCCGATGACTTTGGCTATCTGCAATCCCAGGAAATGGGTCGGACCTCCCGATGCGGCATGGCCAAAATTGGCATTCTCAGGATGGGCGCGCACCCATTGGGCGTATTCAGCAAAGGTCTTGACGGGCGAGGACGCTGGTACAGCCAGCGCCATCGGAAACTCGACAACCGTCGACGCCGGCAGGATGTCCCGCTCCGGAGCGTAGTTGAGCTTGTTGAAGACGAATGGATAGATCGATTGCAGGAAGTCAGGACACAGCATTGCCACGCTTCCGTCGGCAGGGGCGGCACGCAGCGCATCGATCGAGATCTTTCCGCCAGCTCCGGGCCTGTTCTCCACAACTACTGTGCGATTGAGTGGCTCATGCAACTGATCCGCAAGCGCCCGTGTGACGACATCGAGTGTCCCGCCAGGCGAGAAGCCCACAAGAATCCTTGCGGGCGGGCGGCTGGCCTGCTGCGCTATGGCCGACGGCGCGCCGAAGGACGCGGCAACAATGAGTGCGAGGTTGTAGAGCAAGGCGATACGCAATTTATTCAAGAATTACTCCATGGAAAATCAGGTCAGTCACGTCGGTTGCTGCAACGTCGCACGAGACCTCTTGAGTGATTCGATGGCAGAGGGAGCAACGACTTTTTCGCCCTCTCTGCGAGGCAGGTCAGCGACCCCGAAAAACCGGAGCGCGCTTGTCGGCGAAAGCACGGCGCCCCTCCAGTCGATCTTCGCTATCCCTGAGCACTCCAAAGGCTTGGCGTTCCAGCTCGAGTCCACCGGCAAGGGGCAGCTCCCGTCCGGTCATCGCCAGTCGCTTGGCGGCGGTCATCGCCAATGGCGCATTGGCGGCCATTGCTCGCGCAAGGTTGACAGCCGTTTCCTGCAGCGCGGAAAGGGGAACCACCTTGCTGACCAAACCGATCCGCAATGCTTCGTTGGCATCAATGCGTTCACCCGTCAGCAGCATCCGCATTGCGTCCGACTGTCCCACCGCGCGAATCAGGCGTTGCGTGCCGCCGGCGCCAGGAATGCTACCGACCCGCACTTCCGGTAAGCCGAACTGCGCGTTTTCAGAACAGATTCGGATGTCCGCAAGCAAAGCCAGTTCCAGTCCGCCTCCGAGGGCATAGCCATTGATCGCAGCGATGACGGGCTTGTCCGTTTGCAGCGTGCCGAAATTGGAATGTCTGGTGTCGCCGCGAAAGACTTGCCGAGCTGCGCTGTCGGCAGGTGGCATCGTTTTCTTGAGGTCCGCACCTGTGCAGAACGCACGCTCGCCCGCGCCGGTGAGGACGAGTACGCGGATGTCCTCGTTGTTCGATACCTCATCCCAGATCTCGAGCAATTGCTCGTTCGACTCTGGGTCGATGGAGTTCATGGCTTCGGGCCGATTCAGGGTGATGATGGCGATGCCATCCTGGACTGTCTTGGTAATGGGCATGGGATTGCTTCAGTTGTGTGTAGAGCAGGCGGCGACCACCGTCTCAACGTCTTCAGACGACATGCCTAGTTCGACAAGCACCTCACGGGTGTGCTGTCCGAGCGTTGGCGCGGCTCGTCGCGCCTCAGGGCGCTCGCCAACCGCACCCAACACGCTGCGTGGCATCGTCAAAGCACCTGCGACTGGATGCTGCAAGCGCTCCGTGAGCGCTGCTTCGACAAAGGGCGCGGACTGCGTTACCTCGGAATAGTTGTTGATAGGGCCACAAATGATGTCGACGGCGGTGAACTTCTCGAGCCAGAAAGCGCGGGGATGGGCAAGCATGCGTGCTTCGAGCAAGCGCAGCAGCGTCTCGCGGTTTTGGAGCCGGCTCTTGTTCTCGGCGAAGCGCGGATCGGATGCCAGTTCCGGCGCGCCGATGGCGGCACACAAGGCCTGCCATCGTGCAGGGTGATATGCCGCTACCATGATCCACCCATCGGCGCAACGCAGCGCTTCGTTCGGCGTTGAATAGGGCGCCGCGTTGCCTTGTGGACCGGGCACTTGGCCATCCGCAAGGTAGGACGCAAAACTCACGTGCTGAAGCGCGATGGCGCTGGCAAACATGCTGGCTTCCACGTGCTGCCCCAAACCCGTCCGTTGCCGCTCAGCGAAGGCGGCCAGAACCGAGATGGTGGCCAGCGATCCCGTTATCAGGTCGACCACCGGCACCGGAACCTTGCACGGATCTCCATCGCGTGCGCCGGTGACGCTCATGAGGCCGCTCACCGCCTGCAGTACGCCATCCACCCCCGGCAGGTCTCTTCCGGCCCCATGCTGGCCGTACGCCGAGACCGAGCAGTAGATCAGCCGCGGGTTCTCAGCAGACACCGTGGCATAGTCCAGCCCGAACCGGGCCATCACGCCCGGGCGAAAGCTCTCCACCACGACATCCGCTTCGGCGATCAGTTGCAACGCCACCTGCCGGTGCAAGAGCTGCTTGAGATCCAACACGATGCTGCGCTTGTTGCGATTGAGCGCAAGAAAGGGAACGCCTTCGCCATGGACCCAGGGCGAGAGCGCCCGCGAGAGATCGCCTGCAGGTGCCTCGACCTTCACGACATCGGCGCCGAGATCGGCCATGCACAGTGTGCAGGTCGGCCCGGCCATCACCTGGGTGAAGTCGATGACCTTCAAGCCCTTGAGAGAATTTCCCAGCATCCTACGAACCCATTTGGATATTGTTGGCGCGGATGATCGGCTCCCATTTGGCGCGTTCCGCCTGCAACATCCGTTGGTACTCGTCCTGTGTGACCGCCATAGGTTCGAGCCCCGCCGAAGTGAGCGCTGTCCGAACCTCGGGGTCCTGCAGGGCCTTGGCAACCTCAGCATGCAGGCGACTCACGACGGCCTTCGGAACACCCTTCGCCACGCAAACGTCATACCAGTAGCTTGCGTCGTACCCCTTCACGCCGCCTTCTGCCAGTGTCGGGATCTCAGGTGCCAGTTCGGAGCGCTTTGCGCTGCCAACGCCCAAAACCTTCAACTGACCGCTTCGGGCGAATTGAATTGCGGTCGACAGACCGACGATCGCAAGCGGTAGATGCCCGCCGATGACGTCTTGAACGGCGGGAGCAGTGCCGCGATAGCCGACATGGGTCAATTGCAGTCCAGCCATTGAAGCGAGCAGCACTCCGGCAAGATGATGCGGAGTCGCGGGACCAGGCGTTCCATAAGTCACACCCGGGTTCTGTTTGACATGGAAGATCAGTTCGGCCATGTTTCGGGCAGGAACCTTGTTGCCCGCGATCAGAACAATCGGCACGCTCGCCAACGGGGCTACCTGCACCAGGTCCGTGGCGGCATCGAATGGCAATTTGTTATTCAGGAGATTCAGTAGCGATGTAATGCCGGAGCCTGTCGTCAACGTGTATCCGTCAGGCTTGCTGCGCAAGAGTTCGGTATAGGCTATTGCGGCCCCGGCTCCAGGCTTGTTCTCTACGACGATCGGCTGGCCCCACTGCTCACCTAGCTTCTTCATCACGATTCGTGCCGCGAGATCGGTACCTCCCCCAGCGGTGTAGGGGACGAGCAATCGGAGCTGCCGAGACGGATACTCCTGCGCAAACGCTGGTGTGGCCGCTGCTGGCCCTAGTGCCGCGAAGAAGTTGATGAATGTCCTGCGTTTCACCACGGCCCTCCCATTGTTGTTCGATCTCAAACGGACGAGCTGCTCAGACTGCGCCCACCGCAGACGTAGAGAAGCTGCCCGGTAACGTAGCTGGAGCTAGGCTCGGCAAAGAATCGAACGGCGCCGGCGATGTCTTCCGGCTGGCCGATCCGCTCCATCGGCACCGTCTTGTGAAGACTTTGCCGGACCTCTTCCGTCAGCGTTTCAAACAGGGGAGTCTCGACGATGCCGGGCGCGATGGCATTCACGGTGATGCCCTTGCGTGCGTACTCCAGCGCCAGCGAGCGGGTCAGGCTGACCACGGCGCCTTTGGAAGCGGAGTACGCAGCCTGGCCGCGATTGCCCAACCAGGCGCGAGAGCCGATGTTGATGATGCGTCCGAACCGGTTCTCCGCCATGTGCGCCAGCACTGCCTTGGAGCAGATGAACTGAGAATGAAGATTGACCTCGATCACCCGGCTCCAGAACGCGAGATCCATCTTGGAGACGAGCCTGTCGCCGCCAATGCCGGCGTTGTTGACCAGGATGTCGATCCGCGCATGGGACGCCAGGAGCTGGGTCACGGTCGCCTCTACCTGCTCCACAGAGCCGACATCGACTTTGAAGGTCTTCACGTCAAACCCGTCAATGGAGAGGGTGCGCTCGGCCTCCTTCAGCGCATCCTCGTCGAGGTCCCAAAGCGCGATGCGGCAGCCAGCCTCCGCGAGCTCACGGGCGATGCCAAAACCAATGCCCTTTGCGCCGCCGGTGACGACGGCGACAAGGCCTCGCAGCGAGGCGGGAGCGGTTCTATTTGTCTGGTTCATACTGGTTGCCATCAGAGCGAAAGAATGCTGATCGAGCAGGCTGCGTGGTCCACACCCCAGATGCCGCCACCGGTCACCTGCGTGAGGCCTATCCGCGCGCCCTGCACTTGCCGCGCTCCGGCACGGCCTTGCAGTTGCTCGCACACCTCAACGATTTGTGCAACACCGGTTGCACCCGGGGGATGCCCCTTGGCGATGAGGCCGCCACTCGGGTTGACGGGCACCCGCCCGCCCAGGGCGGGCGCGCCGCTTTGCAGAAAGCCCGCGGCATCGCCACGGGCACAAAGGCCCAGCGCTTCGTAGTAGAGCAACTCGGAAATGGTGAACGCGTCGTGCACTTCCAGAAGGCTCAGGTCCTGCGGCCCGATGCCGGCCTGCTCGTAAGCCAGTTTGGCGGCGCGGGCCGTGATTTCGGCCTCGGTCATATCGACCGGCGCGGTTTCGAAGAGGCCAGACTGCACCACGGACGCCAGCACCCGCACCGGCTTTGCAACGCCCTTCGGAGGTTGGGTGCTCAGGACGAGAGCCGCCGCCCCGTCCACCACGGCGGGGCAGCACTGCAGCAGCGTGAGCGGATCGGCCACGGGGCGGGAAGCGAGCACTTCCTCGCGCGTGGCCTGTTTCGCAAACTTGGCGATGGGATTCAGAGCCCCATGCTTTCGGTTCTTGACAGATATGTCCGCAAGCGTCTCCAGTTTGAGGCCGTGGTCGTGCATGTAGCGCTTAGCACGCATGGCGTACAGGGCCGGCATGATCATGCCGCGCCGGTTGTTCCAGTCCTTCTGGCTGAGCTGCAACGGCCCGCCTCCGAGGCTGCTCAGATGGTCCATGCCAAACACCACCACGGTGTCGTACTGCCCAACCCTGAGCGCCTGCAAGGCGAGGTTGAGCGCAGTCGCTCCGCTGGAGCAGGCGTTGTCCACGTTGTAGACCGCGCCTCCGTTGACATGCAGTTCACGCAACGCGCGTTGCCCCGGCAACGAGGCGCCGAGTGCGTTGCCGCAGTAGAACGCCTGCACCTCAGAAAGAGACGTGCCCGCATCTGTCAAGGCGTCCAGAATGGCCGACTGGGCCATGGCCTCCTCGGTCAACTCCGGGAAGCGACCGAAATCGGTGATGCCCACGCCAGTGATCAGGGGTTGTTTCATGGCATCACTCCTGGAAGGCGTAGTCGGGCGTGCCGTCAGGCAACGTGAGGGGCACCACACGCAGGCGGCTTCCGATGGCGGGTGGCTGGGTATCAAACAGCAGTCGCCCGAACGCACGCACGCCGGGCTCGAAGTCGACCATGGCCAAACCGTAGGGCGGCTTTTCCTTGCCAGGGTGAACGACGGTGAAGCTGTAGAGCGAGCCGGTCGGCCCGAGCTCGATCTCCCTGATCTCCTGATCGTTGTGAACGAACTCGATCGGTGGGAATTGCGGCGGCTGCCCGGCTACGTGTGCGGCGATCAGCACCATGCCGCCAGCGGTTTCACGGAAGTGAGCTTCCGTTCGCTTGATGATCTTCAAAAGTATCTCCTGTTCGCGCAGCGCTTGCCACGGCGACGGGAAGTATGGGGATCCACGGCCCTGTGGTCATTGGAGTTCTGTTTGGCAAACTTTAGCCACGCTAAAGTATGGAAAGCCTGCAGCCACGCTAAAGCAACGTCAGCAAAACTGAAAGGACGGCGGCCAAGTGGAAGTGCACACTGAAGCGATGAAAGAACAAATTCGCGTGCCGGTCACCATGATGCGCGGTGGCACCAGCAAGGCTGTTTTTCTCGCGCAGCGGGACGTGCCTACCGACCCCCAGGCGCTTCAGCGATTCCTTCTCGCTCTGTTCGGCAGCCCGGATGTTCGCCAGATCGATGGGCTCGGCGGGGCCGACATTCTGACGAGCAAATGCGCCATCATTGGTCCGCCATCACGCCCGGACGCCGACATCGACTACACCTTTGTGCAGATCGGCATCGATCAGCCCACCGTGAGCTTCGAAATAGTTTGCGGCAACATTTCTTCAGCCACTGGGGTCTATGCGCTGGAGGAACAGTTGATTCCGGTGCAAGAGCCTGTCACCACTGTTCGGGTGCACAACACCAACACCGGGAAGATTCTTCGAATGGTGGTGCAATGTGTGGACGGTGAGCCGCGCGTGGAGGGCGACAGCGAAGTGGATGGGGTGCCCGGGACAGGCGCAGAGGTCGCATTGGACTACTCGGGCACCAGCGGAGCCACCACAGGCAAGTTGTTGCCTACCGGGCAGGCACGCAATTGGGTCTACGTATCGAAACTTGGTCGCGAAATTCCCGTCTCGATCGTCGATGTTGGCACGGCGTGTGTGTTTATCCGCGCGGGGGATCTGGGTGTCACTGGCACGGAACTCCCCGGCCAGCTCAATCCCGCAATCTACGAGATGGCTGAGGAAGTGAGGCAATGGGCCGTCAAACGCTGCAATTTGCCATCGTCCGGGAGCCTCACGCCATATCAGATCCTCATTGGCCCACCGCAAGACTATCGAACCATCTCAGGCGATCGAATCGTCGAGGCATCGGAGATCGACTTCGTCGCGCGCATGGTTCTCAACGGCGGGGCGATGCATAAGGCTTTCCCTGGTGGTGGCTCGGTCTGCCTTTCCGTGGCGGCACAGATCGCAGGGACGATTCCGGCAGAAGCGCGAGGAACTCATGCCGGCCCGGCGCGCATCCGCATTGGCCATCCGAGTGGGGTGCTCAGAATCTTTGCGAATGTTGAGCATTCTGTGGACGACGAATGGGCGGTACGCGAGGTCCACTTCACTCGCACTGCTCGACGGCTGTTCGATGGAACCGCTTACGTGCGCCGGGCACTCCTTCAAATGGCCTGATCTCGCTTGCCCGCCGGCTGCCATCTCGATCAAGAGTCGCAAGTGTCTTCACGACATTTCCAAGGATGACTTTTGCTCCACTCGGATTCTGCGAAATTATCAAATAGACCATTTCACCCGTATGAACACTGCGACGAAGGCGTTTCAATGAAGGCTCAGGATCTCTTCTCGTTGCAGGGCCGCACGGCGCTTGTCACCGGTGGCTCGCGCGGAATCGGCCGTATGATCGCCGAAGGTTTTCTGGCCCAGGGTGCGCGCGTTTACATCAGCGCACGCAAAGCTGCGGCCTGCAATCTGGCGGCTGACGAGTTGGCAAAAATGGGGCACTGCGTCTCGCTACCTTTCGACGTGTCCACAGTCACCGGCTGTCAAGCCTTGGCCGCTGCCTATGCCCAGCATGAACCATCATTAGATATTCTGGTCAACAACGCCGGCGCTGCCTGGGGAGAAGACTTTGATGTTTTCCCAGAAAGCGGCTGGGACAAGGTAGTTGATTTGAATCTGAAAACACCTTTCTTCTTGACGAAGGCGCTTTCCGAACCTCTGCGCGCTGCGGCCAAGGCGCACGTGGGGAAAATCATCAACATTGCCTCAACCGACGGAATCGCGCTCAATCCTCAGGAGAACTATTCATACGTCGCCAGTAAGGCGGGCTTGATTCATCTGACACGGCGGATGGCGCTGCGTTTGGCGCAGGACAATATCGCAGTCAGTGCCATTGCGCCCGGTGCGTTTCCATCCGAGATGAACCGCAACGCGCGCGACCACGGGGATGAATTGTCCGAGTACATTCCCGCCAAACGCATCGGTACTGCAGAAGACATAGCAGGTGCAGCTATTTTTTTAGCCTCGCGTGCGGGCGACTACGTGATGGGCTCAACCTTGGTGGTTGATGGCGGCGTGACCCACGCCCGCGCCTATAGGTGATCGCGCCAAAGAGTCGACGCCAACTCGAGCGAGTACCCTGACCCGCGAGCGCTCGTCATGCTCCAGTCCGGAATCGTTCATTGATATAGGTTGCGGGTGGTTTTCCAAAAGCCTTCTTGAACATCGTAATGAAGGCGGACGGCGACTCATAGCCCAGGTCATAGGCGACTTGCTGCACGGTCACTCCACCAGATAACTCTCGAAGCGCCACGATCATATGCAGTTGGCGTCGCCATCGGCCAAAGCTCAAGCCCGTCAGAGATGTGCACAGTCGGTTCAGCGTTCGCTCGCTCATGCCAAGCTCGGATGCCCAATTCTCTTGAGTCCTACGATCAGACGGGTCTAGCATCATGGCGCGCGAGATCTTTCGCAGCCTTGCATCCTCAGGCATTGGCAAGAAGATCTCTTCTGTGGGCATTGCGCAGAGTTGGTCAAGAAGTACGTGTGCCAGTCGATCTGTCGGCCCGCCGACGTCGTAGGAGGTCGGCAGTCCTGCAAGATACTGAATCATCTCGCTCAGCATCGGACTTATGCGCAGGGTGCAGCATTTCGTAGGCAGGGGGGCGGCACCGGGGGCGACGAACAAGTAGAAAATCACCGCGTTCGCCGTACTGTGGTTGCTGTGCGGCGTCCCGCCCGGAATCCACACGCCTGCCTGAGGCGGAACCATCCACAACGCACCGGGCACATCGCAGGAGACAGCTCCGCGTAGCGCTATCACCAGTTGACCAGACTGGTGCTCGTGAATCGGAATCTCGCGCTCACGTGCCGCGACATCGACGCGAAGTGCCATGACTGGCACCGATGGCTCGTAGTCCAGATCTGGCTCGCCGACTTCTACGCTTCGCATAGTTCTAAAGATAGACATTGGTCCCGACACGGCATCTTTCCCAGACTCGTGTCGATGATGCAGTTCGCGTGCGCGATGGGCGCCCGAGCGGGCCGCGTTCCTGCTGGCGATCGGCAGGCATCGCCGCGTCCGCGACGGTGCGCTTGCGTCGCTACCCCCGTGTGAGCGGGAAAGGCTCGCCCCAGATCACAGCTCAAGTTCCGACTGCTTTGAGCAAGGTACGTCGTCGTTGCTCGAGTGCGTCGCTCCTGCGATGACCGAAAAGAGAAATCATTCGTCCAAGTTTGCAATTCTAGTCTGGCGCATCCGTAAGTAGCATTGCTACATGAAAATGATTCGCAATACGAGTGAGGCTGAATCGGCCAAGTCGCTCCTCATCGTTCTCATTGGCATTCTGGTCATTGGCGCGGAGCTTCGGTCGCACAACACCGCCGCAGGAGCCCTCTCGGACTTCATCCGGGAGCGTTCCGGCGCACTGCTGCGCCCAACGATCATTGGGCAGGAACTGACACAGCCGGTTGCCTTCGCTTGTCAATGGCTTCGCGATGTCACCCGAGCCACAGTCCTCCGTTTTTTCACGCGCTTCGTTGTCGTATTGGGCGATGCGAGCATGGTGCCTCAGTCCGACGCCCCATGATCGCGCTGCCTCGCGTTTCCCGACAGGAATTGCTCTTTTCTCTCAAGAGCTTTGTTGCAGCCACGCTTGCGCTGTACCTGGCCAGTCGCTACGGGCTTCCCCGGCCCTTCTGGGCTTTCATGACAGCGTACATCGTGGCCCATCCCCTCGCCGGCAACGTGCGTTCCAAGGCGGTCTACCGCTTTTGGGGCACCTTGCTGGGATGCACAGCCGCCGTGGTGTTTATCCCGTCGCTGTCTGGATCCCCAGAGCTCCTGTCGCTCGCCCTAGCGCTGTGGGTAGGGCTTTGCCTCTACTTTTCGCTCTTGGACCGAAGCGCGCGCTCATACGTCTTCATGCTGGCTGGCTACTCAGCCGCGATGATAGGTTTCCCCCTGGTAGAAGCTCCTGCGGCGATGTTTGACACGGCCGTCGCACGGGTAACTGAGATCGGACTGGGAATCTTGTGTGCTAGCTTAGTCCACAGTATCGCGCTTCCTGCCGGCTTGGCCCCTTCCCTACTCGGCCTGATGGATCAAGCATTGGGCGATGCGCGCCAATGGCTGAGTGACCTGCTGCGCGAGGATCCGAATGAAGCGAAAGATGAGCGCATTGCTGCGGACCGCCAGCGGTTGGCTCTGGACATCACACAACTGCGTATGCTGTCCACGCATGTGCCCTTTGACACCACGAACCTACGCTGGACAGGGGGCGCCATCAACGCCCTGCAAGACCGCATCGCCGCGCTCACCCCAACGCTGTCCGCGGTAGAAGACCGCCTGGAAGCGCTGCGCATCGCCACGGCCGGAATACCGTATGACGTCACCTCGACCTTCGCGCGACATACCAGCTGGCTGGATCCCGGCGCGACAAGCATGGCAGTGGACGAAGCATGCGCCGCCTTTCGCGCCATAGGGGACGGTCCGGCTGCTTCGTCCTGGATCCGCGCACTGCGGATCGACTTGGCAACCCGCTTGGAAGAATTGGTCGCCGATTGGTGCGCATGCACCACGCTACGCAGCGATATCGACGCCGGTCTGGCCGGCAATGCAGTGCCGTTGCGGCGCACCGCGGCCTTGGGTCGCAGGGTGCTGCATCTGGACCGAGGGCTTGCGATGCGCTCGGCGATCACTGCGGTGTTCGCTACCGGCATTTCGTGTGCCCTCTGGATCGCGACAGGCTGGCCCTCGGGATCAGCCATGGCCATGGGCGCTGCAGTCTTTTGCAGCTTCTTCGCCACCATGGACGATCCTGTGCCAGCCATGCACAAGTTCATCACGGCACTGCTGTGGTCGTTGCCAGTGTCCGTCTTTTATGTCTTGGGGGTCATGCCGCTGGCACATGACTTTGGCATCCTTGTGCTGTGCATCGCGCCTCTATTTTTGGTAGTCGGGTGTTACATGGCACGACCGACCAGTTCCTTGGCGGCCCTCGGCATGTTCTTCGGGGTCGCTGGAACGCTCGCCCTGCAAGATACGGCCACCGCCGATTTGGTGAGCTTCATCAGTTCCAACCTGGCTTTGTTTGTGGGTGCGGTGATAGCGGCCCGCCTCACCGCTCTCATGCGCAGCGTGGGGCGTGACTGGACTGCCGAGCGCATACGCCGTGCGACTTGGAGTGATCTTGCCAATCTGGCTGCCCATCCGCAGAACGCGTCTTCCCGCGACGCCTACGCCGGTCGCATGCTGGACAGGATCTCGCTATTGGCGCCGCGCGTAGCACCTGACGGTCCCGAAGAGGTCCAGATTGCCGCACACCGCGCACTACGCGAGTTGCGCGTGGGGACGGACATCATCGCGCTAAGGCTGCATCGTGGGCGCCTTCCGGGAGAACCTGTCAGCCGCCTCTTCAAGGAATTGGCCCTCGTATTCCGCGCCCAGGCAGCAGGAGCGCCACCGCGTCACGAGTCGCTGCTGCCGCAAATCGATCGGCTGTTGCTTGACGCCGTGATCGAAGACACCGAGCGGCCTGCCATCGCGTCACTTGTGGGCCTTCGGCGCAACCTTTTCCCATCGGCTCCCGCCGCACTTCAACCATGATCGAAGTCAATTTTTTTGGCGTCCAACTGCCCTGGCTTTTGCTGCTGGCAGGCGGCGCGCTGGCGTGCTCCTGGGCAATGCGCCGCCTGCTGGCAATCGTTGGTGCTTACCGATGGGTCTGGCACCCCGCTCTCTTTGACCTTGCGCTGTACGTCTTGGTGCTCTACGCCTTGGCTCATCTCACTGGCGCCACCGCCACCTCGTCTTGAAATCCGCACTTCCTGTTCCGCCCATGAAATCTGACGCCCTCTCCTTCCCCATCTGGGCTTCCCGTTTTGCCCGTCCAGTTGTTCGTCTGTTGGTCACCGTGCTGATTGTGGCCGCCGCCGCTTGGGCCGGCTGGCAGTTATGGGACCACTATGAACTCGCCCCATGGACACGCAACGGCCGCGTGCGGGCCAACGTCGTGCAGATCGCGCCGGACGTATCTGGCATGGTCGCAGATGTAGCGGTGCAAGATAACCAGTCCGTTGCCGCTGGCGCATTGCTATTTTCGGTGGACAAGGCCCGTTTCGAGCTGGCTCAAGAGCAGGCCGAGGCCGCTGTCGCGACGCAGAGCATCGCAATCAACAACCAACGCATCACGCTCGCACAGGCGCAGCGCGAGAGCGACCGAAATTCCGGACTGGGCGATTTGATCTCGCAGGAACTTCGGGAGCAGTCACGATTGAAGGTAGACCAAGCGAAAGGCGCACTTCAATCGGCCGAAGCGGCCTTGCGGCAAGCGCAGATCGCCTTGAACACTTCGAGACTGAACCTGCAACGCACAGAAGTGCGCGCCCCCACCGCTGGGCTCGTGACCAACCTCGACCTTCGCCAAGGTGCCTACGCAAGCGCTGGCCACCCTGTGATGGCGTTGGTGGATGCGGGCTCGATCTATGTCGAAGGCTATTTCGAGGAGAACAAGTTGACTCGGATCCATTTGGGCGACCGGGTGCGAGTAACGCCCATGGGAGCTGCGGCGCTCGATGGCACCGTAGAAAGCATCGCCGCCGGCATCGCTGATCGCGACCGCAGCACCAGCGCCAACCTGCTTCCCACCGTCAATCCCACGTTTAACTGGGTGCGGCTCGCGCAGCGCGTGCCGGTGCGCGTGAAGCTTGATCAGGTACCCTCGGACACCCGTTTGATCGCAGGTCAGACGGTCACAGTGGAAATACTCGACGCCGCTAGCACCACGCATGCAATGGCCCGGCAATCCGAAAGCCAAGAATGAGCGCCATGCATCGACTCCTGGGCGTCGCGACGGCAAGCGCACTGCTGGCCGGTTGCGCCCACTCGCCTGTTGGACCGGACTATGTGGCCCCCCCCTCCCTTTCTCCCGCGCAGGCAGCCTCCGCCGGCACATTCCAATCTGTCAGCAGAAATGCGGCGGAAACGGCTCTGCCGCCGCACTGGTGGCGGCTCTACAACGACCGGCAGTTGGACGCGTTAGTGACGCAGGCGTTGGAACACAATACCGATCTGAGGCAGGCCGTTGCCAACTTGGAGCGCGACAAGGCACTGGAGGCCGAGGTGCACGGACATGAGCGGCCGACGGTGGCAGTCAGCGGTGGCCCTGGCTTCGGCAAGGTGTCGGGCTTGAGCCTCTTGCAGAAGGACTACGAACCGCCCAGCAGCGGCACATATAGCGCGGGTGTGTTCGTTTCATATCAACTGGACCTGTTCGGCCAACTGCGCCGCGCCATCGAGGCGGCTGAGGCCGGCAGCGGCGCTGCGCAGGCAGCGGTGGACCTTGTACGTGTGAGTGTGGCCGGTGGTACAGCACACGCCTACGCGACCGCCTGTTCAAGCGGCTATCGCTTGCGCGCCGCTCAAGAGTCGGTCCGTCTGCAAGAAGAATCCGTCCGACTCTCCGAGCGGCTTCAACAAGCAGGCAAGGTTGGGGAAATCGACATTGCACGTGCACAAGTCCAACTGGAACAACTCCGCGCTGCGCTGCCGCCCCTTCAGGCCCAGCGCCAAGGCGCGTTGTACCGATTGGCAACTCTCACGGGCGTCGCGCCTCGCGACTTCCCTGCGACAGTGGCCAGGTGCGAGCAGCCACCGCACTTGGCCGATCTACTGCCGGTGGGAGACGGTACAGCCCTGTTGCGTCGACGGCCCGACGTTCGCCAAGCCGAACGCAACCTGGCCGCTGCTACCGCGCGCATCGGCGTAGCAACTGCCGACCTTTACCCTAAAGTGGTTCTGGGCCTTTCGGCAAACTCGGCAGGCTTCCTCGCAAGATTCGGGAACCGTGAAACGCTCAGCTACAGCTTGGGACCATTGGTCAGTTGGACGCTGCCAAATACTGGGGTCGCCCACGCTCGCATTGCGCAGGCCGAGGCCACAACGCGAGTGGCCGCTGCCCGCTTCGACGGGACCGTGCTGACGGCACTGCGCGAGGTGGAAACCGCTCTCGATGTCTACGCGCGCGAGCTGGAAAGCCATGCGGCGCTCTCGGCCGCGCGCGATCAAAGTGCCACCGTCGCCCGGCAAGCCCGCACGCTCTATGTGAACGGCAAGACCGGACAGCTTGAAGCATTGGATGCAGAGCGCACCCTCGCAGCTAACGAAGCCGCACTGGCAACATCGGCTGCTCAGTTAGCCGAGGATCAAGTTGCCGTCTTCATGGCTCTAGGAGGCGGCTGGGAAACTGACGACATCCTTGCAAAGGCTGCGCGTTGACCAATGCCTGATCACTTCTTGAATCTCAAACATTGGGCAACTAGCATTTTGCCGAGAAGGACTCCTGTACGTATTGGGAAACTTGATGGACGCACTTGACCTTCTTAAGACCTTTTTGGAGGTTGCGAACTTGGGTAGCTTCTCGCGCGCGGCGGGCAAGTTAGGTATTTCGAAGCCCAGCGCAAGCAAGCATGTCGCGAGCCTCGAAGCGCGCTTCAACGTACGGCTGCTGAACCGCTCAACGCGATCGGTGACGCTGACCGATGCTGGACGGCTTCTCCAACAGCGCAGCGCGCCACTGATGGAGATGGTCGAGTTGACGCAGAGCGAATTGCAGGCGCATGGCTCTCAGCCAAGCGGTCGTCTGCGCGTCGCGGGGCTTCACGGGCTCGTGCAAACCGACTTCCCTAGCCTACTGAGCGAATTCCTCACGCTTTATCCGGATGTCCATATTGACCTCCAACTCGGCAATCGCGTGGTCGATCTCGTGGAGGAAGGCGTCGACGTCGCCTTGAGGTTCGGGCGCATCGGCGACGAGAACCTGATCGTGCGTCGCCTTCAACGCGTGGAACTCACCCTCTGTGCCACGCCCAGTTATTGGGCCAAGCGCGGCATGCCTAAAACACCTGACGACATGCGACGGCACGATGTGCTCACCTACTCGCTATGCCCCGGCTCGCCGCACCTTCCATTCGAAGTCGACGGCGAGCCGTACAACCTCCCGATTTACGGACGCATGGATGCAAACGACTCGAGCGCCCTCATCGCCGCTGCGCTCGCCGGCATCGGCGCGGTGTGTGTGCCGGCATTGCTGGCACAACCATACACAGAGCGCGGCAGTCTTGTCCCAGTGCTCAAGGAATTCATGCCGCGCGACATCTGGCTCTACGCGGCGTACTCGCAGCGCCGGCACAACAGTGCAGCGCTGCGCGCACTGCTGGAGTTGCTGGAGGTTCGCATGCGCGACGGAGCACACGGCGCTCCGGCCTAGGGACAAACGTGTATCCCTTACGCGCCTAAAGCGATCGCTCCTCCAGCGCGACGGTATGAAGCTCGAACAGATACTTGTCGAAGTCATAGAAACGCGGCGAGTGCCCTTCGCCATGGATGTGAGGCCGGGGCTCCTTCGGGTCCACGCCAATTGAATGGAGACGGGCTTCGAACGCCGGCAGAGCGCCGTCGTCGACCTTGAAAGCGAGGTGGCGTGGGTGCGTTGCGCAGGTGGTTGGCTTCCATCGCAGCCAGCCAGGTACCCCCGAGCAGGAAGCACTTCTCGCGGGAGGGCGAGTAGTTCGCTGCTGTCGTCCTTGGCCTCGAGCAAGCGCTGCTGCTCGGCGAAGTCGTCGGTCGATTTCGGCGACGCCGCCTTGCGATCGTCGCGGCGGACGCATCAGGTTGCCGGCACGCCTCCAGAACTTCGGCCTTGAACTGCGCGCTGTGCCTGCGACGGGTGGCCCGCTTAACCACACCATTTGTCGTGTCCGCATCATTCATCGCGGACACAATGCCTGCCGTCTCTCAGCGGATCAAGATGACATCACCGCGCGCTTACGCATCAATTCCAATGATCGTTCGCAGTCCGGAAATCGTCAGCTGGTCTTGGGAGCCCAGATGCGCCTGCGCCATGATCCCGAAACGTACCGACGGAGGCGCGATATGACTGGCGAAGCGCTATCACACGGCCTTGCGCCGAAGTCCTTGAACCGTCTTTTCCGCTTCACCGCGTTCGATCGAAAGATACAAGGAGGTCGTGCCGATCGAGGCATGTCCCAGGTTGTTTTGAACCACCTTGATCGGTACTGGCGTGCGCCCCTCCCTGCCCTGCAGCGCATGCGACCCGTGCGAATGTCGCAGCCAATGCGTGCTGGCCCTTTTCAGATGTTGCGCCTCGACTCCGTCCAGGCGAGTCGCTGCGAATGCCAGGAAGGCCTTGATCGCCTGATAGAGCCCCGAAGCGGACCAAGGTTCGGGACGGTTGAGCTCGGCGTCGAACCGCGCCATGACATGAATGCCTCTGTTGCTCATGGCACCAACCTGCCGCTCGAGGCCATGACGCTCCAGTTCATCTCCGAGCTCGGCGACCAACTCGGCGGGCACCCGCACCTGGCGAATTCGCCCGGCCCTGCCGGTCACCTGGAGCAGCCACTCTTCGGTCGCTAATCCTTCGGTGGATTTGTCTTCCACTCTTCTCAGGTCTTCGCATTTGACGGTGGTGATCTCGGTCAGGCGCAGTCCGGTCGCATAGAGCCAGCGCATGCCTCGGCGCAAACGCCTCTTGGGTTCCGTGTCGATGTAGGCTTGCAGCAAGGCATCGAGATGCTCCCACTGCGAGAAGCTCAAGGTGCGGCTCGAACCCAAAGGCAGCTGTGCGTTCGACGGCAGCACCACTTCCGAAAAGGGGTTGAGCGTCAGATAGCGTTGGTCCACGAGGAAGGCGAACAGACTCCTCAATATGATCAGGGACTGGCGCAGCGCCACCGGCGTCAGCGGCCCCTCGAGCGGCCGCCACATCGGCGACCAGCGTTGATGGTGTCGTGGGCCGCACCAGGCTGGCGACGGGGCCGCGAGGAAGCTGCGATAGTCCGCCGCATCTGCGGCCGACAGCGACGACAGCGCCTTCTTCCGCTCCAGGATCGACCACAGCAGCAAGCGCTCGGCCTCCTTGCGGTAGGACCGCTGCGTCGACGTGAGTTCGACCGCGGCATCGTCCCGCCGCTTCGAGGCGAGCCACGCGGCGATTGCCGCATGGTCGTTCGCGGCCCTCAGGAGGCATTGCTCTTGTGGCGCGCGGTGCCGCCCTGCCCTGCCATCCAACTCGGCGGGCACCACGAACTTCTCGTACGGCCGGATCGCCGTCGCCGCCGACACGACGGCAGCCAGCGTGGTCGGCGTCAGCTGTGCCCTTGGCTGCGCGACATGCCGTCCGACACGCAGTCCGAGCACCGCTTCGTTGGCCTGAAGCCAGTCCAGGATGCGCGCCGCCTTGAGTTCACCGACCCCCGGCACTTGCGCCCACCAACGCGCACCAATGCCGTTGATGCGTTCGACCAGTTCAACAAGCGTGGGCAGCCCGGCCCGCTCGAGCCGCGCCGCCAGCGCCGGATTGAGCCATGCCGCCACGCTGTCCGTCGGCCGGGGATCCTGCGCCACCAAGTCCTGCAACCAGCGCAGCGCCTCCAGTTGGCGCTCGATGACGCGGCCACGCCGCGAGGGTTGCCCCGACCCGCCTCCCTGCCCTCCCCGGCCGGATGGGTAGGCCTCCTCATAGGCCTCGACCTGTTCGGCCTCGGAGAAGTCCTCCATCCCCTGCGCGGCCGCGAACTCCTCGAGGCTCGGCAATGCCGGGGCCTCAGCGAACCGCTCGGGGTCCAGCAGGATCAACCGCGCTGTGCCCGGCCTGCACTCGCGTCGCGCCGCCGCAGCGAACTCATCCCGGATCCAAGCGATCGTCCGGCGCACCTTGCGTAGATCGGTGTGCTCCCCTTCGAGGCGCAAATAGCGATCCCAACTGGCGCGCTCATCGAGGCCCTGGGCCAACGCGCGCATGAACGCGAAATGCCCACCGTGGAGCTTTCGCGGGATCGGCGTCCTCATGGGTTGGAGGCCCGGTCGTCAGGCCGGACGGCGCCCCGGAACTTCCACCAACGCCAAGGCGGCTCTTGCAAAGAAGGCAGGGCCGGCGGTTGGCTGGCACGCAACCGCCGGCGGCCCTCGACTTCCAGCGCATGCGCAATGCCGAACGCCTGTCGTTCTCCACGTCCGGCACGCGCGCGCCACGTCACGGCCAAACGCTCGAGTTCTTCATCGCCGAGAAGGGCAAGTCGGGAAGGTGTGGGAACCGCATTCATGGCGTCAAGATCAAGCCGATTAAAAACTGGACAGTTTGTGCGGGCGCAGGGTGCAACTGGTGGGGGCCTCTCCTTCTGAATTCCGACTGGCCGCACCCCTTCACATAATCATCAATATCATTTTTGCACACCTGTAGCGCGTGTTTTCGAGAAGGTCTTTTCAAGTCGTTGAATTCATTGGTGTTTTTTCGGCTTCTGGATGTTGGTGGTACTGCGTGGCTGCACGCGAATCGTCCGCCATTTAGGCGATTCGCTGGAGTTCCGCCGCCGGTTGCGATCCCAACGGTTCTCACAGTTGTGCAGAAACACGGATTCAAGCGYCAAGTCGCCGCATGCGCTCCAGCGCCTCTCCGATCGCCGCACCCAGTGCACCCGTGGCGGCGGTCGCGGCAAGTCCGGCGATCAAGGTGATGGTCACGTCGCCCGCTGCCGACCTGCTCAGGACCCCTGCCTTTGCCCCCTCCACACTAATCTCGATTTTTCTGGGTTTGTGTGAGTTAGCATTCACATCAATAAGACGAGAAAGCACTGTTGCCGCCGGCAAGTTCTGGCCGCGCAGCTTTTCCACCCTCTTGAGCACACCCTTTCGATCCTTGTCCATGGCGGCATTGATCTGCTCCGCGTGGCGGAAGCTGATCTCCAGCGGGCTTCTGAACACTTCGACCACGGCCGGCGGGAGCTGGGCCACGATCAAGGCCTTGCGCACCCAGGTGTGGCTCACGCCGAGGCTTTCCGCGAGCTGGCGCTGCGTCGGAAAGAGCTGGGCCTCGAGGGCCCGCTGATACATGACGCCCTGCTCGTATGACGACAGGTCGGCCCGCTCACGGTTTTCCCGGTCCATGGCCGCGAACAGGTCGCGATCACTCAGTTCCTCTGTCCAGATCGACGCCAGTACTGGGATGCCGAGCTCCAAGGTTGCCTGGTGGCGACGATGGCCAAAGACCAGTTCATACTGCCCCGCCTCGTCTTTGAGGGGACGCACCAGGATCGGCTGCACATTCCCTCCGGCGTGTTCGATATCGGCCTTGAGACCCGCGAACTCGCTCGTGTTGAACGAGGAAGCATGGCGGTTGGCCCAACTGCTTGGACGGATCGTTGCCGGGTCGAGCTTGCGGGTCGGCAGCGCACCTTCATACTGGCGAAGCTTGTCGCGCAATGCCGCCATCTCCCCTTCCACGTGCTGGATCTGTCCACGGAAGGCCATCATCTGCCCAGGGCCGGTTCGGGGCGCCAACGGGCCCGTGACAGCCGGTGGAAACCTGGTTTCCACGGCTGCGGCAGCGAGCGGCTGCGGCGTCGTCGAGGCGGCTGACGGCGCCGGAGCGGCAGGATCTGATGCGGCTGGGGGAAGCGACAAACCTGCGGTCAGTGCCTCGAGTCGCTTTCGGGTGCTAGCCATTGTGGGTACCTCGTTGAACGACGGCGCGCGACCGGGACTTCGCCTCGGCAAGCGCGCAATGCGACTGAAACCATGCCTCGCCCTTCACGGCCGAGGAGTGCCGGTTGCGGACTTCCTGTTCGTGTGGAAACCAGGTTTCCACACGCCACGTGCCCGCCGACTCCAAAGGTCGATTCGTCGTGGAAACCAGGTTTCCACGACTGCCTGTTTGCTCGGTGCGCACGACGCGCCCAAGTGCGCTCGCCCCGCCGGGCCGCTCCGCGATGCGACGATCCGAAAGCACGCGGCGCGACCGAATCAACTCGCCCTTCACGGTCTGAGATTGCCGGAGGTGGACTTCCTGTCCGTGTGGAAACCAGGTTTCCACGCGCCACGTGCCCKACGACTCCAAGCGTCGATCCGTCGTGGAAACCTGGTTTCCACGACGGCCTGTTTGTCCGGTGCACACGACGCCCCCAGGCGCGCTCGCCCCGCGGCGCTGCTCCTCGAAGCGACGATCATTGCGCGAAGCAGTCCGCACCAGGGCCCTACCCCCCTTCGCCCAAGCGCGATTGCAGCTCGCCCTGGAAACCAGGTTTCCACTGTCGTAGACGAACCTCATTTCTGCGCCCTCCCCTGGGCCGCCCAGGCGCCCACCACTGACTGTTCGACCAGTTCGACGAACGAGTCATAGGCATCGACGGCGCGCTTGTATGTCTTGGCCGCACCCTCGTACTTCTGTACGTCGTACACGGTCGCGAATTCGGCCGCCTTGTTGCTAGTGACGCTGGTCTTCGGAATCTCGACCGGCAGGGTGTATTCCCCATAGGTCGCCTGGATCCACTGCCGCACCGCCGGCATGGCGGGATCGGCTGCGTCAACCCGACTCAAAAGGACGTGAAGGAAGTCGAAGGCCTTCCCCTCGCGCTCCTGGCTCTGGCCGTCCAGGTTGCCTCCGAGGTCGGCCAACAGCGACCAGAACTGCGCCGACGAAGCGAAGTCCAGGCCGGACGGGGGCACCGGCACGACGATGCCGTTGGCAGCCCACAGCGCATTGATCGTCACGTACGACAGAGAAGGGGGCGTGTCGATCACGATCACGTCATAGAGGTCCCGCACACTCTCCAGGCCTTCGTTGAGCACGTCCCAGAACTTGGCGCCGGGTTGCTGCATCTGACGCGCGGGGAGGGCGAACTCGGCCGAGAACAGAAAGGGGGCCGCAGCGACGAGGTCGATGCCATCCCAATAGGTCGAGCGGATCGCATACCGGATGTCGTTCTCAGTCCCGTCACACAACGGTCCGATCGTCATGTCCTCGGTCACCTCGGCCTCGGGCAGGAGTCCGTGCAGGGTGGTGAGCGACCCTTGTGGGTCGGTGTCGATGGCCAGCACCCGGTGGCCCCGAAGACTCAGCCCCTGCGCCAGGATCATCGCAGTCGTGGTCTTTGCAACCCCGCCCTTGAAATTGCCAACGGCAATGGTCACCGCCTTGCGCCCGGCAGGCCGCATCTTCTCGCCGCGGTAGGTACGGGTCCAGCGCCGCAACTCGTCCAGGCTGAAGGTGCGCTTGCCGCCCGATGGCGTGAGGCGCCCCGACGGAAGATCCTCCTTGGTGATTCGGTAGGCTACATGCGCCTTGTCGACCCCGCATAGGGCCGCCAGTTGCGCAGTAGAGTAGGTCGGGGGGATCTTCCTCGCCTCAGGCGCTAGGAGCAGGCCGCGGATCTGCTCGACCATAGATCCGGCCCGAGTTGCCAGGGCGGCGATCTTCGCCATGTTGATGACCTGGCGCGGCGGTGCCTGAATGTCGGTGGAAACCTGGTTTCCACCGACTGGCGGGACGGTAACTGACATATGGAAGGGCCTCATTCAACGGAATTTGGCCATTCTATGAGAATCCGTCGAATGAACAATATCCAGCGATTGCAGCGCAAAAGGCGATGCTTCTATTGTGAGGATGGTTGGGCAACTACCGCCGTACACGGAGCGTGGAGGGCGGCGCGCGCCCTCCACAGAGCGAATCATCACCTCTATTTCCGGGCTTGAGGCCCGATTCCGCGTTCAAATCGACCGCAGAGCGAGCAGGGCAGGGCAGTTCCCCATATCCACTCACATCAAACACCATTGAGACTCACAGAACACGCACCCTGACCCCAGTCGCCCTCACACCAAATCCCATTGGATCTCACAAACAATCCCAACAAGACTCACAGGACACGCTCCAAGCTCTTGTCACGCTTGAGAAAATGCCATTCTCAACTCTTCAATATCCCAAGTGTTTAACTCCAAAGGTACAAGGAACGATTGCTCGAGCATTGTGAATTGACTGAATCACAATACCTGGGCATCATGTGAAGCCTTCGAACGACTACTCTCTCCATGGCCGAGGATGACCCCCCACGCAGCGCACCTCGCCAGCCCCCGACGGCCGAGGAGCAGAGTGTCGCCAAGGCCAACGAGGCCATCGCGATTCGGCCGAAGCGCGGGCGCCTTACTTTGCTGTCGCGCCGTATCTACAACGCGCTCCTCTATCACTCGCAGCGCCAAGGCGTCGACGAGCCGGTCTATCGACTGGCCCTGAGCGAACTCATCGGCGATGCCCGGTTCAACTCGAACAACACCGAGCTTTTGAAGTCCCACCTGCGCGACATGCAGGCCACCACGATCGAATGGTCGACCAGCAGCAGTTCACTCAAGCGCTGGGTCTCCTCGCAGTTGCTCGGCACCGTGACCATCGAGGAGCAGGGTAGGGGGCGTCCGTGCATGGTGACCTGGCGCTATCCAGAGGAAATCAAGGAAAGGCTGGTCAAGCCGCATCAGTACACCCGTGTGCTGCTCGAAATGAGTAGCCAGATGCGCAGCTACTCGGCCGCCGTTCTCTACGAAATCGGCGCCCGCTACCTGACGTCGCCGGGACGCCTCTCGATGCGTGAGGACGTGATGTGGTGGGCGGCCGTCCTTACCGGCCGCAGCGACATCAAGGAGGTGGACTATCGCTTCCTCAAGCG
This sequence comes from Variovorax sp. M-6, assembly GCF_052114385.1. NCBI lineage: Bacteria > Pseudomonadati > Pseudomonadota > Betaproteobacteria > Burkholderiales > Comamonadaceae > Variovorax > Variovorax sp. M-6. The sequence continues at coordinate 16,345 of NZ_JBFREQ010000012.1, read as the reverse complement.
CGACGTGATCACCAAGGCCATCGCCGAGATCGATGCGCTGTGCGAGGAGTTCGGCCTGGAACTGATCGAGCACAAGCGGGGCCGCAAGATCGAGGAAATCCAGTTCCGGGTGGTGCCCAAGGTCCAGCAGCGCCTAGGCGACATCGATTCGCCCAACCGCAACGTGTTCGATCTGGAACTGGTGGCTCGCTTAGTCGGGCTTGGCATCAAGCAGGACGAGGCACAGGATCTCTACGCGACCACGGACGAGGGGCAGATTCGCGCCACCCTCGACCATGTCGATGCGCGGCTGCGCAACGCGTCGATGCCCGCACTGAAATCGCCAGCAGCCTACTTCAAGGACGCGCTGAAGAAGGGCTACGCCGGGCTGACTTCCGTAGAACCCGCGTCCTCGGTAGCAGGTGCGACGCCCGCGCTCGTAGCGCCCGCCCCGGTGTTGTCCGAGGCGGATCGGCTTCGCCGCATCCGCGAACTGTGGGAGAACGACCGTACGGGCAAGGCACGCGCAATGTTTGCCGAGATGCTCGAACCCATGCAGGCGGACCTGCGCTTGCGCTTCGAAGCCGAACGACTTGAGCAGGTGGCTGCACCCATCGCGCGTGCCTGGCGGCGCGACGGGCCGGACAGCCGCATCGCCGCGACCACGTTCTTCAAGTGGCTTGCGCAGGAGACATGGCCGGAGGAGCCCAGCGATCGCGTGCTGCTCGATTTCGCGCTGCAGCGAGGTGTGCCTGGGGTCTAGCGCATGCCAAGCCACACGCCCACAGCCTGCTTTCTGCGGCAAGCTGCCGCAGAACCGACGCGCCCGAATACTCCTCATAGAGCCGACGCATGTCCCACACATTGCGGGCCGAGAAACCCTGCGCCTGGGAACGCGGCGCGAAGGTCGCGCGCGATCTGCTCGACGACGGACTGGCCCCACCCCAGAGTCTGTTGCTTGTCGACAATGGCCTTGCCGATGCCCCAGTAGAGCGCAATCAGCTCGCGGTTCACCGCGCGTGTCGCCGACAGGCGCGCCGCGGCGACGCGCGCCTTCAGGTCGTGGGTGAAACCCTGACGGGTTCGATGGTCGCCATGCACGCGGCCTTCGCCGCGGCCATACCGTCGCTCACGCCCGCGACCGGTGGCCGGCCTGGCGAAGCATGCTCAGTTGTCGCACTTCCTCGGCATCGCGCAAGCTCTTGGCGGCCCGGGCGGCGACGTACTCGACGTACAACGCATCGATGGTCGCAGCCCACTGTTCGATCGCCACTCGACGCGCCGCCTGCGCCCCTCGCTGCTCCGGTGACATGGACGTGTTGGGCTGGTCCGAATTCCGCTTCTGCGTGTTCGCGTGGCCGGGCGGGAAGTCCGGAACAGCGATTCCCGCCCTGCGAAGGATGGCTTCTTTTTGGTCTGTGGTGAGCATGTCTCGGTCTCCTGCAAGCGCCGTTCCACCCCGAATTCGGACAAGCGGCCCAGGACGTCAGCCCTGCTGCGCGCCTGCAACGACTCTATGACCCGGAGTTAGGACGGGCATACCTCCATTTGAGGGCGACACGCCGACGTGCAAGGCACGGCGCTCGTGCCGCATCGCCGCCGATCTGCTGCAAGTAGGCGGGGCACGCGAGGGGGAGGGCATGCCTGCCTGCTCCCTCAAGCTGCTACGCCCTCCTTGCGGTCAAGGTCTGCGCACACCCGCGGCGCGCCGGCGGCCCCGCGATGCACGCGGCAATGCTCCGGGGAGTTGTGCACCGCGGTTAGGCGGGATCCCTGCGTTTGCCGGGGTCTTTCCTGGGCTCAGCTTTTGGGCCGGGGATGGCAAGGGCTCGCCGCTGCGCGGAACCGCGGATTGCGTTGCGATGGTGAAAGTGGGGTCATGATTGCTTTGACTGCCCAGGCTATCAGGTCGTTCTCGCAGTCAAGGACTGCGCGCATTGGCATGCGCTTGCGGCCAGGGCCGTCGAGATCCCTGACTGCTGTGCTGCGACCTGACCGGGATGAGGCAGGCAATCCCGCCTGCTACCGGAGCTCCACATGTCTCAGTACCTCACGTCGTCAAATCTCTTCACCATGGCCGCCGATGGTCAATATCAGGCTGCGCCGTTCGAAACCGTAGTTGCGGCTGCCCGTGCAGGCATGGACAGGTTGCTCTCGAGAAAAATCGCCTTGTCGTCGCCTGGTGACGTGAAAAGTTACCTGGCACTGAAGCTGGGTCAGGAGGAGTGCGAGGTGTTTGCTGTCGTCTTCCTCGATTCACAGCACCGTGTCATCGAGTACCGCGAGATGTTCCGGGGCACGTTGACCCAAGCATCGGTGTATCCGCGCGAGGTCATCAAGGCAGCCCTACAGCTGAACGCCGCGGCTCTGGTGCTGACGCACAACCACCCGTCGGGTGTTGCTGAACCGAGCCGCGCGGATGAGTGCCTGACGCAGACGCTCAAGGTCGCGCTTGCGATGGTCGACGTCCGGGTTCTCGATCACATGGTCGTGGCCGGCGGAACGGTGTTGTCCTTCGCGGAGCGTGGGCTGCTCTAGCAGCCAAGGGCGGCTTCGCCGCCCTTTCCTCGGAAACGAGATCGCGTGTAGCGGGCCCCTCGTGGCGGAGCACTGCCGAGCATATCGCCGCGCGGATCCTCGTCCCGCGTCACCTGAGCGGCTGAGGACAGGCCAAAAGTGCGTCATGGATAGTGGACTGTGACTGCGATCAAGTCGGTCGATCCTCCCCGGCCATGCAGTTTTGAAGCCGCCTCGCGAACCGAGGCGGCTTTTTTTCGTCCTTTCGCCCGGATGTCAGGGGAGGGCGGATGGACGTTCAGTTGGCCGGCGGCTTCAGGCACGCCATGGCCGGAGCCTGGTGCGAGGTTGGAGAGGGCTACCCCTGCAAACGCTTGACGACCTGGTCGCAGATCAAGGCAAAGGCGACAGCGTACGCGTGCAAGGCCATTGGCAACCCGAGCCCGTCAGAGCGAATCCGCGCTCGTGCGAATACGACGCCCAGCGCGAAAAGCAATGCGTAGCTTGTCAGGTACTGGTAGTCCCGGTGGGCGAGCGTAAAGAGGAGGGCTGTTGCGACGATCGCAACACGCGCCGTCCGGATACTCGACTTGAAAGGTAGTACTGCCAGAAGGAAGTGTCGGAAGGTGAGCTCTTCCACGATCGGCGGCAAGATCATAAGAATCCCGATCACCAGAACCGTTTGCAAAGGGGCTGTCAGGTGGTTGAACAGCGCCACTATGCTTGGCTCCCGTGGTTGCCCGATCGCCAGCGCTAAGCCGTTGCCCACCAAGTAGATGACGCTGACGGCCAAGATACTCACCAAGGGTTGGCCGGCGCGGACGTTCCCCACAAAGCGGATGTCGGGAAAGCAGAATTTCCGGTGCCCCGCAAACGCGATCAGCAGGACTGCGGCGGCTGCGACGAAGCCAAACCGAATCGTCAGTCCATAGCCCAACACTCCCAAAAGCAACGCGATGAGGGACCACTTCGTGCCGAAGGGCCAGCCTAGTCCCTGTACTTGTCCGCTCGGTCGCGAACTTATCGATTGCTCTCTCTCCATCGGTCTCCCTCGATCTTGAAATGCTGCGCAGGATAGCTGCTATGGCGTCTCCCGTTCCGGGAGCGCGCTGTCGTGCTTCGCATCGAGCCCAGAGGTCTCGCCCCTTCGGGCTTTCATCCCTGACGCCTCCGCGCCCGTGGCGCTGCGCCCTTCGGTTGCCCTGCGCGCTGCGCTTGCTTTGACCAGGCGGCCCGTGGCCGCATAGGCGCTCGCCGCGCGGCAGTTTCGTGTGCGTGTGCCGGATAGGCCGTGCTCTCCGTTTCCCTGAGTTCCCCGCCACTTCCGGTGACTCTGCGTCCTGGCTGCCCTGGGACCGGGCTGAGGCCCTGCAAGGGGTGTTCATAACGCTTGCGCGTTACGAATGCTTCCCCCTTGCTCCCACGTCATCCAGGCCGCAGCAGTTCACCGGGCGGGGAACTCAGGGAAACGGCGGCGAAATCCGGGACCCGAGCAATCGCCCATGAAACCAGGTTGCTGGGCAAAGCAGCCTAGGGACCCGGTAGCTTTTTTAGAACACACCGAAAGGAAATTCGTATGACCGATACCGCAACGATCGTGGATGCACCTGCACAGACCCGTGATGTCGCTTCAGCTTCTGCCGGCCGCGACGTGACCATCCCACTGAACCAGCTGTTTCATTCTGCTGCCAACGTGCGCAAGCAGCGCAGCGACCAAGGCATTGCCGAGTTGGCGGCGCTGATCAAGTCGCAGGGCCTGCTTCAGCGACTGTCCGTCACTGCGGACGGCCACGGCCGCTATGCCGTGGACGCGGGCGGTCGGCGGTTGGCCGCATGTCTCTCTCTGGCAGCAGAGGGCTACTTCGCCCAAGACCAAGGCATCGACTGCCGACTGTACGAGTCCGACCGCGCCGTCGCGATCTCGATGGCAGAGAACTCGGGCCGGATGAACATGCATCCTGCCGACGAGTTCGAGGCCTTCGCACGGCTGATCGCAGAGGGCCGCACAGAGAAGCAGGTCGCGGATCAGTTCGGCGTGTCGGTCCTGACCGTGCAGCGGCGCATGAAGCTCGCGAACCTCGCGCCGCGTTTCATCCAGTTGTTCCGCGACGGCAAGGTGGACATGGATCAGTTGAAGGTCTTGTGCCTGGTGGACGATCATGCGCTGCAGGTCGCGGGGTGGGACTCGCTGCATGAATACAACCGCTCGGCGTACATGCTCAGACAGGCGCTTGTGAACGACGATGAAGTTCAAGGGGACAGCGCGCTCGCCAAGTTTGTGGGGATCGAGGCCTACGAGGCTGAGGGCGGGATCGTTCGGCGCGACCTGTTCTCCGTGTCTACCGATGAATGCTGGTTGCAGGACGGCGCATTGGTTCAGAAGCTTGCGTTGGCCCGGTTGGAAGAGGCGGCAGAGGTGGAGCGCGCGGCCGGCTGGTCCTGGGTAGAGGCCCATCTGCGGGTGGACTACGCGACGATGAACGGCTTCGATCGTGAGCGGCCCAGGGCGCGCAAGATGACCGATGAGCAAGCGCAGGGGATGGAGGTATGGAAGGCCTTGGCCGAGGACGCGCGCGCGGCGATTGCAGCCTTGAATCGGGAATGGGATGCCGTCGAAGAAGACAGCGAGGAAGGGGAGGCGCTCGCAGTGCGAATCGAGAAGGCTGAAGCGGACGCCGAGCAGATTCGCGAGAGCATCTCGCTGCTGCACGCCTCGCTGGCCGAGTGGAGTGCCAAGCAGATTGCTTCCTGCGGTGTCATTGTCACAATGTCGCACGACGGTCGCATCGAGGTCACGCGCGGACTGATGCGGGCGCAGGACAAGAAGGCGCTGGTCGCCGAGTTGAAGAAGGCGGGCAGGGCGGTGCCGGCGCACCTGCAAAGCGGCACGCCGGCGAAGGGCGAGCGTGGCGAGTTCTCCGAGCGCCTGATGCACGATCTCACCGCTCATCGCACCGCCGCGCTTCAAGCCGCGTTGATGGACAACGCCCATGTGGCCTTGGCCCTGGTGGTTCACAAGCAGGCGGGGCCGATCTTCGCCAGCGGCTACTTCCATTCTTCCAGTCCGTTGAAGGTCAGCGCCCAGCTCACCTGCAACACGCACCTCAGCACGCGTGCAACCGGGTACGGCGAATCGCAAGCAGCCAGCGTGATGGACAAGGCGCAGTCCCGTTGGGGCGACCGCCTGCCGGGCGGCGACGGCGCGGCCTCGACGCTCGGATGGTTCATCAAGCAGGACGACGCCACCCTCATGGAGTTGCTCGCGTTCTGCACGGCCAGCGCACTGGACGCGATGCACGGCCGGGAGCGCACGAGCTACGACGATTCCGATGCTCTCGCCGAGGCCTTGGGCCTCGACATGGCCGACTGGTGGACGCCGACGCCGGCCAAGTACCTTGAAAGCGTGTCGAAGGCGCAGCTGATCGAAGCGGTAACCGAGGCCTGCGGTGCCGAGGTGGCCAAGCCCGTTGCGGGCATGAAGAAGGGCGAGGCGGTTGCCTACTGCGCCGCGAAGTTGGAGGGCACGCGTTGGCTGCCGGCGCCGCTCAAGCGGAAGGCCGTGGAAACCGCGCAGTGATAGGGCGCCGGGACGGTAGCGACGTCCCGGCTGCTTCCTCGACTCGCGGCTTTCCGCGAGCCAGTTCCCCCTTCTTCAGAGACCAGCAACATGAATCAACAGCCGATGCTTCTTCCAGCCGAAGCACACGCTTGTGCCCGTTCGTCCACCGTGCCGTTCAGCGTCCGGTACTCACGAGATTTCCCGACGACGCTGCACCGATGGTGTGGCGTTCAGCCGTACAAGTTCGAGGAGGGCGACCGTGATCGCGCATTCCGCACCGAGCCAACCGTAACGTCGCTAGTGCAGATCTTCGCCGTCGCGCCGCGCACTCGCGCGGAGGATCTGAATCCATTGATGCCGCCTTCGGCGGCGCAGGTGGCCGGGACAGCCCATCCTTCGTCCAAGGGCGCCAGGGGGCGGGCATGAACCGCCGGCTGATCTTTCAGGACGAGGCGGACGGGATCGCATACTGGTCCGCTCGCGAGTGGAAGAAGTGGGCCGTCCACGTCGTGGCCGGCCCGGCCAAGCGGCCCAGCTACAAGCAGATGGCCTACGTGCGAGCTCGCACCCGGGAGGCAGCGATCGCCGTTGCCAGGCGCGACCTGTTTCCGCCTGCGCCGCGCTCTGCGCGCTTCGATGCCCGCCTGGCCGGCCCGCACGAGCTTGGGTGCGTTTCCACGCCGGCGTATCCGCGCGGCTCTGACGTCTCTGCGCGGGCTCCTGTTTCGAGCAACTGCTCGTCGGGGGCCCGGCGATGACCTTGCACCTGTTCATCTCCCCGGAAGCGCTCGAGTGGTCGGGCTCGGTCCTCGGGCTCGTCGGGGCACTGATGCTGGCGACGAATTCGAGGCTGTCGCGCTACGGCTGGGTCGCGTTCCTCATCGCCAACTTCTGCATGCTCGGCTTCGCCATCGGCGGCCGGCATTGGGGGCTGCTGACACAGCAGGCGGGCTTCACCGCCACCAGCATCCTGGGCATCTTCCGCAGTGGGCTGCTCGACCGCTTTCTCGGCCGATAGCGTTGTGGGCGCCGCGACGAAGTGATGCGAGAGCCTGTCGCGCGAGGGGAAACGCCGCAGGCTCATCGGGTGGCTCTGAACGGCCGCTTCGGATAAGAGGGGATGCCTGGTGTGGGCTCTGAGCCGTCACTCGGCATCGTGGACCTGAACGCCGTCTGTGCAGCGAAAGCTGCCACGCTGCTTGTCCATCGGCTGAAGCAGAGCTCGGCCACAAAACGCCACCCGCGCTGCTCCCGGCCCGGTTCGTCCTCGTCCACCCGCCAGCGCCAATAACGGTCGGGTTTGATCCACACCGCGTTGGCTGAAATCTTCTTGAACGCGGATAGGACCTCGTTACCTAGCACGATGTTCCCGTCTGCATTCTCACGAAGCAATGCCTCTGCGGCTCGGCCTGCGTCTACCTGTCACAACGAGCCAACACCTTTCGTGCCTGCAGCACCACGGGCGTATCTACCATCCGTCCGAAGAGGCGAAACGGCTTGCCGCCGGCCGCGCGATCGCGGTCCAGGACGCGCCTCGCCCAGTCCGCGAGTTCGGCGCTGGGCGCGAGCGCCGCATGCACACCGCCCACTTGACGGGGGTGGATGCACAGCTTGCCGCCGAAGCCGAAGGCAACCGCGCGCTTGACGTCGCGCGCGAGCCGCTCTTCGTTGTCGAGGTCTGTCGTCACGCCGTCGATGGCTGGCGCGAGGCCCGCGCGCGCGGTCGCCATCGCGATGGCAAAGCGCATGGGCGCGAGCTCGTGTTCGTCCTCGCCGGCTGCGATGCCCGTGTCGGCCATGAAATCCAGGTGACCGAAGGCAAGGCGCAGGACGCCTGGCGCGCGCGCCATCTCATCCAGCGCCGCATGGCCGACCGCACTTTCCACCAGGGGCACGAGCCCGACATCGGGCGCAACCGCGCCAACTTGCGCGAGGTCGTGCGCAGATTCTGCTTTCGACACGATCAGGGTGGCAGGCCGATGCGCGAGGCTCGCGAGCCAGGCGAGGTCTTCGCGACCGGCGTCCACTGCAGGCGAATTCAGCCGGACGGCCACCGCGTCGAGCCCCGGCGCCTTCGCGAGCCATTCGCCGACAGCGGCGCGGGCCAACGGCTTGTCCCCCGGTGGCACGGCGTCTTCCAGGTCGACGACGACGAGGTCGGTGCCGCTCGTGAGGGCCTTGTGGAAGAGGTCGCTCTGATGCCCGGGCACGAAGAGAAGACTGCGCGCAAGAGCAGCCGGGTGTCTGACGTTCATTTCAGACGACCTTCTCGGCATGCATCGCCGCAATGCGTGTGTCGTCCCACCCCATCTCGCGCAAGATCGAGTCGGTGTGCTGGCCCAGCGCGGGCACATCGTCCATGCGTGGCTCGAAGGCGTCGGTGTGGCCCGGCGGCAGCAACGCGGGGATCGGGCCAACTGGCGTACCCACTTCGCGCCAGCGGTTGCGCGCCCTGAGCTGCGGATGGGCCCACAGGTCGGCGAGCGTGTTCATGCGTGCGTTGGCGATCTGCGCGTCGTCGAGGCGGCGGGAGACTTCGTCGGCGGTGAGCACCGAAAAGGCCCGAAGAATCACCAGCTTGAGCACGTCGCGTTCGGCGTGGCGGCGTGAATTGGAGGCGAAGCGCTCGTCCTGGGCAAGCTCGGGCTGGCGCAGGACCTTCTCGCAGAATTGCACCCACTCGCGCTCGTTCTGCAGGCCCAGCATGACCGTGCGTCCGTCTCCAGCCTCGAACGGTCCGTAGGGGTAGATCGTGGCGTGCGAGGCGCCCGCGCGCGGCGGCGGCGGGGCGCCCTCGAAAGCGTAATAGAGCGGGTAGCTCATCCACTCGGCCATGCTCTCGAGCATCGACACGTCGATGCGGATGCCCTGCCCGGTGCGCGAGCGCTGAAGCAGGGCCGCGAGGATCGAGCTGTAGGCATACATGCCCGCCGCTATGTCCGCCACCGAGCAACCTGCCTTTGCCGGCTCGTCCGGGGAACCGGTCACGCTGAGAAAGCCAGCTTCACTCTGGATCAGGAGGTCATAGGCCTTGCGATCGCGGTAGGGACCGTTGTCGCCATATCCCGAGATGTCGCACACGACAAGGCCTGGGTGCCTCGGGTGCAGCGCTTCGTACGAGAGGCCGAGCCGCGCTGCGGCGCCAGGGGCGACGTTCTGCACCAGCACATCGGCGCGCTCGAGCAGCCTCGCGAGCACCTCCTGCGCGGCCCGGTGCTTGAGGTCGAGCGTCAGGCTTTCCTTGGAACGGTTGGTCCACACGAAATGCGATGCCAGCCCCTTGACGCGCTCGTCGTAGCCGCGCGCAAAGTCGCCGGTCCCCGGTCGCTCGATCTTGATCACGCGCGCGCCCAGGTCGGCCAGTTGGCGAGTGCAGAACGGCGCGGCGATTGCGTGCTCGAGCGCGACGACGGTGATTCCATCGAGAGGACGTTGCATGGTCATTTTCTGGGGCGTCGGAAGATGCGCGCTGCGCCAGCGCGGGCTGGGCAACATGCGCGCGGATGGGAGAGGCGAACCTGCGCTGCTTGCTACAAGCGTCGGCTCGCGTTAGGGACGGCGGAGCGGCCGCCTGGGCCGGTTTCGGTGCACCCAGGGTCACGAAATGCCTGGCCACGACGTGTCAGATCAGCCTTGTCTCCCGCTCCCAATAGGGCGCACGCAGCGTCTTCTTGTCGATCTTCCCGAATGGCGTCGTCGGCAGTGCGTCCGCAAAGATGATTTGCTTCGGCGCGATCAACGATCCCTTGCGCTCCCGGACATAGGCGATCAAATCAGCGGCCTCGGCTTCGGCCCCGTCCCGCAGCACGACAAACGCAGCGACGGCTTCACCCCACGTCGCATGGGGCACGCCGATCACGGCGGCCGAAGCGACTGCGGCATGGGCGGCCAGAACGTCCTCGACCTCTCGCGGATAGACGTTCGAGCCGCCGGACACGATCATGTCCTTCTTCCGGTCCACGATCGACAGGCGGCCACGCGGATCGAGAAAACCTATGTCCCCCGTGTGCAACCATTCACCCGCCAGGGCCTCCTGGGTGGCTTCAGCCTGCCCCAGGTAGCCTTGCATCACCGACGGGCTTCGCACGCAGATCTCACCGATGTCGCCAGCGGCGACCGGCTCGTCGCTGTCGCCAAGAATCGCGATCTCGGCCGTCGCCATGGGGTAGCCGCATGCTGACAGCGACGACGGGTCGTCGAGATCATGATCGCCGCGCCGCAGAACCGCGATGGGGGTGCATTCCGTCTGCGCATAGACTTGAGAGAAGACCGGGCCAATGCGTTGAATGGCTTGCCGCAGACGGTCCGGCGCAATGACGGATCCCGCGTAGACGACCAGCTCGAGACTGCTAAGGTCAAACGCCTCGAGTGGGGCCTCCAGAAGCTTGTAGATCATCGTAGGCACCATCAAGGTCGCACTGATGCGTTCGCGCTGGATGGTCTCCAGGACCTGCCCTGCGTCGAACTTCTTCATCAGATGGACGGTGCCTCCGCGCATCAGCGTCGGTGCGATCAACTGCCCTGTGACATGGCTGATCAGCGCGATGGCCAGGTACTGCACGCCGTCCGGCAGCTCCAGTTCGCTGTTCATGGCGATGGCCATGAGCGCGACCTGACCCGCCTCTCGCACGATGGCTTTCTGGCGGCCGGTCGTGCCTCCGGTGAAGTTCAGCGTGCCGATGTCGGTGGCGCTGGCTCGCTCGATGGGTTCGGCGTGGTCGTGTGCGGCAATGAGCGAAAGAAGGTCGGCACCGGGGCCTCCTTTTCCGACGCAGAAAACGGAAACGTCAGGAAGCGCCAGGGCGATTTTATGGGCCTGGGCTTCGAATGCGTCGCTGTCGATGATCAAGACCGACGCGCCCACGTCGGTGATCTGGGAGACCTGGGAGTCCAGCGAACTGAGCGGATGCAGCCAACTGGTGGCAGCGCCGAGCCCCTGGACCGCGACGGACGCACACCAGGTTTCGTACCGGTTCTCCGTCAGCAACGCGACGCGCGCGCCCCTGCGAACCCCCTGGGAACTCAGCACTGCCTGAACTTTCCCCATGAAGTCGATGACGTCTTGGTAGCGGACCGCCACTTCACCCTGGCGAAAGGCGATGCGGTCCGGATACCTGCGCAGGGCACGCAGTACCAAGGAGAAGAAGGCGGGAGGTTGATGCAGCTTCATACGGCTGGAAATCTCGATCAGTTCTCAGTCCAGCCTGATCTTGCTGTGCGAGATCAGATCTGACCAAAGTGCCTGCTCGCGCTCCAGATATTGCGCGAAGGAATCCCTCGAGCCGCCCACGGGTTCGAGCCCCAATGCCTCCAGACTGCGCTTGCGGAATGCGGCATCGGCCAGGATCTTGTTGACCGCGACATTGACGCGGTCCAGGACCGCGGAGGGCGTGCCTGCCGGGGCCGTCATACCGATCCAGTTCTCGCCGGAGAAGTCAAACTTCTGTTCGCTGATGGTCGGGACGCCAGGGAAGAAGTCGGAGCGCTTTTCGCCCATCACTGCGATGGCCCGCAGCTTGCCGGAACCGAGGTATTGCGCCACGGCGACGTGCGCCAGCATCGCGGACTGCACGTCACCCGCCAGCAGGGCCTGCATCAGGGGCGCCGATCCGTTATACGGCACGTGGGTCAGGTGGGATCCGAACACACGGTTGTATTCGGTCAGGAACACGTGCGAGGTACTGCCTGTGCCGAAAGTCCCCCAGTTGACCTTGCCGGGACTTGCCTTGTCCAAGGCGGCCAGTTCGGTGAGGTTCTTCGCGCCGACGCTGGAGGAGACGACGATCGCCGCCACCATGTTGGCCATGCGGACCACTGGAACCAGATCGACCTTTGGGTTGTATGAAAGCTTCGAATACAGCTGTGGATTGAGCGACATGATGTCGCCATTGCTGATGCAAAGCGTGTAACCGTCGGCCGGCGCCTTGGCACACCGCGTCGTCCCGATGATCCCATTCGCTCCAGCCCTGTTGTCAATCACGACGGGCTGCCCGAGCTCCTTGCTCAGAGCCTCGGCCATGGGGCGGGCGAAGTTGTCCAGCACGCCGCCAGGTGGATACGGAACGACCAGTTGCACCGGCCGCGACGGCCACGCTTGGGCGAACCCGGTTTGCAGCGTCAAGGTGAGGGCCGCAGCCATGGCGACTTTTGCGCCCAGTCTAAAATTCATTGTCGTCTCCAATTCTTGAAGTTGTCAGCAGGCGCACGTGGCCTCCAGGCCCGCATAATCGCGAGGGGCCGGCCTCCTGGCAATTCACGATTGGAAAAGAGCAGTTTCACCCAGCTTAATCCGCCATCTGTCAGCTGGCAGGGCTTTGGCTATCGCGTGCGTCTGCGCGCAACATCTCGACGAAGTCACGGACGAAGGGAGGCAGCTCCTCCGAATTTCGGATGCAGATGTACTGCGGCCGAATGGACCATTCGTCCTCCAAGTCGACGATGCAGATGTTCATGGACTTCGCATGGCGCACGGCCGGCAGATGGGTGAGCACACCGACGCCGATTCGCGCCTGAACCATCCGACACAAGGCCTCGAAATTCCCCACCTGGGCGCGAAGACTGATGTGTCGCCTGAGCATTTCGGCCTGCTGCTGCAAGAACGCGTGCAGAGTGCTCGTCTGGGAGAGTCCGACGTGATCGAAGTCCAGCGTCTCCTCAAACGACACAGCACGCCTGCTGGCCAGTGGGTGACCTGAAGGGACGGCGAGCACCATGTGGTCAGTGCGGTAGGGATAGATTTCCAACCCCGACGTGCCGACGTTTTCGAGGATCACGCCGACATCAACCACGCCCTCCGCAACGGCGCGAACGATGTCGCTCGACAGGCGCTCGCGCAGGTCGATGCTGGTTCGAGGCCGGCCTGCGAGAAACCGTTCGATCACTGAAGGCAAAAACTCGCTGATGGCCGTTGTGCTGGCCATGATGCGCAAGCGCCCGTCGACGCCCTCGGAGATATCGAGCATCTCACCGCGCAGCTGTTCGATCTGCTCCAGGATCAGGCGCGAGTGCTTGATCATCGTTTGGCCCGCGCTTGTCAGTGTCACACCCTTGCTGGTGCGGTTGATCAGGCGCGTGCCGACCGATTGCTCCAGCTGCTTGACCCGATTGCTCGCAGCCGGAAGGGAGGTGTAGACCTGTTCGGCCGCACGCGTGAGGCTGTTCGTGTCAGCGATACGCACCATCAAGCGCAGATCGGCGAGATCGAAGTGGACCGAGCGCCTGGGGCCGCCCTGCTGCCGTGGCGGAGTGCTGTCTACCATCGAAAGGACGAGATCTGGGCTGAGTCTTCACCGTCCGACTGCCGCCACTTTTCCATGCTGAAAGTCACCTTTCGGTTTGTTGAATAGACCCGCGCATTCGTAACGACGATGCTTGGCGATCGTCAACAAATTCGCCGCGAAATCATGCATCCTACCCCCGGCATCCACGAGCATCACGTGCCCGTTTCACCATTGGGAAGACTGAAAATCGCTATAACGATCGACGACATGCTATTGCTCCGAGGAGTTCCGATGGCTCCCGGGCACAGTGTGCCATCAAACATGCGAGCGATGATCTCTGCATTGAAGGCGCATCGCGTAGCTGGGGTGTACCAATTCTCCAATACCGCGCCGATTGAAGATGACGCGAGCTTGCTCAAGGTTTTCGACCTGTGGGTGGAGAGTGGCCACCATGTCGCCAACCACACGCACAACCATCCGCCGCTCAACTGGTTGGATGCGGACACCTACGCGCGCGACATCGAAAAGGCAGAGAAATACCTGGCCCGCTATATCAACCAGGCGCCGCGACGCTGCTTCCGGTTTTGCATGGATCTCTGGGGTGACACGGCGTGCAAATGCGATGCGATCCTGGACAGGCTGGAGGACATGGGCTACACACCGATCCCGGTGAGCATCGGATTTCACGATATCCGCTGGAACGCGGCGTACTGTCGGGTTCTGAAACGCGGGTCACCCGAGGACGCAGCCCAGATACGTCGCGCCTATGTCGAGAGTGCGCTGCACGAGCTGCGCACCCATGCAGCGAACGCGAGAGCGGTCTTCGGTCGCGACCCGATCCACATCTGGCTGATCCATGGGACTTCCATCGCCGCTGACTGCCTAGAGCACATTCTGGATGGCTTTCGGGCGGCGGCGGTCGACTTCGTCTCACTCGATGAGGCCATGGGCGACCGCATGAACGCTGAAATTCCTCCGCGTGTGAGCCCTGAATTCATCTTTCAAGTCGAGAAGTGGGCGTTGGCGCTGGGTGTTCCGGTCACTGACCGGATGCCGTCGATCCTGGAAGACATCGAGAAGTTGTATCCCGCCCCCGGCGAAATGCAGGCGCAGATCACTTCACGCATGCGCGAGCACATCGCATCCGCCACGGGAGCTGAGATCCGGCCCATTCCTCTTTATCCCGACCATCAGCGTTGAACCAGCAAAGACTTCCATGCAGTCCACATCCTTCGATCCCAACACCTACGACGGCGTGCGCTACGAGCACCTCACGCCGGACATCGTGAACATCGCGATGTCGCGAGCGGCCGTGCGCAACGCGCAGAACATGGAGATGACCTATGCGCTGAACGCAGCGTTCGACCGTGCTGCGCAGGACGACACAGTCAAGGTCATCATCCTCTCAGGCGACGGCGATCACTTTTCGGCCGGGCACGACATGGGTGGCGACCACCACAGAACCTGGCGTGACTTCCGCACGGTGGGTACCTGGGCTGCTTTCGACGGGCCCGGCGTCGAAGGTCTCTATGGACGCGAAAAGGAGATCTACCTGGAGATGTGTGAACGCTGGAGAAACCTAGCCAAGCCGACGATTGCGGCGGTGCAGGGCTCCTGCGTGGCGGGCGGACTGATGCTTGCCTGGTGCTGCGACCTGATCGTCGCGGCTGAAAATGCCCGGTTCCGCGATCCCACGCTCGAGTTCGGCGTGGCAGGCGTGGAATTCTTCATGCATCCCTGGGAACTGGGCGCCCGCAAGGCCAAGGAATGGCTGATGACCGGAGATTGGCTGGGCGCTCAGGATGCGAAGCAGTGCGGCATGGTCAACCAGGTGTTCCCGACAGAGGCCCTTATGGAAAGCGCGCTGGACCTCGCCAAACGAATCGCCAACAAGGGGAGCTTCGTGCTTAAGGCCGTCAAGGAGTCCGTGAACCACGCGCAGGATGTCGGCGCGCGTCGCAACGCCATGATGCACGCCTTCGGCCTGCACCAGCTTTCGCACCACCACAACAAGCAGCAGTGGGGATTGCTGGTTGACCCGAAGGGCATCCATCCAGCGCTTCGCGAAAAGATCCGCGTCCGGTTCAATTTGCCGGCACTGCTTGGGACGGGGGACCGGACAACCTCGTGACCGGCTGATGTCGGCGCGCACGCTATGCAGCGTCGCGCCAACGCGCGACGTCTGGGCTCCAAAGTCGGTGCGCTGTAGCTTCGCTTTCATGCTGCTGCAGCCTAATGAAAGCTTCGAGTGTCGGCCTACAACCTGGGCTTGCGATGAGCGACGGATGCGACGGGTCCCATGATCCTCTCGCTTCAAGTGAAGCGATCTATACCACTCGGCTCGCGATGCCAGTGCCACAGGTCAGCACGTAGGCTTTATCACGTCTTGAGGGCCAGAAAGGCTTCCGTCGGAAGTCTCTCCGATCCGCCCTTGCTGACAGAAGTCATTCATCGGCGGACAGGTGACCGGCGGCTCTTGGTCTAAGGACTAAACCGCTCGCGCGGTAGCCCGCCGCCCAGTCTGTGATTCGACAAGCATCGCGCCCCTGTCTATGTTGGGAACTGAGGCAATCGGCCTCGGCGTGGGTCCGCTCCTGGGCCGCATTCTGCCTCTTAGCGGAGCCCCAATCTGGCCTGCATCAGACCCTGGACATCGCTGATAAGCGCCGCAAGTTCGGGCCGGTCCCCGTACATGTCGAATTCGCGAACGGCGATGAGTCCCATGGAAAACGGCCCCGGCCGGTCCTCCTGGGATTTGCCCAGAACGAATTCCGGCACCAACGTGAGTTGGCGCTCGATGCTCACAGCCGGCTCGAACGACTGCGCTGCCATCGGGCAGAAGTCAGCGAGGGCGGCGTCTATCTTCTCGAGAAGTGCTTCGTCCATGTTTCATCCGGAGGGCGGGGTCGTAGGTCCGCTGTTGGCTGCGGATTCAACCGGTCGATGCAACACACTGATGACTGCCGTAGGCAGAAGGAGTGTTGCAGATGGCTTACCGGACGCGAACCTACTACACAGACAGCCAGAAGGCATTGATGTGGGAGCGATGGAGGCAGGGATGGACCCTGCA
>NZ_JBFREQ010000011.1:0-197031 GCF_052114385.1 Variovorax sp. M-6 | reverse complement strand
GCCACCAGCACGCAGTCGTCGCCGATGATGATGCCGGTGTTGGGGTCGCCCTCGGCCGTGTAGGCCCAGGCATGCTCCGAAATCTGGCTGAAGGTGATCTTCTTCTCTTCGAGATCGGCCTGGCTGGCGAACTTCTTGGTCTGGGTCATCGTGGGTCTCCTGAAATTTGTCTAAAGTGAACGAATTCGCATGGAACGAATGCGCGGAGTGTAATTCGAGGATCAGTTAATGTCTAATGCCTTCTGTATCAACGAATGACGGAACCTGATGGCGGCTGACTCCGATCGCGCGCAACGCGGCATCCAGAGCATCGAGGTGGGCGGCCAGCTGCTGCGCGCCCTGGTGCACCACGGCCGGCCGATGGCGCTCAAGGACCTGGCGCGCGAGGCCGAGATGTCCGCCGCCAAGGCGCACCCCTACATGGTCAGCTTCGGCCGCCTCGGGCTGATCGAGCAGGACCGCACCACGGGCCACTATCTGCTCGGACCGCTCGCCTTGCAACTGGGATTGATCAGCCTGCAGCAGGCCAATCCGGTGCACATCGCGACGCCGCTGATCGCCGAGCTGGCGCAGCAGATCGGCCAGACGGTGGCGATCGCGGTCTGGGGCGACCGCGGCGCGACGATCGTTCGCATTGCCGAATCGCCGGCGCCGCTGCACGTGAACATGCGGCACGGCACCGTGTTCTCGCTGACCCACACGGCCTCGGGCCGGCTGTTCGGCGCCTACCTCGACCCGGCAGTGGTCCGGGACCTGCTCGAACAGGAGCGCCAGCGCGAACAGAAAGGCGCCGCTGCCGCCGCAGCGCCGCGGCGCGGCATGCCGCCGGTGCAGCCGCTGCCGGGCTGGAAGGCCTTCGAGGCGCAGCTGCACGAGGTGCGGGCCCACGGCCTGAGCCGCTCCGAGGGCGAGATCCTGCCCGGCATCAGCGCGATGTCGGCGCCGGCCTTCGACCACACCGGCGCGATCGTGCTGGCCCTCACGGCCATCGGACCGGCCGCGATCTTCGACACCCGATGGGACGGCGAGGTGGCCGTCGCGCTCAAGGCGTGCGCGGACCAGGTGTCGCAGCGGCTGGGGGCTGCGTCTTCAGGGTCTTGAAGCGCTCGATGCTCCCGGGCGGCCAGTGCTCGGACCGGCGGTAGTACTCGCTCACCGCAGGCGTGCCCGGCGGCAGCAGCACCCAGGGCTGCTTCGACATCGTGAAGATGTGGATGTCGGGCGGCAGCAGGTCCGGCGCGTCGAGGGTGCCGACCCGCACGAAGGCGATCGATCCCCCGCCGCCGGCGTAGTGGCTCCACAGCGCGACGCGGCAGCGGACGCAGCGCACGACGGTCTGGCCCTGGCCGCTGGCCGAAGGCGTCTCGACATGCTCGACCTCGCCCTGCAGCAGCCGCACGCGGTCGGACTCGATCATCGCGTTGAGCGCAAAGGCGCTGCCCGTCTCGCGCTGGCACCAGCGGCAGTGGCAGCAGTGCACGAACAGCGGCCGCGTGGCCATGCGGTAGCGCACCGCCCGGCAGGTGCAGCCGCCCTCGACCGGAAAGGGGTCCGGCCCGCCCGCCTCGGGCGGGCTCATCGCGAGCGGCCGTCGTAGTGCTGCACCGGCACCGCCTCGAGGTCGATGCCCTCGAGGCAGCGGATGTTGACCGCAGCCATCGGCTGGCCCTTGGGATCCGTCGCCTCGGCGAAGGGATGGATGCCGCAGGTCTTGCAGAAGCGATGCCGGATGGCGTGCTTGTTGAACAGGTAGGTGCCCATGTTGTCGTCCTCGGGCGTGCGCAGGGTGAACTGCGTGCGCGGGACGAACCACAGCAGCGAGCCTTTGCGCTGGCACATGGAGCAGTTGCAGGCCAGCGCACCCTGGATCTCGCCCTCGACGTCGAAGGCGATCCGGCCGCAGTGACAGCTTCCTTGGTAGGTCATCGGGGGGTCTCCGTGGCTTTCGAGCCCCGCAGATTACACCCGCTCAAGCGACGCGGAATGTCGCTCAGGGCTTGGCCGCCTGGAGCGCGTCGCGGGTGCGCGTGGCCTCGCGCCGGGCGGCCTCGGCGAAGTCTTCGCCGGCCGAGGCGTAGCAGATGGCTCGCGATGAATTGACCACGATCGGCGCGTCCGGACGCCAGCCGGCCCGGACCGTGGCGACCGCGTCGCCGCCCTGGGCACCGACGCCGGGAATCAGCAGCGGCACCGTGGGTGCGAGCGCGCGCACGCGTTCGATTTCGGCCGGGTAGGTGGCACCGACCACCAGGCCCAACTGGCCGTTGAGGTTCCAGGGGCCCTGGGCCAGCCTGGCGACGTGCTCGTACAGGAAGGGCTCGCCCTCGATCCCCGCCAGCCGCTGGCCCTGCAGGTCGGCGCCGCCCGGGTTGCTGGTCCGGCACAGCAGGAAGGCGCCCTTGCCCTGGTGGCGCAGATAGGGCTCGACGGAGTCGAAGCCCATGAACGGCGACAGCGTGACGGCATCGGCCCCATAGCGCTCGAAAGCCTCGCGCGCGTACTGCTCGGCGGTCGAACCGATGTCGCCGCGCTTGGCGTCGAGGATCACCGGCACCTGGGGCGCGTTGCGGCGCATGTGTTCCATCAGCTGCTCGAGCTGCCCCTCGGCCCGGTAAGCAGCGAAATAGGCGATCTGCGGCTTGAAGGCGATCGCCAGATCGGCCGTGGCGTCGACGATGCGGGCGCAGAAGTCGTAGATCCTGCTGGCGTCACCCTTGAGTCCGGCGGGGAATTTGGTCGGCTCGGGGTCGAGTCCGACACACAGCAGCGAGCCGTTTTGGCGCTCGGCGGCGCGCAGCTTGTCCAGGAAGGTCATGGACGAATTTTAGGACCCTGCCGGCGCGGCTCCATCGACCTGGGCAAGCTGCTCGGCCGCCAGGCAGAGGTCGGCCCAGGCCCGGCCCTTGTCGGCCGGGTTGCGCAGCAGGTAGGCCGGGTGGTAGGTAGCGACGACCGGCGTCGCCTGCGCCCCCGGCTGCGCCATCGGGACCACGCGGCCGCGCAGCCGGCCGAGCGGATCGGCGCTTTGCATGAGGCTCTGCGCCGCCAGCGGGCCCATCGCGAGCACCACGCGGGGCGCCAGGGCGTCGATGCTCTCGGCCAGCACGTCGCCGATCGGCCGCGGGCCGGCGGGTTGGCCCGCGGCGACACCCCGGTGGGTGCGCATCAGGTGCACCGGCACGGGCCCGCCATGCAGCTGCAGCGCGTTCAGCATGTTGTGGAGCAGCCGGCCGGCGTCGCCTTCGAAGGGCTCGCCGTGCCGGCCATCGAGTTCGGGCGGCATGTCGGCCACGATCAGCCAGCCGCCCTGCGGCGCTGCCGCGGGATCGCCGCAGACGCGTCGCGGGGCCTCGGCCAGCACGGCCGCGCCGTGCGAGGCCGCCGTCGGCGCGCGAGGGGCGGGGGACGCCGGCGCCGCAGCGACGGCCGGAGCGGGTCGGGCCGGCGCCGCGGCAGGAAGCGCCGCGGCCGGTTCCGCGGGCACGGGCACGGACGCGGTCTGAGCGACGTCCGCGGCAGCGACGGCTTCGGCCGGCACCGCTTCGGCGGGCTCCGGCTGGCGCCACCAGAAGAGCTTGACGCCCATCTCGTCGAGCATGGCGCGCTGACGCGCGTCGAGGTTCAAGGCTTCGGTCGTCATTTCAATCCGCCCCAGGCGCTGGGTGATTCTTGGAGGCGCAGGCTCATGACGACCGCGTCCTCGCGGGCGCCGCCGTGCGCGGGGTAGTAGCCCTTGCGCGTGCCCACGCGCCGAAAGCCGTTGCGTTCATAGACCGCGAGCGCGCGCAGGTTGCTGGCCCGCACCTCGAGCCAGAGCCACTGCGCGTGAAGGCCGCGCGACCAGCCCGCGAGCGCCTCCAGCATCAGCGGCGCCCAGCCCTGGCCCTGGAAGGCCGGCGCGACCGTGATGTTGAGCAGGTGCACTTCGTCGACGCCCTTCATGGCGACGAAATAGCCGATCAGCGTCTCGCCGCCGCTGCGCGCCGTCGCCCGGCTCCACAGCGCGCGCGCGCCGCGCGACGCCGACGGCTCGCTGTCGGGCGCGGGCGCCACCAGGCACTGGCAGTGGTAGCCGGCAGCCAGCGAATCGGTGAAGTTCGCCGGCGTCCAGGGATGGCTGAAGGCGCTCTGCTCGATGGCGCAGACGGCCGGGATCCGATCCATGGTGATCGGCTCGAGGCGCGCCTCGCGCGGCTGCTGCAGGACGGCACTCATCGCGCAGCTCCCGCCTTCAAGGCTGCACGCTCCTCGGTCGTCTGCGCCACCTTGTCGCGCACGTAGAGCGGCCAGGCCTCGGCCGGCGCGACCGTGCGGCCGGCGGCCAGCAGCGCCGGGGCCAGCCGCAGCATCGCGGCGGCGGTCGGCAGCACTTCGTGGCGCGCCACCGCATGGGGCAGGCGCTCGCCGTACGCGGCAAAGGCATTCCCGGCCAGCGCCCAGCCGTCCGGCACCACGATGCCCTCGGGCGCGAGCAGCTCGGCTTCGCTGGCGCTGATTTCGACCCCGAAGTCGTAGCCGGCCGCGTAGACCTGGTCCATGCGCGCGTCAAGCACCGCCACCACGCGGGTGACGCCGTAGCGGTCATGGGCTTCTTCGGCCACGGCCTGCAGGGTGTCGATCGGCAGCAGCCGGACGCCGGCGCCGAATCCGAGGCCCTGCGCGACCGAGCAGGCGGTGCGCAGGCCGGTGAACGAACCCGGGCCGCGGCCGAAGGCGATGGCGTCGAGCTCGCCGAGCGACAGGCCGGCGGCGGCGAGCAACTGCTGGATCAGCGGAATCAGGCTCGCCGACGATTGCGCGCCGCCGGCGCCGCTGTGCTCCAGCAGCAGGTCGTCGTGGCGCACCGCGATCGACAGCGCCTCGGTGCTGGTGTCGAAGGCCAGGAGCTTAGGCATCGATGCACCCTCCCGAGGCGCTGGCCGCCGCCGCGACGGCCGGCGACTTGGTCCCTGCGGCGCGGCTGCGCTGGACCCCGAAGAGGATGCCCGCCGTGACCAGCAGCAGCCCCGCAACCAGGTTCCAGTAGAGCGGTTCACCGAGGAAGACCACCGCGCCGAGCGCCGACAGGCCGGGCACCAGCGCCGTGATCATGGTCGAGCGCACCGGGCCGAAGTACTGGATCATGCGCGTGAAGGCGATGCCCGAGATCACGACCGAGCCGATGCCCTGGAACAGCAGCTGGAACAGGACTTCGCCCATCGGGGCGCTGGCCAGCCGGCTCGTGACGACGCCGGACGCGGCCAGCAGCAAGTACACGGGCACATAGGTCATGAAGGCGAACACGGTGATGGCGATGGTGGCGCGAACCGCCTCGAGCCCGTGCTGCCGCACGACGATGCTGTAGCAGGCCCAGCAGAAGGCCGCGCTCATGAAGAGCAGGTCGCCCTTCCAGATCACGCCGCCCTCCAGCGCGTGCAGCAGGCTGGCGCCGCCGACGAACAGGTCGCCGAGGACGATCAGCGCCAGGCCGAGCGCGCGCAGCGGCGTGATGCGGTCGCGCAGCACCAGGACGGCGAGCAGCGTGGTCCACAACGGCAGGCTGCCCGGCATCAGTACCGCGGCGTGGCTGGCCGGCGCGAAGAAGAAGCCGGTGTAGGCCAGCAGGGCGTAGGCCAGGCCGCCGCAGACGCCCGCCAGCGCGGTGAGGCGCAGCGGCAACGGCGAAAGGCCGAAAAACGAGCTCGACGCCGACCCTTTGGCGCGGTCCTGCATGACCAGCCAGGCGCCCCAGGGCAGCAGCACCAGGCTGGCGCCGAAGATGCGCGTGAATGCGATGTCGAAGGGCGTCAGCGAGCGCCCGGCAGACGCGCGGGCGATCACGATGAACGCGGTCCAGACCCCCACGGTGACGACGGCCGCGCCGATGCCGATGGTGCGGGCGGAAAATCGGGGAGCTGCGGACATCAAGAGATTATCGGCTCCCCCCCAGGTTGCCCGCACTTCGTGTCGGGCGCCCACCCCCTGCCGGGGGCAACACCAGCGGCCCGGCGAAGCCGGTTCCGCGGTGTTTCACGAACAGGCCAGGCTGCGCCGGCCGGGGGTCGTGCAGCTGCTGCCTCGCATGGCGGCCCTGGATAATCCTCGGATGCCTCTTCTGCCCCTCGCTTTGCGCCGCGCCAGTCGCGCCATTCCGGTCGTTGTCGCGCTGTCGGCGCTGTCGGCGCTGTCGGCGCTGCCGGCCATGGCCCAGGGCCTGCCGCACGAAGTCGATGCCGCGCTGGCCCGCGCCAAGGTGCCGCGCGACGCGGTGACGATGCTGGTGGTCGATGCCGACGGCGCCCGTGCGCCACGGCTGGCCTGGCGCACCCAGGTGGCGGTCAATCCGGCGTCGATCATGAAGCTGGTCACCACCTACGCGGCGCTCGACCTGCTGGGGCCGGCCTTCGCCTGGACCACGCCGGTATATGTGGACGGCCCGGTGCGCAACGGCGTGCTCGAAGGCAACCTCTATCTCAAGGGCCAGGGCGACCCGAAGCTGGTGCTCGAGCGGCTGTGGCTGCTGCTGCGCCGGGTGCAGGGGCTGGGCATCCAGCGCATCCAGGGCGACATCGTGCTGGACCGCAGCGCCTTCGAAGTGACGGAGAGCGACCCGAACGCCTTCGACGGCGAGGGCCAGCGCCCCTACAACGCGGCGCCCGATGCGCTGCTGGTCAACTTCAAGTCGGTGGTGATGAGCTTCGTGCCGAACCGCGGCGCGCAGACCGCGCAGGTCAGCTACCAGCCGGCGCTGGCCGGCGTCGCCATGCAGGCCACGGTGCCGCTCGCGGCCGGCGATTGCGGCGACTGGCGCAGCGCGCTCGGCGGCGATTTCGCCGATCCGGCGCGCCTGGGGTTCGCGGGCAGCTTTCCCGCCGCCTGCGGCGAAAAGACCTGGGCGGTGGCCTATGCGGACCCGGGCAGCTATGCCGCCCGCGCGGTCGGCGGCCTCTGGGCCGAGATGGGCGGCCAGCTCAAGGGCCAGGTGCGCGATGGCCGCGTGCCGGCCGAACTGCGGCCGGCCTTCGAAGCCGCGTCGCCGCCGCTGGCCGAGGTGATCCGCGACATCAACAAGTACAGCAACAACGTGATGGCGCAGCAGCTCTTCCTCACGCTCGGCCTGCAGCAGAAGAAGCGCGGCACGCTCGACGCCTCGCGCGCCACGCTGCGCCAGTGGTGGAACGACCGCATCGGCACCGGCGAAGGCCAGCCGGTGTTCGACAACGGCTCCGGCCTGTCGCGTGACGAGCGCATCAGCGCCGCCGCGCTGGCCAAGATGCTGCAGGTGGCCTGGCGCTCGCCCGTGATGCCGGAGCTGGTGTCCTCGCTGCCGGCCTCCGGCGTCGACGGCACGCTGCGCAAGCGCGCCCTGCGCTCGGGCGGCGCCGCGCACCTGAAGACCGGCACCCTGCGCGACGCCGCCGGCGTGGCCGGCTACGTGCACGGCGCCAGCGGCCGGCGCTGGGTGGTGATCGCGATCGCCAACCACGGCAATGCGGTCGCCGCGCGGCCGGCCTTCGATGCCCTGGTGGATTGGGCGTCGCAAGACTGAAGAAAACCCTTCCGCTCCCTCGGGGGCGGGTCCGCGCCGGCTGAGCCCCCAGGGCTGCATGGGCGGCACGGCCGCGTGTAGGCAAACGCCGCTTGCGCGCGGACCGGGCCCTGCCCAAAATCGAACGCCGCTTCGATTTTGACTCCGCAGGAGACAAAGCCCATGAACAGACTGCCAGCCCTCGCCCTCGCGGGCGTCGCCCTGTCGCTTGCCGGTTGCGGCGGCGGAAACGACGGCTTCGCTTTCAATGTGCCCACCGTGGTCGATTCGGGCCGCGGCTCGGTTGTGACGCTGCCGCCCGAGCGGGTGCAGCGGATCGCGACCGGCGATTTCACGACGCTGCTCGGCGCCAGTGCACAGGGCAGGGCGCTTCTGCAGGTCGCGGGAAGCCCGAAGTGCGGCGTCGACCTGCGCTACCTCGAATACCGCACCGTCGGCGGCCAGGGCGAAGCCACCAATGCCACCGCCGCGATCATGGTCCCCTTCGGCACCGACACCGTCTGCAACGGGCCGCGCCCGATCGTCCTGTACGCCCATGGCACCACCCCGGCGCGCGACTTCAACATCGCGCGCTGGACCGATACCAATCAGCCCGCCGCCGGCGAAGGCCTCACGGTCGCGGCGATGTTCGCCGCCCAGGGCTTCCTGGTGGTGGCGCCGAACTACGCCGGCTACGACAAGTCGACCCTGACCTACCACCCCTATCTCAACGGCGACCAGCAGGGCAAGGACATGGTCGATGCGCTGACCGCGGCGCGCAAGACCCTGCGCTTCATCGACGGCAGCGACGCCGGCTCGCTGTTCGTCATCGGCTATTCGCAGGGCGGCTACGCGGCGATGGCGGCGCACCGCGAGCTGCAGGCCAACGGCAAGGCGGTCACTGCATCGGCGCCGCTGTCCGCGCCTTCGGCCACCAGCCTGCTGACCGACTACAGCTTCAGCGGCTGGCCGGCGCTCGGCGCCACGGTGTTGTCGCCGCTGCTCTCGACCAGCTGGCAGAAGCAGTTCGGCAATGTCTATTCGGCCACCAGCGACATCTACGAAGCCCAGTACGCCGCCGGCATCGACACCTTGCTGCCCAGCCTGACGCCGCTCGATACCCTGTTCGCCACCGGACGGCTGCCGCGACTCGCCCTCTATCCCACCAACGCCATTCCCGGGCCCGTCGATCCGTCGCTGGCCGTGTTCTACGGCCCCAACAACCTGATCCGGCAGAGCTACCTGACGCAGGCCGCCAACGACATCCAGGCCAACCCCTGCGTCGGCAATGCCCTGCCGGCGACGGTGGCGTCCCTGAACACCAGCTCGCCGCTCGGCTGCCAGCCGCTGCTCGGTTTCCGCAGGGCGGCGCTGGCGAACGACCTGCGCAACTGGCTGCCGGCCCGGCCGGTGCTGATGTGCGGCGGCGCCAACGACCCGACGGTGAACTTCGTGAGCACGCGCGCCACGGCCGGCTACTTCCGCGCCCGAGGCATGCCGCCGTCCGCGCTGACCGTGGTCGACCTCGAAGACAGCGGCGCCATCGACGTGTTCTCGGCCGCCCGGGCCGGTTTCGCGCAAGCCAAGGCCAGCACCGCCGCCGCCGCCGGCGGCACCGCCTCGAACCAGGCGCAGGCCGTGACCCAGGCCTATCACGGCACGCTGGTGCCGCCCTTCTGCATGGTGTCCGCCCGCGGGTTCTTCCAGGCTGTCCTGGCAAGCGGGGGCTAGGCTGCGGCGCGCACGAGCCGGTCGCGCACGCCTTCCCACTCGGGATCGTTCGGCGGCGTCTCGACCCAGATCAGCTTGACGCCCTCGGCGTCGAAGGCACGCAGCACCGCGAAGAGCTGTTGCGCGGCGGCCGCTGCGTCGTCGGGCATGCGCCGCTGCAGCACGCGCTGCGAACGGCAGCTGAGCGCCGTGCGTGACCACACGGCGATGTTCGCGGCACTCGCGCCGAGCACGTCGAGGCCGGTCTGCAGCGCCTTGGCATCCATCAGCCGCAGCTTGGCGCTGGGTGCATAGTGGGATTCGAGCGTGCCGGAGGCCCGCGGGTCGGGCGCGCCGAGCGCGTCCTTGTCGCGCAGCGGCTCGCCGCCGGCCGCCTCGATCTGGGCCCGCGTGATCGCGCCCGGCCGCAGCAGCACCGGCGCGCCGCGGCTGCAGTCGACGATGGTCGACTCGATGCCCACCGCGCAGGGCCCGCCGTCGAGCACCAGCAGCGCGTCGCCGAACTCCTCCTGGACGTGCTGGGCGGTGGTCGGGCTGACGCGGCCGAATCGGTTGGCGCTCGGCCCCGCCAGACCGTGCACGCCCAGCTCGGCACAGGCGACCAGCAGGGCCTGCGTCACCGGATGGGCCGGACAGCGCAGGCCGATGGTGTCCTGGCCGCCCGCGGCGGCGGCGCCGATGCCGGGCTGGCGCGGGACGATCAGGGTCAGCGGTCCGGGCCAGAAGGCGCGCACCAGCTTCTGGGCGAACAACGGCAGCGGCCGGGCGAAGTACGACAGCGCCTCGGTGCCCTTCGCGCCGGCCGCCACGTGAACGATCAGCGGATGGTCGCTGGGCCGGCCCTTGGCCGCGAAGATGCCGGCGACGGCCGCGTCGCTGCCGGCGTCGGCGCCCAGGCCGTAGACGGTCTCGGTCGGGAAGGCGACCAGGCCGCCGGCGCGCAGGACCCGGGCGGCCTCGGCGATGGCGTCGTGCGCGCTGCCGTCGCGGATCATTCCGCTCGCCCTTTCATTCGGACAGCGGGATCGGCAAGCCCAGCAGCGCGGCGGCGAAATCGGCCGTGCTGCGGACCGCGTCGATCGCGTCGCCGGTGATGTTCAGGTGGCCCATCTTGCGGCCGCGACGCGCCTCGGTCTTGCCGTAGAGGTGCAGGTGGGTGCCGGGGAGGGCGAGCACGTCGGCCCAGCGCGGCTCCTGCGGCGCTTCGCCGTCGATGAACCACAGGTCGCCCAGCAGGTTCAGCATGATCGCCACGCTGTGCTGGCGCGGCGGATTGAGCGGCAGGCCCGTCAGCGTGCGCACCTGCAGTTCGAACTGCGACACGTCGCAGGCGTTCATCGTCCAGTGGCCGCTGTTGTGGGGGCGCGGCGCCATTTCGTTGACCACCAGCCGGCCGTCGCCGAGGACGAAGAACTCGACGCACAGCACGCCGACATAGGCCAGCCCGTCGGCGATCGATCGGGCCGCGGCGACGGCCCGCCGCGCCGTCGCCTCGGGCATGTTGTGGGCGTGGACCTCGGTGACGGAGAGGATGCCGTCGCGGTGCAGGTTGCGCTGCGCCGGGAAGTTCACCATCTGCCCGTCCTCGCCGCGGGCGACGATCACCGAACACTCGAAGTCCAGGTCGAGCAGCTTCTCGAGCACGCAGGGCACATCGCCGGCATCGTTCCAGGCGGCGCTCAAGTCGGCCTGCGTGATCACCCGGCGCTGGCCCTTGCCGTCATAGCCGAGCCGCGCGGTCTTGAGGATGCCGGGCAGCAGGTCGGCCGGCACCGCCGCCAGGTGATTGACGGTCTCGATCACGGCGTAGGGGGCGCACTCGACGCCACAGCGCACGAAGTGCCCCTTCTCGCGGATCCGGTTCTGGGCGATCGCCACGGCGTCCGCGCCCGGCGCCACCGGGCGCACCGCGGCCAGGTGTTCGAGCGAAGGCGCCGGCACGTTCTCGAACTCGGTCGTCACGGCATCGGCCAGGCCGGCCAGCCGCGCCAGGCCGTCGACGTCGGCGTAGTCGGTGTGGATGTGGTGGTGGCTCACGCGCCCGGCCGGGCTGTCGGCATCGGGGTCGAGCACGGCGGTGAAATACCCCATCGCCTGCGCCGCGTGGACGAACATGCGGCCCAGTTGGCCGCCGCCGAGCACGCCGAGTGTGGCGCCGGGCAGCACGACGTTCATTCGGACACCTCCGCGCTGCGCGCTGCGGTGTTCGCCTTGGGAGCGGCCCGGCGGCTCACAATGCCCCCCCGCCCTGCGGCGAAAACGGCGACACCGCGGGGTCGTCGCCCGGCGGCAGGGTCATGGCTTGCGCGGCCTGGGTCTGCTTCAGGCGGAAGGCGTCGAGCTGGGCGCGCAGCGCCGGGTCGCCGACCGCCAGCATCGCGACCGCGAACAGGGCCGCGTTGGCCGCGCCGGCATTGCCGATGGCGAAGGTCGCGACCGGCACGCCCTTGGGCATCTGGACGATGCTGTAGAGCGAATCCACGCCCTGCAGGTGCCGGCTCGCGACCGGCACGCCGAGCACCGGCACCGTGGTCTTGGCCGCCAGCATGCCGGGCAGGTGGGCGGCGCCGCCGGCACCTGCGATGATCGCGGCCAGGCCGCGCGGCGCGGCGCTTTCGGCGTAGGCGAACAATTCGTCGGGCATCCGATGGGCCGAGACCACCCGGGCTTCATGGGCGATACCGAATTGCTGGAGAATCTCGACCGCATTGCGCATCGTCTCCCAATCGGAGTTGGAGCCCATCACCACGCCGACCTGAATTGCTTGCTTCATGGTTCGAATTTTACGTTTCACCCTCACCTTCCCGCGATGATCGACATCACCCTCGAAAATTTCCAGTCCGAGCTGATCGAAGGCTCGACGACCACGCCGGTCCTGCTCGACATCTGGGCCGAATGGTGCGGCCCCTGCAAGCAGCTCGGCCCGGTGCTCGAAAAGCTCGAAGTCGAGTACGCGGGCCGCTTCACGCTGGCCAAGCTCGACGCCGACAAGGTGCCGCAGATCTCGCAGCAGCTGAGCCAGATGTTCGGCGTGCGCAGCATCCCCTTCTGCGTGATGTTCAAGGACGGGCAGCCGGTCGACGGCTTCGTCGGCGCCATCCCCGCCGACGAGATCCGCACCTTCCTCGACAAGCACGTGCCGGGCGCCGAAGAGGCCGAAGCGCTCGAACAAGAAGCCTCCGCTCAGGAGGCGCTGGCCGAGGGCGACACCGAGGGCGCGCTCGAGAAGCTGCAGTACGCGGTCGCCACCGACCCGGCCAATGACGACGCCCGCTTCGACTACGTCAAGCTGCTGCTCCAGCAAGGCCGCATCGACGACGCCAAGGTCGCCTTCGCGCCGGTGATCGCCAAGACCACGCTGGTGCGCCGCTTCGATTCGCTGCAGCGCTGGATGGACGCGATCGACTTCGGGGCACCGGCCGCCGGTGCCGCGCCCGCGCTGGCGGATCTGGACGCCCGCATCGCCGCCAGCAAGCGCGACTTCGACGCCCGCTTCGACCGCGCCCGCCTGCTGATGGGCGCCCAGCGCTGGACCGATGCGATGGACGAACTGCTCGAGATCCTGATGCGCGACAAGAGCTGGAACGAAGACCTGGCGCGCAAGACCTATATCGCGATCCTCGACATCATCGAGCCGCCGAAGGTCAAGGTGGCCGACGGGCAGATCCCGCCCGACGATCCGACGGTGGCCAGCTACCGCCGGCGCTTGAGCAGCGTGGTGCTGAGCTGAAGCTCGCTGCATTAGGCAATTTCAAACAAAAGCGATCTTGCGATCGCTTTTTTCTTGCCATGGAGGCCGATCCGCGCCACCGCCGGCCTGCCGCAGCCGGGGCGGCGTTGGCGCGCCGAGCCCGGTCGCATACGATGCAGCAAAATATCAATTTGTTGCAGAAGGAAAGACAGGCCATGCGTTCCCGCCCTGCCGCCACTCCTCTTTTCATGGCCGCCCTGCTGGCTGCCGCGCTGGCCGCCGGTTGCGGCAGCGGCATCAACCTCGACGAGCCGATCGAGGGCCCGGTCTGGCGCCTCGACCAGCTCGGCGGCGAGCCGGTGGCCGCCGGCGCCGACCCGCAGCGCGATCCGCAGGTGCAGTTCGACCGCCGCAACGGGCGCGTCAGCGGCTCGGGCGGCTGCAACCGGCTGTCGGGCACCTTCGAGCGCAGCGGCAGCGCGCTCAAGCTGAGCCAGCTGGCCTCGACGCGGATGGCCTGCACCGATCCGGCGTTGAGCACCAAGGAAGCGCAGTTCTTCGCCGCCCTGCAAGCCACCACCAGCTACCGGCTGCAGAGCCCGACGCGGCTGGCGCTGCTGGATGCGGGCGGGCGCACCGTGGCGACGCTGAGCACGCAGTCGCGCTGACGCCCTCCGGGCCTACCAGCGCGCGGGCAACTCCCGCAGCAAGGCGAGCTGGCGCTGGGTGACCGACACATAGCCGCCCTGCTCCAGGTCCTTCAGCAGCCGGCTGACCATTTCGCGCGAGCAGCCGATCTCGCTCGCGATGGCCTGGTGCGTGAGGCGCTCGGCGATCCGCCGCGTGCCGTCGAGCGACGGCTCCGAACGCTCCTCGAGCAACCGCTTCAGGCGCGCATACACATCGAGCAGCGCCATGCTGCGAGCGCTCTCGGTCGCCAGCCTGGCGCGGCGGATGAGCCGCACGATCAGCGCCAGTGCGAAATCCGGATGGTCGGCGATGTGCTGCAGCATGGTCTCTCGGGTCACGACGGCGCACACGGTCGGCTCCACCGCCTGCACGCTGGCGGAGCGCGGCCCGCCGTCGAGCGACATCTCGCCGACGTACTCGCCGGGCCCGTGCAGCCCGAGCGTGATTTCACGGCCGCGCGAGTCGGACAGAAAGACCCGCAGCCGCCCGGACAGCACGATGTAGATCGAGCCGCCTTCCTCGCCCTCCTCGATCAGCATCGCGCGCGCGCGGTAGCGGCGCTGCACCCCGCGCAGCGCGAGATGCTGCAGCGCGGGCGGGAGCGCGACGGGATCGAGACCGGATGCGGCAGGCATCCGTGGAATATAAGGTCGCCCGCGGTCCGCGTGCGACCTGAGGGGGCGCCGTCAGTCGACAAGCCGCAACGCGGACACGATCTGCGGCATCCGCGACACACGGTGCACCACCTCGCGGATGCTGTTGCTGCCTGTCTTCTGGCGCACGTTCTTGATGTGGGTGCGCACGGTGGACATGCAGATGCCTTCGAGGCAGGCGATTTCCTCGGCGCGATGACCGTCGCAGAGCCGGGTCAGCACGTTCTGCTCGGCCCGCGTCAGGTGCTTGGCCCGGGCGAACATCTGCATCGTGAGCATTTCGCAACCGGGCCGGCGGCTGCAGATGATCAGCACCGTGTCGACGGTGCCGCTGCCGTGCACCGCGGCCAGCGGGACGAACGCCAGCGAGAGCCCATCGCCCCCATGGTCGAGTTCGACGATGCCGCGGCAGTCGCGCTCCGCGTCCTTGAGGGCCTGGCGGATCTTCGCCTGCGAGGCGGGGCTGGCGGCGCACAGCATGCCCTCGGCACTGTGCAGCGCGCGCGCCGCCGACAGCTCGCGCCGGGCCGGGTAGTTGGCATGCAGGATGCGACCGGTCAGGTCGACCAGCATCAGGCCATGGTCGATCTCGTCAAGCACGCGCGCCAGCATGCCGGGCTGCAGCGCGTCGGGCGGGGCGGCCGTGACGGTGCGACTCGGTTCCTGGAGGAAATGAATCCGAAAATCAACTGCCGTTTCCATGTTGCTCTCCTCATCTGGGGGGATGAGAACAGTTTGGAAGACGGCGGCCCTGCCGTGCGGTGACTATTGCCGCCGCATTTGTGATCTATTTACATTCCGGCGCCGGGATCAGTCGGTCAGCCGCTGCAGGGCTTCGCGGTATTTCGCCGCGGTCTTCTCGATCACCTCGGCCGGCAGGCGCGGCGCCGGCGGCGTCTTGTCCCAGGGCTTGCCGTTGATCTTCGTGGCCTCGAGCCAGTCGCGCACGAACTGCTTGTCGTAGCTCGGCGGGTTGGCGCCGCTGGCCAGCGCCGCCTCGTAGCCTTCGATCGGCCAGTAGCGCGAGCTGTCGGGGGTCAGCACCTCGTCCATCAGCACCAGCGTGCCGGCCTCGTCGAGGCCGAACTCGAACTTGGTGTCGGCGATGATCATGCCCTTGGTCAGCGCGATCGCCGCCGCCGCCTCGTAGATCGCGATGCTGGTCTCGCGGATCTGCTGCGCAAGCTTCGGGCCGACCACCTCGACCACCTTGTCATAGCTGATGTTCTCGTCGTGCGCCCCCGCCGCCGCCTTGGCCGCGGGCGTGAAGATCGGCAACGGCAGTTTGCTGGCGTTGGTCAGCCCCTCGGGCAGCGGCACGCCGCAGACGGCCCGGTTCTCCTGGTATTCCTTCCAGCCGCTGCCGGCCAGGTAGCCGCGGACCACCGCCTCGACCGGGATCGGCGTCAGGCGCTTGACCAGCATCGAGCGGCCCTCGACCTGGGGCACCTCGTCCGGCGTCACCACGCTCTCGGGCGCGTCGCCGGTCAGGTGGTTGGGGCACAGGTGGCCGAGACGGTCGAACCACCACAGCGCCATCTGCGTGAGGATCACGCCCTTGCCCGGAATCGGCTCGCCCATGATCACGTCGAAGGCGGACAGGCGATCGCTCGCGACCATCAGGATGCGGTCGTCGCCGACCGCGTAGTTGTCGCGCACCTTGCCGCGCGCGAGCAGCGGGAGGCTCTTGATGGAGGAGGTATGGACGGTGGTCATGGCGAATGGGAGGTGGGGCGGTGCGGAGAACTTCGGAGATTGTGCGCGCGGCGCGTGCCGCGCGAAACAAACCGGCCAGCGCAGCGAGGCCCGTTCGGAAAACCCCGCGGAACCGGCCTTGCCGGGCCGCTGGGGTTGCCCTCGGCGAGGGGGTGGGAGCGCGACACGAAGTGCGCGCGACCTGGGGGTGGGCCTAGATGACTTGTTGCGCCAGTTCGCCCTTGGCGTACCGGGCGGCGACCACCTGCAGGGTGTCGCCCTTGATCTTCGGGCCCTGGCCTTCGCAGCCGAACTCGAGGTAGCGCTGCTTGCAGATCAGGCGGGCGGCCTCGCGCGCCGGCTTGAGCCATTCGCGGGCATCGAACTTCTCGGGGTTCTCGGCCAGGAACTTGCGCACCGCGCCGGTCATCGCCAGGCGAATGTCGGTGTCGATGTTGATCTTGCGCACGCCGTGCTTGATGGCTTCCTGGATTTCCTTGACCGGCACGCCGTAGGTTTCCTTCATGTTGCCGCCGTACTGGCGGATGATGGCCAGCAGTTCCTGCGGCACGCTCGAGGAGCCGTGCATCACCAGGTGGGTGTTCGGGATGCGGCGGTGGATTTCCTTGATGCGGTCGATCGCCAGGATGTCGCCGGTGGGCTCGCGGGTGAATTTGTAGGCGCCGTGGCTGGTGCCGATGGCGATCGCCAGCGCGTCGATCTGGGTGCGCTTGACGAAGTCGGCGGCCTGCTCCGGGTCGGTCAGCAGCTGCTCGCGCGTCATGGTGTCGTCGGTGCCGTGGCCGTCTTCCTTGTCGCCCTTCATGGTCTCGAGCGAGCCCAGGCAGCCGAGTTCGCCCTCGACCGTGACGCCGACCTTGTGCGCCATGTCGGCCACCTTGCGCGTGACGTCGACGTTGTAGTCGTAGCTGGCGATGGTCTTGCCGTCGGCTTCGAGCGAACCGTCCATCATGACCGAGCTGAAGCCGAGGTCGATCGCGCCCCGGCAGACGTCCGGGCTCTGGCCGTGGTCCTGGTGCATCACCAGCGGCACGGTGGGATAGGCCTCGATGGCGGCCTGGATCAGGTGCTTGATGAAGGCTTCGCCCGCGTACTTCCGGGCGCCGGCGCTGGCCTGCAGGATGACGGGAGCGCCCACTTCCTTGGCGGCCTCCATCACGGCTTGCACCTGTTCGAGGTTGTTGACGTTGAATGCCGGAATGCCGTAGCCGTTGGCGGCGGCGTGGTCGAGCAGTTCGCGCATCGAGACGAGTGCCATGGAAATACCTCGCGGGAATCTAAGGATGAAGACGAAAGAACTCCCGGGATTCTACCGAGCGTGTTGCTCGCCCCCAGGTTGGGCTCACTTCGTGTAGCCCGCCCACCCCCTACCGGGGGCAACACCAGCGGCCCGGCGAAGCCGGTTCTGCGGTGTTTCACCAACGGGCCTGGCTGCGCCGGCCGGTGAACACCCGGGCTGTGCTTGTTCTTCGGCCGCGCGCAGCGCGCCTGTTCGTGGGCAGTCGCGGAACCGGCTTTGCCGGGCCGCTGACTGCGCCCCCGGCAGGGGGTGGGCGTCCCGACACGAAGTGCGGGACAACCTGGGGGCGAGCTCTTAACGAACTCTGCAGATCTTGAGCATGTTGGTGCCGCCGGGCGCCCCCATCGGCTCGCCGCAGGTGATCGCGTAGACGTCCCCGGTCTGCACGATGCCGCGCTTCTTGAGGTGGGCCTCGGCCTGATCGAGCGCGGTGTCGCGGTCGCTCTCCGAATCCATCAGGAGCGGACGCACGTTGCGATAGAGCGCCATCTTGCGCTGCGTCGACAGGCGCGAGGTCAGCGCGTACATCGGGATGTGGGCGCGATGCCGGCTCATCCACAGCGGCGTGGAACCCGACTCGGTCAGCGCGACGATCGCCTTGGCACCGAGATGGTGCGCAGTGAACAGCGCGCCCATCGCGATCGACTGGTCGATGCGGGTGTAGTTCTTGCCGCTGAAATCGGCGTCG
Organism: Variovorax sp. M-6; assembly: GCF_052114385.1. Classification (NCBI taxonomy): domain Bacteria; kingdom Pseudomonadati; phylum Pseudomonadota; class Betaproteobacteria; order Burkholderiales; family Comamonadaceae; genus Variovorax; species Variovorax sp. M-6. Next base: position 179,055 of record NZ_JBFREQ010000011.1, on the reverse strand, counting down.
AGCTGTGGATCTTCAGCGGCCTCGGCGGCCTCGCAGATCCGGCTCATCTCCTGCACCGTCTCCAGCGGGTAGCGGCCCGAGGCGGTCTCGGCCGAGAGCATCACGGCGTCGGTGCCGTCGAGCACCGCGTTGGCGACGTCGCTGACTTCGGCGCGCGTGGGCACCGGGTTGGTGATCATCGACTCCATCATCTGGGTGGCGGTGATGACCACCTTGTCCATCTCGCGCGCCATCCGGATCATCTTCTTCTGCAGCGCCGGCACCGCGGCATTGCCGACCTCGACGGCCAGGTCGCCGCGCGCCACCATGATGCCGTCGCTGGCGCGCAGGATCTCCTCGAGCTTGGGAATCGCCTCGGCGCGCTCGATCTTGGCGATCATGCCGGGCTTGTGGCCGAACTCGGCCGCCGCCACGTTGCAGAGCTGGCGCGCCATTTCCATGTCGGTGGCGTTCTTCGGGAAGCTCACCGCCACATAGTCGGCCTGGAAGCTCATCGCGGTCTTGATGTCCTCCATGTCCTTGGCGGTCAGCGCCGGCGCGGTGAGCCCGCCGCCCTGCTTGTTGATGCCCTTGTTGTTGGAGAGCTCGCCGCCCAGGCGCACCATGGTGTGGACCGCGTCGCCCTTGACGGCCTCGACCGTCAGCACGATCAGGCCGTCGTTCAGCAGCAGGCTGTCGCCGGGCTTGACGTCGCGCGGCAGGTCCTTGTAGTCCAGGCCGACGGCTTCGACGTCGCCGGGTTCGGTGCGCGAAGCGTCGAGCACGAACTTCGCACCGGGCTCCAGCCAGATCTTGCCCTCGGCGAACTTGCCGACCCGGATCTTCGGGCCCTGCAGGTCGGCCATGATCGCCACCTCGCGGCCGCTGCGGCGCGCCGCCTCGCGCACCATCGCGGCGCGGTTGATGTGGTCCTGCGCCGTGCCGTGGCTGAAGTTGAGCCGCACCACGCTGACCTTGTAGAGGATCATCTGCTCGAGCAATTCGAGCGTGTTGGACGCCGGGCCGAGGGTGGCGACGATCTTGGTGGCGTGGCGGGGCAGGCGGGGCGTGCTCATTCGGTCTCCTTTTGTATTCTCTACTGTATACACTTTATGCGACCGCCGATAGGGGGGAGGCCCCCGTGGAGGATCAGCCGGCCGCCCGCTTCGCCAGAATCTCGAACGCCGGCAGGGTCTTGCCTTCCAGCACTTCCAGGAAGGCACCGCCGCCGGTGGAGATGTAGCCCACCTTGTCCTCGATGCCGTACTTGGCGATCGCGGCCAGCGTGTCGCCGCCGCCGGCGATCGAGAAGGCACGGCTCTCGGCGATGGCGTGGGCGATGGTCTTGGTGCCATTGGCGAAGGCATCGAACTCGAACACGCCCACCGGGCCGTTCCAGACGATCGTGCCGGCCTCGCGCAGCTGCGCGGCCAGCAGCGCGGCGGTCTTCGGACCGATGTCCAGGATCAGGTCGTCGTCGGCCACGTCGCTGGCGTCCTTCACGGTCGCCTCGGCATCGGCGGCGAAGGCCTTGGCCGTGACCACGTCGACCGGGATCGGCACCGCCGCGCCGCGTGCGCGCATGGCCTCGATCACCGCCTTGGCCTGGTCGAGCAGGTCGGGCTCGGCCAGCGACTTGCCGATCGAAAGGCCCGCGGCCAGCATGAAGGTGTTGGCGATGCCGCCGCCCACGATCAGCTGGTCGACCTTGGCCGCCAGGCTCTCGAGGATGGTGAGCTTGGTGCTGACCTTGGAGCCCGCGACGATCGCCACCAGCGGGCGCGACGGTTGCGCCAGCGCCTTGGTGATGGCGTCGATCTCGGCCGCCAGCAGCGGGCCGGCGCAGGCCACCTTGGCGTACTGCGCGATGCCGTAGGTCGTGGCCTCGGCGCGGTGCGCGGTGCCGAAGGCGTCGTTGACGTAGATGTCGGTCAGCGCGGCCAGCTTGCGCGCCAGCGTCTCGTCGTTCTTCTTCTCGCCCTTGTTGAGGCGGCAGTTCTCGAGCAGCACGACCTGGCCCGGCGCCACCCGGACGCCGTCGACCCAGTCGGACACCAGCGGCACCTCGCGGCCCAGCAGTTCGCCGAGCCGGGCAGCGACCGGCGCCAGCGAATCGGCGGGTTTGAACTGGCCTTCGGTCGGCCGGCCGAGGTGCGAGGTGACCATCACCGCCGCACCCGCGTCGAGCGCCTGCCGGATGCAGGGCACCGAGGCGCGGATGCGCGTGTCTTCGGTGATGCGGCCGCTGTCGTCCTGCGGGACGTTGAGGTCGGCTCGGATGAAGACGCGCTGGCCGGCGACTTTGCCTTGCGCACAGAGGTCGGTGAATCGAAGGACGTTCATGGATAGACGATGTGAAAGCGAATGAGGAGAGCCCCGAGGGCAGCGTCCATTGTAGGTTTCAGGCTTCAGCCGGCGAGGCCCGGCTCGCGCACGAACTGCTCGAGCAGCTGAACGAAGCTCGCCGCCGCGGGCGAGAGCGAGCGCTTCGACGCCCCGTAGACGCAGACCTCGCGGTGGAAATCCGGCTGCTCCAGCCGCACCATCTGCAGCCCGTGGGCGCGCACCAGCGGCGCCGAGTAGGTCGGGCACACCGTGAGCCCCAGCCCCGAAGCCACCATGCCGAGCGCGGTCGTCATGTATGACACCTCCTGGGTGGTGGCGCGCAGCATCAGTTCGCGGGCTGCGGCGTCGAGTTCGGGCAGCACGCGCTGGCGGAAGTCGCGCGTCGGCGCGATGAAGGTGTAGGGCCCGAGTTCGGCCCAGTGCACCTTGCGGCGGCGCGCGAAGGCGTGGCCAGGCGGGCAGATGAGCCAATGGCGGTCGCGGAACAGCGTGCGGCGCTCGATCGCGGCGTCCACCGCCACGTCCTGCCCGACGGCGAGCTCCACCTCGCCCGACAGCAGGCCGTCCAGCAGGTGCTCGGGCAGCGTGTCGGTCAGCCGCACGTCGATGTCCGGGTGCCGCGCGCGGTAGGCCGCGATGACGCGCGGCATCAGTGTGCAGGCCATCAGCTGCGGCGCCGCGAGCCGCAACACGCCCTTCTTCTTGTCGCGCAGGTCGGTCACGCCGGCCACCGCGCCCGCCAGGTCGGCCAGCAGCCGCTGCACCGAGGGCTGGAACTCGCGCCCGGCTTCCGACAGCAGCACCCGCCGCGTGTGCCGATCGAACAGTTGCACGCCCATCTCGCGCTCGAGCTCGCGCACCAGCACGCTCAGCGCCGACTGGGTCAGGTGCAGGGTCGCGGCGGCGGCGGTGAAGCTGCCGGTCTCGGCCACGGCGGCGAAGGCGCGCAGCTGGCGCAGGGTGAGATTCATGGCCTCAGTTCATCAATCAATGAATTTATTTCGATTGAATCATAAGAAGATTGGCCGCCCAATCCGCTCCGAGCCCTTCGACGGAGACCGCCCCATGCCAGCCCAGCCCCCCCCACCCGTGCCCGTGCGCGGCCTGCACCACTTTGCCTGGCGCTGCCGCGACAGCGAGGAAACGCGCCGCTTCTACGAAGACCTGCTGGGCCTGCCGCTGGCGCACGTGATCAAGAGCGACCACGTGCCGAGCACCGGCGAGTACTGCCCCTACGTCCACATCTTCTTCCAGATGCGCGACGGCTCGTACATCGCCTTCTTCGACCTCGGCGACAACGTGGCGGCGCTGCCCTCGCCCAACACGCCGGCCTGGGTCAACCACATCGCGCTGCGCGTCGACTCGGTGGCCGAGCTGCGGGCGGCCAAGGCCCGGCTCGAAGCGGCCGGCGTCGAGGTGCTGGGCCTGACCGACCACCACATCATCGAATCGATCTACTTCTTCGACCCGAACGGCATCCGCGTGGAGCTCACCACGCCGACGGTGCCGCAGGCCGAGATGGATGCGCACGCGCTGCACGCCCGCGCCGATCTCGACGCCTGGACGCTGCGCAAGGCCGGCTTGCTCGCCGCCGCTGCAGCGGGGAAGGCGGCCCATGGCTGAACTGCAACTCGCGGTCATCGACGTCAAGCCCGGCGCCTCGCTCGAAAGCCAGTCGGGCCTGCAGATGCTGCGCCCGCGCATCTACGGTGCGTACCGGGCACCGGCCGGGCCGAAGAAGCTCGCGGCCATCGTGATGCATCCGACCAGCAACTTCATGGGCCACTACCTGATCGGCCCGCTGGCCGAGCGCGGCATCTGCTGCATGGGCCTGAATTCGCGCTACATGGGCAACGACACGGTGCTGCTGATGGAACGCGCGATCCAGGACCTGGGCGCCGGCGTGCAGTTCCTGCGCGCGGCCGGCTACGAGAAGGTCGTGCTGATCGGCAACTCGGGCGGCGCCGCGCTGGCCAGCTTCTACCAGGCACAGGCCGAGAAGCTCACGGCGCATCACTTCGCCGACGGCGATCCGACCCACCTGCATCCGGACGACCTGCCGCCGGTGGACGGCATCGCGCTGTGCGCGGCGCACCAGGGCCGCTCGAAGCTGATGCGAGACTGGATCGACCCCTCGGTCACCGACGAGCACGACCCGCTGTCGGTGGACCCCGCGCTCGACATGTACGACCCGCGCCATGCGGTGCCGTACAGCGCCGAGTTCCTCGCCCGCTTCAGCGCGGCGCAGAAGGCACGGCTCGACCGCATCGAGGGCTGGGCGCTGGAGCGGCTGCGCCTGCTGCGCAGCACGCCCGGCGCGCCGCGCGACCAGGCTTTCGTGGTCTACCGCACGCATGCGGACCCGCGCTGCGTGGACCTCTCGATCGACGCCAACGACCGCGCGCCCGGCAGCGTGTGGGGCGATGCGCGACAGGTGAACTACTCGGCCAACGCGATGGGCCGGACCACCTCGCTGACCGCCTTCCTGTCGCAATGGTCCTCGCGCTCCCAGGCCGATGGCCCGTCGAATCTCGCGCGCACCACGGTGCCCAAGCTGCTGCTGACCTACACCGGCGACCAGTCGACCTTCCCGAGCACCCGCGAGGCCTGGATGGCGGCAGGCGGTGCGCGCATCCGCAACGTCGACATCGCCGGCGGCAACCACTACCTCGCGGGCCAGCCGGAGCTGGTGCCGCGCGCGGCCGACGCGATCGCCGACTGGGCGCACGCGCTGTGACGACGCCGCACACCCCGATGGAGAGCTACAGCTTCGCACCCGCGTACGAACTGCCGAGCTGGCCCTTCGTGCCACCGCCCGAACTCGACAGCGACGCCGTGGTGCGCCATCCGATCGTCATCGTCGGCGCCGGTCCGGCGGGCCTGACGCTGGCCTGCGACCTCGCACGCCGCGGCGTGCGCGCGGTGCTGCTCGACGAGGACGACACGGTCGGCGTGCGCGGCGCCTCGTCGCGCGGCATCTGCTACGCCCAGAAGAGCCTGGAGATCTTCGAGCGGCTCGGCATCTGCGAGCGCATCGCGGACAAGGGCATCACCTGGTCCTTCGGCCGCACCTTCTCCGACGAGCAGGAGGTCTACAACTTCAACCTGAAGACCGACAGCGTCTCGGCGCAGCCGCCCTTCATCAACCTGCAGCAGTTCTACGTCGAGTGGTTCCTGGTCGACCGCATCCTCGAACTGGGCCTCACCGACCTGCGCTGGAAGAACCGCGTGGCGCACGTGACCCCGCTCGATGGCGGCGTTCGCGTGGCGGTGGAAACCCCGGCCGGCAACTACACGATCGAAGCCGACCACCTCATCGACGCCACCGGCGCCAACAGCCCGATCCGCACCCAGCTCGGCATCGACGCCCACCCGTCGCGCAGCACCGACCGCTGGTGCATCAGCGACGTGCGCTTCAAGAAGCCGCTGCCGACGGAGCGCTGGACCTGGGTCGATGCGCCCTTCAACGAGGGCCGCGCGGTCTGGCAGCACCTGATGGGCGATGGCGTCTGGCGCATCGACTACCAGATGCCCGAGGACTGCGACACGGCCCACATCAGCAAGCCGGAGGTCGCCGGCGCGCGGCTGCGCGAGCAGCTCGGGCCCGGCGTCGAGTTCGAGTTCGTCTGGATCGGGCCCTACGGCTACCGCGACCACCTGCTCGACCGCTTCCGTCACGGCCGCATCCTGTTCATCGGCGATTCGGCCCATGTCGTCAGCCCCTTCGGCGCCCGCGGCGGCAACAGCGGCATCCAGGACGCGGCCAACCTCGGCTGGAAGCTGGCGCTGGTGGCGCAGGGCCAGGCCGGAGATCGGCTGCTCGACACCTACGATGCGGAGCGCCGCCCGGCCGCCGCGGAGAACCTGCGCGTCACCAGCCGGTCGGCCCGCTTCCTCGCGCCCCGCACGCCGGCCGAGCACACGCTGCGGCGCGCGGTCGTGGCGCTGGCGTCGCGCCATGCCTTCGCCCGCGGCCTCGTCAACACCGGCCGCATGTCGGTGGCCAACGACTACCCGGCGGCGCCGCATCTGCCCGAAGGCGCACGCAGCGTGCAGAACCTGCCGCTGCGGCACGCCGACGGCCGGCCGACCACGCTGATGCAGTTGCTCGCCGAGGGCACGCAGTGCCTGGGCCTGTGGTTCGCGCCGACCCGTGCGCAAGCCGAAGCCCTGGCCGACGTCGCGGCATCGCTGCCGCTGCGGCTGGTCGCCGTCGGCGGCGACAGCGACCTCGGCACGCTGCAACCCGACGACACGCTGGCGCGGCAGCTCGGCATCGCGGCCCCCGGCGATCTCTGCCTGGTGCGCCCGGACGCCTACCGCGCGGCGCTGCTGCGCGAACCCACCCCGGCCTCGGTCGCGGCCGCCGTGCACACCGCGCTGGCCCATGGGTGAACCGAAGGACACCGCATGATCACCGAACCCCACATTCCCGATCCCGACGGCTTCTATGCGGCGTGGGTCGCTGCCCACGAGGGCTTGAGCGAGGCGCAGAGCGCCGACCTCAATGCCCGCCTCGTGCTGCTGCTGGCCAACCAGTGCGGCGACCAGGCCGTGCTGCTGGACTGCATCGCCGCCGCCCGCGAGAGCGGTCCGCCTCCCGAACCCACGACCCGAAGCCCTGCATGAACGCCCCCGTCTCCTTCGCCTCCGCCTCCGACACCCGGGAACAGAAGCCGCAGCTGCGCGAACTCGCGCCCGGCGTGTACGGCTACATCAGCGACTTCGACCCCAACTGCGGCTTCATCGTCGGCGACGAGCACGTCGTGCTGATCGACACCCGCCCGACGCCGCGCATGGCGCGCGATTTCCTGGCCGACATCCGCACCGTCACCGACAAGCCGGTCAAGGCCATCGTGCTGACGCACTACCACGCGGTGCGCGTGATGGGCGCGAGCGCCTTCGACGAGGTGCAGGCCGTCATCGCGAGCCAGGGCACGCTGGACTGGGTGCGCGAACGTGGACAGGCCGATTTCGAGTCCGAGGTCGGACGCTTTCCGCGCCTGTTCGCAGGCGTCGAGGAGATCCCCGGCCTCACCATCCCGACCCTCAGCTTCGAACGCGAGATGAGCGTCTGGCTCGGACAGCGCGAAGTCCGCCTGATGTGCCTGGGCCGCGGCCACTCGGGCGGCGACACGGTGGCCTGGCTGCCCGACTGCGGCGTGCTGTTCTCGGGCGACGTGGTGGAGAACCGCTGCGGCGTCTACGCCGGCGATGCCTACATCCAGGACTGGGCGGGCACGCTCGATGCGGTCGCCGCGCTCCAGCCCCGCGTCCTGGTGCCGGGCCGCGGCGCCGTGCTGCAGGGCGCGCCGGCCTGCGCGGAAGCGATCGCGCTGACCCAGGCCTTCCTGGCGACCCTGCTCGCCAGCGTGCGCGCCGGCCTCGATGCCGGCGAAGGCCTGCGCGCCTGCTTCGAGCGCGCCGAAGCGGCGATGAAGCCGCGCTTCGGCGACTGGCCGGTGTTCCAGCACGTGCTGCCTTTCGACGTCTCGCGCGCCTACGACGAACTGCGCGGCATCGAGCATCCGGTGGTCTGGACCGCGGAACGAGACCGCGCGCTCTGGCAGACCCTGCGCGGCTGATTCGAAACTGCTTTTTTTTCAACCCCGGAGACAAACCCGATGAAACGATTCCTGCAACTGATCGCCGCCGGCCTCACGCTCGCGGCGGCCAGCCATGCACCGGCGCAGAGCGCCTACCCCAGCCAGCCCGTGCGCTGGATCGTGCCCTACGTCGCCGGCGGTGGCACCGACAACCTGGCGCGCTCGCTGGCCGAGGCAATGCAACCCTCGCTGGGCCAGCCGATCGTGATCGACAACCGTCCGGGCGCCTCGACCAACATCGGCGTGTCGGTCCTGATGCAGGCCAAGCCCGACGGCTACACGATCATGCAGGCCGAGAACGCCGCGCTGCTGTTCAACGAGCACATGTTCGCCAAGCTGCCGTACAAGCCGGCGAACGACTTCACCTACATCGGCGCCATCGGCCGCTTCCCGGTCGCGCTGGTGGTCCATCCCGACTTCCCGGCCAGGACGACCGCGGAGTTCGTGAGCTACGTGAAGGCCCATCCCGACAAGGTGAGCTACGCCTCGCCGGGCAACGGCTCGCCGCACCACATGGCGATGGAGCTCTTCAAGCAGAAGGCCGGCATCAGCATCCAGCACGTGCCCTACAAGGGCGCCGCGCCCGCCATGACGGACGTCATGGGCGGGCAGGTCCCGACCATGATGCTGGACCTGGCCTCGGGCCTGCCGATCATCAAGTCCGGCAAGGTGCGCGTGCTGGCGATCGCACTGCCGCAGCGCGCCGGCGCGCTTCCCGACGTGCCGACCTTCGCGGAGCTGGGCTTCAAGGACGTCAACGCCTACGCCTTCCACGGCCTGATCGGTCCGGCGGGCATGCCGCCGGACGCCGTGAACCGCATCAACAGCGAGCTCAACAAGGCGATGCAGGCGCCGAAGGTGGTCAAGCTGTTCTCGGAATTCGGCTTCGAAGCGTTGCCGGGCACGCCGCAGGATTTCTACAAGCTGTCGCGCGCCGAGAGCGAGCGCTGGGGCAGGATCATCAAGACCGCCGGCGTGCAGCTGGATTGAGTCGGGTCGGCTACCAGCCGAGGCCCAGGTGCAGCGGCAGATAGACCGCCATGCCCGCCAGCATCGTCCCCAGCACGCCGCGCCGCCAGAAGAAATAGGCGGCGCCGGCCGCGGCGCCATAGAGCCGCGCGTCCTGCAAGGTCGACACCAGATGGCCCTGCGTCATGACGATCTCGGGTGCGATCACCGCCGCCAGAGCGGCCGCCGGCGCGTAGTGCAGCGCGCGGTGCGCCCACTCCGGCAGGCCCCAGGGCCGGTCGAGGATGAAGAAGAAGCAGCGCGTGAGCAGCGTGATGCCGGCCAGGCCGAGGATCACGGCCAGGGTCCGGAGATCGGTGCCTCCGAAGACCTCACCCAGCGCGGCGCTCATTTGTCGTCCTCCGCATCGGCGTCCAGGCCGAACTGCTTCTCGAGCCAGAAGCAGGCCAGCACCGCCACGCCGATGGCGACCACGATGTTGAGCTTGAGCGGCAGGGCATAGGCCGCCACCGCGGTCGCCGAAGCGATCAGCACCGCCAGCACACGCAGGCGCGTGCTGGCCATCGAGCACACGATCGCGACCAGGCTCAGCACGCCGGCGAAGCCCAGGCCCCAGCTCTGCGGAATCATGTTGGCCAGGCCGATACCCAGCAGGCTCATGCTCATCCAGGCCGCCCAGGTCACGAAGTAGTTGCCCGTGAGGTACGCCTCCTGGGCCTGCTGCTCGGCGACCGTGAGCGGCGCCTGCGCATACTTCCGGGTGAACAGCGCATAGCTCATGTCGGCCGTGAGGTAGCCATGGGTCAGGCGACGCCAGCGCGGCATGTGCATCAGGTAGGGCCGCAGGTGCAGGCTGAAGACCACGAAGCGCAGGTTGACGCAGAAGCCCGTGGCCAGGATCACCCAGGCCGGTGCGCCGGCGATCAGCAGCGGAATGGCCGCGAGCTGCGAGCTGCCGGCGTACACCAGCAGCGTCATCGCGACCGACTCGAATACGCTCATGCCCGACTTGAGCATCGCCACGCCGGTCATCAAGCCCCAGGCACCGATGCCCACGGCGACCGAGGACATGTCGCGAACGCCCTGGCGGAATTCCGGCTGTCGGCGAATCGTTGGGGAAAGAAACATCAGCGGGGCAGCGCGTGCAGCCAGTACCGAACGTGAGGGTGGTTCATCAGCCGAAGACTTGCCCGGGGCGGATCTCGAAACCGCGCAGGAAATCGGCGGCCGGCAGGCGCTTGCCGCCGGCGCGCTGCAGCTCGGTGAGCACGACGGTGGAACCCTTCGCGGCCACTTCGATGCCCGCGGGCGAAACCGCCAGCACCGTGCCCGGTGGCGCGGCCGCGGCGCCGGGCCGCGCCTGCGCAGCCCAGAGCTTGACGACCTCGCCGCCGATCGCGCTGCTGGCGCCCGGAAACGGGTCGAAGGCACGCACGCGGCGCACGATCGCGGCAGCGTCCAGCGACCAGTCGATCTGCGCCTCGGCCTTCTCGACCTTGTGGGCGTAGGTCACGCCCTCGGCGGGCTGCGCCTCGGCCTTGAGCACGCCGGCCTCGGCCTGTTTCAGTGCGTCGACGATCAGACGCCCGCCCAGCGCGGCGAGCCGGTCGTGCAGGCGCGCCGTGGTGTCGTCACCGATGGCCAGGGATTCGCCGAGCAGCATGGCGCCGGTGTCGAGGCCGGCGTCCATCTGCATGATCGTGACGCCGGTCTGCGCATCGCCGGCTTCGATCGCCCGATGGATCGGCGCGGCGCCGCGCCAGCGCGGCAGCAGGCTGGCGTGGATGTTGAGGCAGCCGAGCCGCGGTGCATCCAGCACCCACTGGGGCAGGATCAGCCCATAGGCGGCGACCACCATGACGTCGGCCTGCGCCGCGATGATGGCCTCGCGCGCGGCGGCGGCGTCGTCCGGATACTTGCCGTCGAGCCGCAGGCTGCGCGGCTGCGCCACCGGCCAGCCGTGACCGACGGCGAACTGCTTGACCGGCGAGGCCTGCAGCTTCATGCCCCGGCCGGCGGGGCGATCGGGCTGGGTCAACACCAGCACGATCTCGAACCCGGCCGCGGCGATCGCCTCGAGCGCGACGCGGGCGAATTCGGGCGTGCCCGCAAACGCAACCTTCATGGCAAGTTCATCGGTCGGTCATGACCCGGGGCAGGTCGTCGCTCGTGTGATAGCGGTCGACCACGCCGTCCGGAGCGATGTAGATGTAGAACAGGCGCGGCATGTTCATCGACTGGTAGCGCCAGGCCCAGATGTCGCCATCGAAGGAGGTGACGCGCGAAATCTCGAATGGCCGGCCGTAGCTTCGCAGCACGTCGTCCACGCGCCAGACCCCGGGCTTGACGGTGATGTCGAACATGCCGTCCTCGAGTTCCTGGCGGATCGAGACCACGCGGCCGCCGGCGTCGAAGTCGACGTTGTTGACGGCAAAACCCGCCGGCGCACGCGAGTACTGGAGCCGCTCGCCGCCGCCGGGCATCGGGTAGGTCGCGGTCGGGCTACCGAGCTTCTGCAGCGTCTCGGCGCGAGTGCTGCCCAGCGGCAGCCGCGTCGGGTCGAGCGCGCACGCGGACAGCGCCAGGGCCGCCAGCGCCATGGGCCACAGGCGCCTCATGGTCAACGTCGTCCTTCGCGCTGTTCAGACTTCTGGTCTTCGCGCTGCTGCTTGAGCAGCTTGCTCTTGATGCGATTGCGCTTCAGCGGCGACAGGTATTCGACGAACACCTTGCCCAGCAGGTGGTCGAGTTCGTGCTGGATGCAGACCGCCAACAGGCCCTCGGCCTCGATCGTCTGCGGCTCGCCCTCGGCATCGAGCGCGGTCACGCGCACGGCGGTGGCGCGCTCGACGCCGTCGTAGATGCCGGGCACCGAGAGGCAGCCTTCTTCGTTGAGGACCTTGTCGTCGCTGGCCCAGACGATCTCGGGGTTGATCAGCACCAGCGGCTTGTCGCGATCCTCGGAAACATCGATCACCACCAGCCGTTCGTGGACGTCGACCTGGGTCGCCGCGAGGCCGATGCCATTGGCGTCGTACATGGTCTCGAGCATGTCCGCGACCAGCGTCTTGATGCGCGCATCCACACCCTGCACCGGCTTGGCGACCGTGTGCAGGCGCGGGTCCGGGTAACTCAAAATGGTTCTTTTAGCCATGAAGTCGAGGAAAAGTTGTCGCTATTTTCGCCATTTCCGCGACGCGGCGCCGGCGAACGCCCCGAATACGTTGCCCTATCAAGGGCTTCAGCGCAAAATTCGTTGCAAATTGTGAGGATTCGTACATCCTGCGTGGCGTAGTGTGTGCACACCATAAACCATGAACAAACTCCGACTCAACGAAAGCCTGCGTCCCAGCCTTTTGGCCACCCTGGCGGCTGTCGCCCTGGCGGGCATGGGCACCGCGACGGCTTTCGCTCAGGCTCAGAGCTACCCCGTGACGCCACAACAGCGCGCGGTAGCCCAGGAGACGGCGCAAGCAGGCATTCCGATCAGCGAACTCGCCCCCAACGCGCCCGATGAGTACACGGTCAAGCCGGGCGACACGCTGTGGGCGATTTCGCGCCTGTTCCTGCGCAGCCCGTGGCGCTGGCCCGAACTCTGGGGCATGAACCTCAGCGAGATCTCGAACCCGCATCGCATCTACCCCGGACAGGTGCTGTACCTGGACAAGAGCGGCGGCCGCGCGCGCCTCAGCACCCGCCGCGGCGGCGCCGCCGACGGCACGATCAAGCTGTCGCCGCGAACCCGCTACGAGTCGATGGCGGGCATGGCGCTGCCGACGCTCAATCCGAGCCTGATCGAGCCTTTCCTGAGCGAGCCGATCATCGTCGACGAAGACACGCTCACGACCGCACCCCACATCGTCGCCGGCAACGACAACCGCGTACTGCTGGCCCGCGGCGACCGCGCCTACGCGCTGGGCGACGCCAACTCGCCGCTGATCGAGGTCGCCGGCCCGATCAAGACCTTCCGCGTGTTCCGCAATGCGACGCCGCTGCAGGATCCGGCCACCGGCGAGCTCCTCGGCTACGAGGCCGCCTACCTCGGGAAAGCGCAGCTCAAGCGCAGCCAGACCATCACGACCGAGCTCGACAAGGGCAAGGAAGTCGCGAACGTGACCCCGGCGACCATCGACATCGTGGCGGCGCGCGAGGAGATGCGCGCCGGCGACCGCCTGCTGCCCGAGCCCCAGCGCCAGTTGCTGAGCTACGCGCCGCGCGCACCGGAACAGATCATCAACGGACGCATCGTCTCGGTCTACGGCAACGCGGTGCAGTTCGCGGCCCAGAACCAGGTGGTGGTGATCAACAAGGGAACGCGCGACGGCATCGAGTCCGGCCACGTGCTCGCCATCCTCAAGAATGGCGAGACCATGATCGACCGCGCAGGCGCCCCCAACAACACCGGCAAGGCAGTGGTCAAGCTGCCGAACGAACGCATCGGCCTGCTGATGGTGTTCCGTCCGTTCGACAAGGCGTCCTATGCCCTGGTGCTCGAGATCAACGACACACCGCGGGTCGGCGACCTGCTGGTCAACCCCTGACGCGAGCGTCATCTTGGCGTGGAACGCGACGAACTTGCGGGCTGGCTGCGCCTCTCGCTGACACCGGGCATCGGCAACGTCGCGGCACGCACGCTGCTCGCGGCCTTCGGCCTGCCCGCAGGAATCTTCGCCCAATCGCAGGCGGCGCTGCAGCAGGTCGCAAGCAGCGCCCAGGCGCAGGCACTGCAGCGCGAGCCGGCCGGGCTGGCCGCGCTGCTCGACCGGACGCTCGAATGGCTGCAAGGCACTGACGCCCACGGCGTCACGCGACGCCTGCTGACCCTGGGCGACCCGGGTTACCCGGCTGCGCTGCTCGAGACCACCGACCCGCCGCTGCTCCTGTATCTGCTGGGCGCATCCCGATTCGACCTGACGCAGCTGGACCGAAGCATCGCGATGGTCGGCAGCCGCAATCCCACGAGCCAGGGCACGGAGAACGCTCGCGCGTTCGCGCGGGCGTTCGGCGAAGCCGGAATCCCCGTGGTCTCGGGCCTGGCCCTCGGGGTCGACGGAGCGGCCCATGAAGGCGCGCTCGAGGCCGGGGGCCCGGAGCGGCCGGCCACGGTGGCGGTGGTGGGCACCGGGCTCGATCGCGTCTACCCCGCCCGTCATCGCGAGCTGGCCCATCGAATCGCCGCGCAGGGCCTGATCGTGAGCGAGTACCCGCTGGGTACGCCGCCGCTGAACCAGAACTTCCCCAAGCGCAACCGCATCATTGCCGGGCTCACGCGCGGGACGCTGGTGGTCGAGGCCGCGCTGCGCTCAGGATCGTTGATCACGGCCCGGCTCGCGGCCGAGCAGGGGCGCGAGGTGTTCGCCATCCCCGGTTCGATCCATTCGCCGCAATCGCGCGGCTGCCATGAACTGATCCGCCAGGGCGCCAAGCTGGTCGAATCGGTCGGCGATGTGCTGGAAGAGCTGCGTTTCGATGGCGGCCCCATGCCGCCTTCGCCCGCCGCGGCCGACGATGCGCCGGAGGAACTCGGGCTGCTGCGCGAACTCGGGTTCGATCCGGTCAGCCTCGACGCCCTGTGCGCCCGCACCGGCCTTGGCCCGGCCACGTTGCAGGCGCAGTTGCTCGAACTCGAGCTGGCGGGCAGCGTCGCCCGGCTGCCGGGCGGCCTGTTCCAGCGCATCGCGCTCGGTTGACCCATGAAGGCTGCGTCGTGTCGACGCAACTTTCGGCGGGGCAACGCTTCGAGTGGGCTATATTGAACCCATGTTCGAAGTGCTCGTGTATGTCTACGAAAACTACTGGCGCGGCGACGCCTGCCCGGAACCCGAGCAGCTGGGGCGCAAGCTCAGCGCCCAGGGCTTCGATGCGGAAGAGATCCGCGAGGCGCTGCACTGGCTCGACGGCCTGAGCCTGGCGACCCGTGGCGTACAGCTCAGCCGCCACGCCGACGGCATCAGCGCCACCGTGCTGGCCGGCACCGCGGCCGATGCGGCGATTCCCCAATCGGCCGACTCGATGCGCGTCTACTCGACCTCCGAGCAGGAACACATCGGCGCCGAATCCCTGGGCTTCATCAGTTTCCTCGAGTCCGCGGGCGTGCTGCCGGCCGGCATGCGCGAGATCGTGGTCGAACGCGCCATGGCCACGCCCGGCGAGCCGCTGGCGCTGGACGAACTCAAGATCATCGTGCTGATGGTGCACTGGAGCACGGGCGTCGAGCCCGACGCCCTGGTGCTCGACGAGCTCTGCGACGATGCCACGCTGCGCGTGGCGCACTAGGCTCTCCCCCAGGTTGGCTCACTTCGTGTAGCCGCCCACCCCCTTCCGGGGGCGCAGCCAGCGGCCCGGCGAAGCCGGTTCCGCGGCTGCCCACGAACGGGCGTGCGCTGCGCGCCGCCGAAGCAAGGACATGACGCCTCTCCGATCCGGCCGGCGCAGCCAGGCCCGTTGGTGAAACACCGCGGAACCGGCTTTGCCGGGCCGCTGGTGTTGCCCCCGGTAGGGGGTGGGCGCCCGGACACGAAGTGCCGGGCAACCTGGGGGCGAGCTAGTTCAACAGTCTTTCGGGATTGGCGTCCAGCTTGGCCAATGCCTCGCGCGTCGCGCGCACCGTCAGCGTTTCCTCTTCGGCCGGCACCAGCAGGCCCGCCTGCAGATAGGACGCCAGGCGCCCGACCTGGATCAGGAAGCTGCGCCCATCGCTCGAGGCGAACAGGTGCAACTGCTTGCGGTCGCTGCGCCAGACGAACTGGACCTGGTTCACGCGGTCGTTGTGGTCGAGCATGAACCAGGTGCCGACCTGGAGCTCGTGCGCCCAGGCGAGCATGTCCTCGCCGACCTTGGTGCCGGTGTCGGGCACCACTTCGATCGAGGCCGCATCGACGCCGAGCAGCAACTCGATGCTCGCGGCATCGAGCGGCAGGTCGGTCGTGCCTTCGTCGGAGACGAAATCCTCCAGGTTGGCCAGGCGTTTGGCCATGGCCTCGATCTTGGCCGGCGGGATCGCCTCGGTCTTCGACAGGAAGGCATCGGACAGGGTGGCGCCGATGGTCTTGATGTGCGCCTCCTGCGGCTCGCCCACGATGCCCAGCAGCGTCATGCCCTGGCGCAGCCGCTGCAGCAGCTTCGGCAGGTCCTGGATCACGCGGGTGCGGTCGTTGCGGTTGGGCTTGGCGCTGGCCGCCCAGACCAGGTCGGAGGCGGCCCGCTTGAGGGTCACGGTCTGCTCGTCCTGGGCGCCATAGCGCAGGGCGGCGATCGCCAGCACCTCGGCCCAGACCTTGAACAGGAACTCGCGGATCTCTTCGCGTACCGGCATGTCGTTGAGCATCTTGCGCAACTCGATGGTGTACTGGATCGCCATCGTCTCCTTCTGCTCGACCTGCTGCGCCACGCTCATCACCCGCTGGGTGGTGTCGCTCTGCGTCAGGTACTTGTTGAGGAAGGCGACGAATTCGTCGAACACCAGCTTGAACACGCGCTGGCCGGTTTCAGGGTACTGCTCGATCACCTGGACCACGCGGCGGATTTCGCCCTCGAGCGCGCTGCCCGAAATGGCGGCCGCATCGAAGCCCATCACGCACGAACCCATGCGGTCGATCAGCATGCGCGCCGGATGCTGCAGCGTGCCGAAGAATTCCGGCTCGGCGATGGCGACGCGCAGCACCGGCATCTGCAGCCGCGCGAACCAGACGCGGGCCGAGAACGGAATCCGCTCCTCGGCCAGGATGGCCTGGAACATCAGTGCCACGATCTCGACCGTGGCCTTGTCGGCCGTGGTGGGTGCCTTCTTCTTGAGTTCGCTGGTGCGCCGGCGCAGTTCGGCCGAGGCATGGTGGATGGCCGTGGCCCCCTCGCCGACCACGTACTGCGATGCCGCGATCTGGTAGGCCGCCTCGGCATCCGCGATTGCCGCCGCGAAGGCTGGCGCACCGCCGCCCATGCCGCCCCCTGCGCCCATGCCGCCCACCATCTCGCCGCCGCCGTTCAGGCGGGGCTGGGTGATGTCGCCGCCGATGCGCGCGGTCACGAAACGCTTGAGATTGAGCAGCACGCCCTGCGCCCGCTGGCGCGCCAGCAGCAGCGGCGAGCCGCCGGTGGCGATCATGGTGTCGCCGCCGGCCTGGGCTCGCCCGACACCGATCGCCGCCGGCGCGAAGCTGCCCGCTGCGGCCTGCAGTTGCGCCGAGATGCCCATCGAGGCACTGCCGCCGCCCGCGAAACTGCCGCCCAGCGGCGCAGTGCCCGAACTAGCCGAACCGGTGCGACGGACGAAGCTCTTGAGGTCGATCTCGGGCATCACGTCCTTGCCGACCAGGAAGGCGTTGGCATCCTTGTAGGCCTGGACCACCCCCTCGACCATGTGCTGCTGCACCTGGTCCTGCACCTTGTTCCAGAGGCCGCGGTTCATGCCGGTGGCGAGCCACTGGTCGACCAGCACCCTGGCCAGCGCCTCGGGCTTGAGGATGTCCTTGGCGCTGAGCTCGTGGGTTCCTTCCAGATGCTGGATGCGCAGCCGGAGGTCGTTGAGTTCGAAATTGGCCTTGTCCTGGATCAACTGCGCGAGCCGCGACGACAGGATGCTGGTCTCGACCACCTCGTCGCCGATCAGTTCGAGGTGCGAGAGCGAGTTGGTGCTCGGCCCTTCGGCCGTGCTGCCGACCAGCGCCTTGCGCCACGCCGCCTGCGACATTGCCACCCAGTGGGCGCCGTGGGTCTGGAAGGCCAGCAAGCCGTCGCGGTTCTCCTGCATCTCGCGGGCATTGCCGGTCTGAGAGGCCAGGACCACCAGCCGTTCGAGGACCGCCTGCCCGACGGGGGCGATCAGCGGTTCGGTGGCGGCGACGAAACGCTCGCGCGTCGCGCGGGAGAGTTGGAGGGAAGCTGCATGGGACCGCGTGGTCATGGATGGTCGGGACGGCAATTATTTCGATTCTGCAAGCTTTGAGCTTGCATCGGGAAGCGTAACCGCACAAGGGCCCGCCATGCTCGGCAACCCCAAGACCGGGCTCACACGGTGGCGCCGGCGTTGGGGTCGTTCGGATCGCCGTCGCGCTTCACCGGTCCCTTGACCAGGTCCTCGCGCTTGACGCCCAGCCACATCGCGATGGACGCCGCCACGAAAGCCGACGAATAGATGCCGAAGCAGATGCCGATGGTCAGGGCCAGCGCGAAATAGTGCAGGGTCGGGCCGCCGAAGAAGAACATCGAGAGCACCACCAGCTGCGTCGAGCCGTGGGTGATGATGGTCCGGCTGATGGTCGAGGTGATCGCGCTGTCGATCACCTCGTGGGTGCTGAGCTTGCGGTAGCGGCGGAAGTTCTCGCGCACGCGGTCGAAGATCACCACCGACTCGTTGACCGAATAGCCCAGCACCGCCAGCACCGCGGCCAGCACCGCCAGCGAGAACTCCCACTGGAAGAAGGCGAAGAAGCCCAGGATGATGACCACGTCGTGCAGGTTGGCCAGCACGGTGGCCAGCGCGAACTTCCATTCGAAGCGGAAGGCCAGGTAGATCATGATGCCGATCACCACCATGCCCAGCGCCTTGAGGCCGTTGGTGGTCAGCTCCTCGCCGACCTGCGGGCCGACGAACTCGTTGCCGCGCAGGGTCGCCGTCGGGTCGACCGCCTGAATCGCGGCCATGACCTGCTCGCTCTGCTGGGCCGACGACTGGCCCTTCTGCACCGGCAGGCGGATCTGGACATCGCGCGAGGTGCCGAAGTTCTGCACCTGCACGTCCTGGTAGCCGAGCTTGGCGACGGTCTCGCGCACCTTGCCGACGTCGACCGAATGCTGGGAGGCGACTTCCATCACCGTGCCGCCGGTGAACTCCACCGAGAGGTGCAGGCCGCGATGGAACAGGAAGAAGACCGCCAGCGCGAAGGTGATGAAGGACACCGCGTTCAGCACCAGCGCGTGGCGCATGAACGGGATCGTCTTGTGGATCCGGAAGAATTCCATGTGTCGTGTCTCTTATTTCGCGTCGGCCACGGCGGTGGTGTCGGGCTTCCAGACGGTGCCGATCGACACCGTCTTGAGCTTCTTCTTGCTGCCGTACCAGAAGTTCACCAGGCCGCGCGAGAAGAACACGGCGGAGAACATCGAGGTGACGATGCCGATGCAGTGCACCACCGCGAAACCGCGGATCGGGCCGGAGCCGAAGGCCAGCAGCGCGACACCGGCGATCAGCGTGGTGACGTTGGAGTCCAGGATGGTGCCCCAGGCACGCTCGTAACCGGCATGGATGGCGGCCTGCGGCGAGGCGCCGGCGCGCAGTTCCTCGCGGATGCGCTCGTTGATCAGCACGTTGGAGTCGATCGCCACGCCGATGGCCAGCGCCATGGCGGCGATGCCGGGCAGCGTGAGCGTGGCCTGCAGCATCGAGAGGATCGCCACCAGCAGCAGCAGGTTGACCGCCAGCGCGATCGACGAGAAGACGCCGAAGAGGGCGTAGTAGAGGCACATGAACACCATGATCGCGGCGAAGCCGTACATCACGCTGTCGAAGCCCTTCTTGATGTTGTCGGCACCCAGGGTGGGGCCGATGGTGCGTTCCTGGATGATTTCCATCGGCGCGGCCAGCGAGCCGGCGCGCAGCAGCAGCGCCAGGTCGTTGGCCTCGACCACGCTCATCGAGCCGGAGATCTGGAAGCGGTTGCCGAGCTCGCCGTTGATCGACGGCGCGGTGAGCACTTCGCCCTTGCCCTTCTCGAAGATCAGCATCGCCATGCGCTTCTTGAAGTTCTCGCGGCTGACGTCGCGCATGATGCGGCCGCCCTTGGCGTCCATGGTCAGGTCGACCTTGGGCTGCTGGGTCTGCGAGTCGAAGCCGGGCTGGGCGTCGGTGAGGTTCTCGCCCGTGACCAGCACCTGCTTCTTGACGATCACCGCGCGGCCCTGGCGGTCGAGGAACTTCTCCGAGCCGAAGGGCACCGGGCCGGTGCCCATTTCGGCCGCGCGACCCTCGGCGCTCTCGTCGACCAGGCGCATCTCGAGCGTGGCGGTACGGCCCAGGATGTCCTTGGCCTTGGCCGTGTCCTGCACGCCGGGGAGCTGGACCACGATGCGGTCCAGGCCCTGCTGCTGAATCACCGGCTCGGCCACGCCGAGCTCGTTGATCCGGTTGTGCAGGGTCGTGATGTTCTGCTTCAGGGCCGCGTCCTGCAGCCGGCGCGCGGCCTCGGGCTTGATCGAGGCGATGAGCTTGAAGTCGCTGCCTTCCTGGCTCTCGACGGCGCTCAGGTCGGGAAACTGGTCCTGCAGCAGCCGCTTGGCCGCATCCAGCCCGGCGGCATCGCGGAAGCGCATCTCGATGGTCTGGCCGTTGCGGCTGACCGCGCTGCCGCGCACGTTCTTGTCGCGAAGGCCGGTGCGCAGGTCGCTGGCGAAGGATTCGGCGCGCTTGTCGATGGCCCCCTTCATGTCGACCTGGAGCAGGAAGTCGACGCCGCCGCGCAGGTCGAGGCCCAGGTACATCGGGAAGGCGTGCAGCGCGGCGAGCCAGCTCGGGGAACGCGACGCCAGGTTCAGCGCCACCGTGTAGGGCGGATCGCTCGGGTCGGGCACCAGCGCGCGCTGCAGCACGTCGCGCGCCTTCAGCTGGTCGTCGGTGGTGGCGAAGCGGGCCCGCACCGAGGTGGCGTCGAGCGTCAGCAGGTCGGGCACCAGCGAGGCCGCCTTGAGCGCCTCGGCCACCCGGGCCTGCGTGCCGGCGTCGACCTTGACGGTCGATTTGGCCGACGACACCTGCACGGCAGGCGCCTCGCCGAAGAAATTGGGCAGGGCGTAGACAAGCCCCACAAGCAGCACGATCACGATGATCGCGTACTTCCAGACCGGGTAACGGTTCATCGATTCAACTTTCGGGGATCAGTGCTCGCATCCGGGCAGCCGCCACACAACAAACAACGAAGCGCCCCCGCGGTCGGCGAAACACCGCGGCACCGGGTGAGCCCGACCTGGGGACGAGCATTACTTGATTGCGCCCTTGGGCAGCACCTGGATCACGGCGCTGCGCTGGATCTGGACTTCGACGCCCTTGGCGATCTCGACCGTCAGGTATTGCTCGCCGATCTGGGTGATCTTGCCCAGCATGCCGCCGGAGGTGGCGACTTCGTCACCCTTGGCGAGGGCTTCGATCATGGCGCGCGCTTCCTTCTGGCGCTTCATCTGCGGGCGGATCATGACGAAGTAGAGGACCACGAACATCAACACCAGCGGCAGCATGCTGCCGAGCGAGGACATCATGTCGCCGCCCCCGGCAGCGGGCGCGGTCTGGGCGAAAGCAGAAGAAATGAACAAGGAAGTCTCCAACAAGGGAAAGGAAGAGGAGCGCCGGCCCTCGCTTGAATGAGGTTCCGTCGCATCCGCGGCCGCACCCGGCGGCCACGCAGCGCGGAGCCTGGCCCGCGCACAGCACCAAGCATTGTATTCGGCCGTAGGCAAGCCGCCGCGACCTAAGCCGGGGCGGCGTTCAGGGGCTTTTCCGGCGGGCCCGGATGGCGCGCAAGCCTCAAGCCGCGGCGCGCCCGGCCCGCGGATCGCGCCACTTGGCCAGCAGCTCGGCCCAGCGCACCCGCGCCGCGGCCAGGTTGCGTTCCTTGACATGGCCGTAGCCCCGGATCTGCTCGGGCAGGCTGGCGATCGCCAGCGCGGTGTCGTGATTGGCGGCATTCAGCCCGGCGAGCACTTCCTCGACGCTGGCACGGTACTCACCGATCAGGGCGCGTTCGGTCTTGCGTTCCTCGGTGCGGCCGAAAACGTCGAGCGCCGTGCCGCGCAAGCCCTTGAGCTTCGCCAGCACCCTGAAGCCGGTGAGCATCCACGGTCCGAACTTCTGCTTCTGCAGCTCGCCCTTGGCGTTCTTCTTCGCGATGACCGGCGGCGCCAGATGGTAGTTGAGCCTGAAGTCGCCCTCGAACATGCCCTCGACCCGGTCGAGGAAGCTGCGGTCGGTGTGCAGCCGCGCGACTTCGTACTCGTCCTTGTAGGCCATCAGCTTGAACAGGTAGCGCGCCACGGACTCGGTCAGGCTGGTCTTTCCCAGCGCCGACTCGGCCTGCCGCACCTTGGCGACGAAGGCCTTGTATTCGTCGGCATAGGCCGCGTTCTGGTAACCGGTCAGGAATTCGGCGCGGCGCGAGACCAGCGCTTCGACCGTCTCGCGCTTCTTGAACTCGATGACCTGGCCCGGCTGCACGCGTTTTTGCAGTTCGGCCGGCCGCTCGGCGGCCTGGCGCCCCCATTCGAAGGCCGCCTTGTTGTTGTCGACCGCCACCGCGTTGAGCTCGATCGCCCGCATCAGCGATTCGAGCGCCAGCGGGACCCAGCCCTTTTGCCAGGCGTAGCCCAGGATCATCGGGTTGACATAGATGCTGTCGCCCATCAGCGAGGTCGCTGCCGCATCGGCATCGAAGGCACCGACACCGTCGACGCCGACGGCGCGCGCGATCTCGGCGGCGCAGGCCTCCTGCGGGTTCTGCCAGTTGGCGTTGCGCACGAAGGCGGCGGTCGGGCTGCTGTGGCTGTTGAGCGCCACGTGGGTGCGGCCCTCGCGCATGCGCGCCAGGGTCTCGGCGTTGACGCTGACCAGCGGGTCGCAGGCCAGGATCAGGTCGGCCGCGGCCGTGCCCACGCGGGTGGTGCGGATGGCGTCCTGCGTCTCGCCGATCAGCACGTGGCTCCAGGTGGCGCCGCCCTTCTGGGCCAGGCCGGCCGCGTCCTKGGTGACGATGCCCTTGCCCTCGATGTGCGCCGCCATGCCCAGCAGCTGGCCGATGGTGATCACGCCGGTGCCGCCGACGCCCGCCACCACGATGCCCCAGACCTGGTCGCCCGCGAGCGAGGGCAGTGCCGGCTCGGAGAGCGCGCCCAGTTCGGCCGGCGTCGAGCCCTTGGCCTTCGCCTTCTTCTTGAGCTGGCCGCCCTCGACGGTCACGAAGCTCGGGCAGAAGCCCTTGAGGCAGCTCATGTCCTTGTTGCAGGTGCTCTGGTTGATGGTGCGCTTGCGGCCGAACTCGGTCTCCAGCGGCTCCACCGACAGGCAGTTGCTCTGCACGCTGCAGTCGCCGCAGCCTTCGCAGACCAGTTCGTTGATGACCACGCGCTTGGCCGGATCGACGGCCGTGCCCCGCTTGCGGCGGCGCCGCTTCTCGGTGGCGCAGGTCTGGTCGTAGATGATGGCCGTGGTGCCCTTGATTTCGCGGAACTCGCGCTGGATCTCGTCCAGGTCGTCGCGATGGCGCACCTTGACGTTGTCGCCGGGAACGTTGACGCCTTCGTACTTCTCGGGCTCGTCGGTGACCACCACCACCTTCACGGCGCCTTCGGCATGCAGGCTCTCGGCGATCTGCAGCACCGAGTGGCCCTCGGGCCGCTCGCCGACCTGCTGGCCGCCGGTCATGGCGACCGCGTCGTTGTAGAGGATCTTGTAGGTGATGTTGACGCCGGCCGCGATGCTCTGGCGGATCGCCAGCAGGCCGCTGTGGAAGTAGGTGCCGTCGCCCAGGTTGGCGAAGATGTGCTGGTCGGTGGTGAAGGGCTGCTGCCCGACCCACGGCACGCCCTCGCCGCCCATCTGCGTGAAGCCGATGGTCGAGCGGTCCATCCAGGTCGCCATGAAGTGGCAGCCGATGCCGCCCAGCGCGCGCGAGCCTTCGGGCACGACAGTGCTGGTGTTGTGCGGGCAGCCCGAGCAGAACCAGGGCTGGCGCGCCGCGTCCGAGACGCCGATCACCTGCGGCGCGGCCATCGAGCGCTCCTTGGCTTCGAGGATCGCCAGCTGGGATTCGATGCGCGCGGCCATGTCGGCCCCGGCCGCGGCCAGGAGGCCGGTCTTCTTGAGCCGCTGGGCGATCGCCTTGGCGATCAGTGCCGGGTTCAGGTCGGCATTGGCGCGCAGCAGCTCGTGGGCGCTCGGATTCGGCATCGACCACTCGCCGCCGGAGTAGCCCTCGGCTTCGTAGACCTCGCCCTCGTCGAACTTGCCGACCACGTTGGGCCGCACGTCGGCGCGCCAGTTGTAGAGCTCTTCCTTGAGCTGGTACTCGATGACCTGGCGCTTCTCCTCGACCACCAGGATTTCCTGCAGGCCGGTGGCGAAGGCGCGCGTGAGCTGGGCTTCGAGCGGCCAGACCACCGCCACCTTGTGCAGCCGGATGCCGAGCTGGCGGCAGGCCGCGTCGTCGAGGCCGAGGTCGATCAGCGCCTGGCGGGTGTCGTTGAAGGCCTTGCCGCTGGCCATGATGCCGAAGCGGTCGTTCGGCCCTTCGATCACGTTGTGGTTCAAGCGGTTGGCGCGGATGTAGGCCAGCGCCGCGTACCACTTGTAGTGCATCAGCCGCGCTTCCTGCTCGAGCGCATGGTCGGGCCAGCGGATGTGCAGGCCGCCGGGCGGCATCTGGAAGTCGGTCGGGATGACGACCTCGACCCGCTCGGGATCGATCATCGCGGTGGCGCTGGATTCGACGATCTCCTGGATCGTCTTCATGCCCGACCAGATGCCGGCAAAGCGGCTCATCGCAAAGGCGTGGATGCCGAGGTCGAGGATTTCCTGCACGTTGGCCGGGAAGAACACCGGCGTGCCGCAGGCCTTGAAGATGTGGTCGCTCTGGTGCGCCGCGGTCGAGCTCTTCGAGATGTGGTCGTCGCCGGCCACCGCGATCACGCCGCCAAACTCGGTCGTGCCGGCCATGTTGGCGTGCTTGAAGACGTCGGAGCAGCGGTCCACCCCCGGGCCCTTGCCGTACCAGATGCCGAAGACGCCGTCGAACCGGTTGGTGCCGGCGGGCGAGAAACCGAGCTGCTGCGTGCCCCATAGCGCGGTCGCGGCCAGTTCTTCGTTGACGCCCGGCTGGAAGACGATGTTCTGTTCCTTCAGGAACTTGCTGGCCTTCCAGAGCGCCTGGTCGTAGCCGCCGAGCGGCGAGCCGCGGTAGCCGCTGATGAAGCCGGCCGTGTTCTTGCCCTGCTGCTGGTCGCGCAGGCGCTGCAGCATCGGCAGCTTGACCAGCGCCTGCACGCCGCTCATGAAGGCACGTCCGTAGTCCAGGGAATACTTGTCGTCGAGCGTGACCGTTTCGAGGGCGCGGCGGATGTGTTCGGGCAGCGGGGCGTTCATCTTTGTTGTCTCCAGTGGCTGTGCCTTGTGGGCGTGGCGTGCAAGGCATCCGGGTCGAATACCCCTCGGCCATCATCACGCAAAGTGTATGCCTGCGGCCTCGACAGGTGTTTGCGTTTTGCGCCCTGTGGCGCCACCTTTTTGAATGAATCTTGCTTAAAATGGCATCAAATGGAAAGCATTGATAAGTTCGATCTTGCAATCCTGCAAGAACTGCAGACCGACGGACGGCTGACCAATGCCGAGCTGTCGCAGCGCGTGGGCCTCTCGGCGGCGCCGTGCTGGCGCCGGGTGCGGGCGCTCGAGGAGGCTGGCGTCATCAAGGGCTACCACGCCGAGATCGACCGCCAGAAGATCGGGCTCGGGGTGCTCGCCTTCGTGCGCGTCGACACCGAGCGCATCTCCGGCGACGCCACCCGCTTGCTCGAGGACGCGATCCGCAAGCTGCCCGAGGTGATCGCCTGCCACTACATCAGCGGCACCGGGACCTTCGAGCTGCAGGTGGTGTCGCAGGACCTCGACAGCTTCTCGCGCTTCGCGCTCAAGCACCTGCTGAACCTGCCGAACGTGAAGGACCTGCACACCAGCTTCTCGCTCGGCGAGGTCAAGGCGAGCCGGACCCTGCCGCTCGCGCACCTGGCCCCCGCGCGCTCCGCCGACACGGCAAGCCGCGCCGGCCGCCGACAATAGGCCGCGATGCCGCCGATCTCGCCCCAGGAAACCCCCGTCGCCTCCGCCCCCGCACAAGCCCCGCGCGTCGGTCCGCTCGAACCGCTGCGGATCCCGGTGTTCCGGATGCTGTGGAGCACCTGGCTGATCGCCAACGTCTGCATGTGGATGAACGACGTCGCGGCGGCCTGGATGATGACCTCGCTGACCACCTCGCCGATCTGGGTCGCGCTGGTGCAATCGGCCTCGACGCTGCCGGTGTTCCTGCTCGGGCTGCCCAGCGGCGCCCTGGCGGACATCCTCGACCGCCGGCGCTGGCTGGTCGCCACCCAGTTCTGGCTCGCGGGCTCGGCGGTGGTGCTGTGCGCCGCGGTGGTGTTCGATCTCATGAGCGCGCCGCTGCTGCTGGCCCTGACCTTCGCCAACGGCATCGGCCTGGCGCTGCGCTGGCCGGTGTTCTCGGCCATCGTGCCCGAGCTGGTGCCGCGCAGCCACCTGCCGGCGGCGCTCGGACTCAACGGCATCTCGATGAACGCCTCGCGCATCATCGGCCCGCTGGTGGCCGGCGCGCTGATCGCGAGCGCGGGCACCGTGTGGGTGTTCGGACTCAATGCGGTGCTGTGCGTGGCCTCGGGTTTCGTGGTGCTGCACTGGCGGCGCGAGCACACGCCCAATCCGCTCGGCCGCGAGCGGCTGATCAGCGCGATGCGCGTCGGCGTGCAATTCGTGCGGCAGTCGCAGCGCATGCGCGCGGTGCTGGTGCGGATCTCGATCTTCTTCCTGCATTCCACCGCGGTGCTGGCCCTGCTGCCGCTGCTGGCGCGCAACCTCAAGGGCGGCGGCGCCGGCACCTTCACGCTGCTGCTGGCGGCGATGGGCTCGGGCGCCATCGTGGCGGTGCTGTTCCTGCCCCGGCTGCGGCAGGCCCTGGAGCGCGATCAACTGGTCCTGCGCGGCACGCTGCTGCAGGCGGGCGCGACCGCCGTCATGGCCGTGGCACCCAATGCCTGGGTGGCGGTGCCCGCGATGTTCCTCGGCGGCATGGCCTGGATCACGGTCGCCAATTCGCTCTCGGTCTCGGCCCAGCTGGCGCTGCCCGACTGGGTGCGCGCGCGCGGCATGTCGATGTACCAGATGGCGATCATGGGCGCGAGCGCGCTGGGGGCCGCGCTGTGGGGCCAGGTGGCGGAACTCAGCTCGATCTACGTCAGTCTCGGCATCGCCTCGGTGACCGCGGTCCTCAGCATGGGGCTGGCGCTGCGCTACGTGACCGACGGCACGGGCGAGGACGACGACACCAGCCCGGCCCGCCATGGCTGGGCCGCGGGCCCGCCGGCCAGCGCGCCCGACGAGGCCGGCCGGGTGGTGATCGCGGTCGAGTACCTGATCGATCCGGCGCGAGCGGCCGCCTTCCACCTGGTCATGCACGAGACGCGCCGCGCGCGCCTGGGCCAGGGAGCGATCGGCTGGGAGCTGTTGCACGACATCGCCGAGCCCGGCCGCTACGTGGAGCAGATCGTCGACGAGTCCTGGACCGAGCACTTGCGCCGCTTCCACCGCGCGACCGCGGCCGACATGGCCCTGCGCGAGCGGCGGCTGGCCTTCCACCAGGGCGAGACGCTGCCGATCGTGACGCGCTACATCGCCCACCGCTGAGCGCGCGCGGTCTGCGCGGACCCTTTGTTAGCATCGTCCGAGCCACCCGCCGGGCCGGCGGGCAACGCAAGGAAGCTCTCCCAGATGGTTGACGACAAGCAATCCGAACCTCGACCCGGTCACACCTCGGCGAAGCCCGCGCCCGGGCGAAGGCTGCGACGACTCGGCATCCTCGCAGCCGGCGCCGCGCTGGCGCTGGCCGTGCCGGCCTTCGGCACGGTCGCGCTGTGGGGCGACGGCGCCCCGTCCGGCACGACCTCCTACCAGGTGCCGAAGAAGGCCATCCCGATGGCCGTGCTGGGAGACTCCAACAGCCATTCCTACCAGGATCGCAGCGCCTTTCCGCTCGGCGGCAGCGAGCGCGGCGGCGCCTTGCGCCAGACGACTCTGCAGTGGACCGAAGCGCTGACGCGCCTGCGCGGCGACGAGATCGACCTTGGCCCCTGGGTGCTGTGGGGACGGCCTTGGTGGGTGGCCTGGGCCCGCGAACTCGTCGGGCTCCAGCCCTCGCGGGCACCGAAGAAGGAGGACTACCTCTACAACTTCGCCAACTCCGGGGCCGGCTGCAGGCACCTGATCGGCGAACGGCGCGGCCAGCCCTTCCGTCAGGCGCCGCGC
The DNA here is from genome assembly GCF_052114385.1 of Variovorax sp. M-6. Classification (NCBI taxonomy): domain Bacteria; kingdom Pseudomonadati; phylum Pseudomonadota; class Betaproteobacteria; order Burkholderiales; family Comamonadaceae; genus Variovorax; species Variovorax sp. M-6. The sequence goes on along the minus strand of NZ_JBFREQ010000011.1, from coordinate 151,095 downwards.
CTGGTTGCGCTGATGGACCAGCAGCCCGAGCAATGGCGCCGCGGCGTGGTCGTGATCAGCATCGGGCCGAACGACTGGAACCCGTGGCTGGAACTGCAGTCGCGCGACCCCTCCGCGCCCGAGCTGCGCAACGCGATCGACTATTGCTCGCAGCAGATTCGCGCGGCGATCGCCCTGATCCACGCCTCGCATCCGTCCACCCGCATCCTGATTTCAGGACTGGGCAACGAAGCCGACGATCCGGAGAACTTCGACAAGTATCGCGACGGCACGGCCATGGCCAACATCCGCAAGGCACTGGCGGGCGCCAATGCCGAGCTGCGCAAGATCGCCGCCGCCGACCCGCTGCGGATCGCCTACGTCGACTACAACGAGTGGTTCATCCAGCGTTGGGGCCAGCGCGGTCCCGACGGCGAGCCGACCTACAAGAGCGCGGCCATCGGCCCGACCCTCCGCATCACCAACACGGCCGGCGACGAACCCCACAATGCGTTGCTCGGCGACCACCATGGCGGCACGGCGTTGAACGCGATGTGGGCGCAATCGCTGGTGCAATGGCTGCGCGAGTCCTTCGCACTGCCATTGACGCCGATCAGCGACAAGGAAGTGGCTCGCCTCGTCGCCGGCTGAGCCTGCAGGCGGCCGGACGTGCTCAGCGCCTGGACCAGGCGACAGTCCCGGCCGCGGTCCCGGGCGCGGTCGCGGGGGCGCCGTCGCGCCTGGCGTACATGGACAGCTCGCTTCCCGCCTTCCACTCGAGCATTTCGCGCGCCACGGCCGATGCCTCTTCCTGCGGGATGACGAGAGGGCGCCAGCAATGACACGCCCGGAAGCCGACCGCCCCGCGTCTCGTAGCCCAACAGATCGACCACCGTCGGCAGCACGTCGACCTGTTGCCGCGCACCGCGCACCGTCGTTCCCTGCAGGCCCGGCACGCCCGGCGCATAGAGCACGGCCGGAACCTGGACGCCCTCCTGGTACAGGCCGTTGTAGACCTGCCGCAAGCCGTGCTCCCCGAAAGACTGGCCGTGGTCGCCGAGGGTGACGAACACCGTGTTGTCGCGCAGGCCCAGATCCTGGTAGCCCTGCATCAACTTCTTCAGGAAGCCGTCGATGTAGAGCAGGCAGTTGTAGCAGTCGTTGAGCCGCTCGTCGACGACGCCGGGGAACTGGATCTTCTTCCAGGTCGCGGGCGTCGTGTACGGGTGATGCCCCACGTTGGTCATGATCGCCGTCAGGAAGGGCTTGCCGGATTTCTGCTGCGCTGCACTCCACGCGAGCATCGGCTCGATCATCCATTCGTCCGCACCTCCGAGGTAGTTCGTGCGCTCGTGGTCGAGCTTCTGCAATTCAGGATCCGAGACGATGTGCTCGAAATCCAGGGCGCGCACCACCGAGATCTCATCAATGAAGTTGAGGTCCGTGGGCGTGAAGAAGGCGATTGCATAGCCCTGCTCGCGCAGCAGCGAGGGCAGCGCGCGGATGCGCGGCTGGCGCCGGTGCTTCGGCCGTCCAGCGCGCCACGCCCTCGATGGTCAGGGGGTACTGTCCGCTCAGGATCGCCATCCAGGCGCCGTTGGTGCGCGGATAGACCACGCTCATGTCCTCCACCATCAGCCCCTCCTTCGCCAGCTGCCCCAGGAAGAGGGCAGCACCCGAAACAGCAGCCCTATCACCAGCGCGATAAAAGCGACACGCCACGAGTTGCCAGCCGGTGAGCCAGGGGCGGCGAGCCCCGTCGAGTGCGTTGTGCGCCCGGGACCTCAGGCAATGCGCCGAGGTGCGCCATCACGGGGCCGAACGACGGCCGCAGCGAGTCGAACGGCCCTCTAGTGAAAGAACAGCAGCCGCGTCAGGAAGGTATGGCCGGCCTCCGCCGCCATCAGGCCGACAAGGACCAGCAGGCACAAGGGCGGCAGCAAGATGGCATAGACCAGCGCCAGCCGCTCCCAGGCCATGTGCATGAAGACCGCGACGATCAGCCCCGCCTTCAGCAGCATGAAGGTGATGATCAGGCCCCAGCGCAGATAGCCCTGGAAATGGAAGTAGTCGACCAGGTACGACAGCGTGCTGAGCACGAACAGCAGCCCCCATATCTTGAGGTAGAGGCTGATCGGATGTTGCTGGCCGGTGCCGGGGTTCATGGTCGTCCTCACCAGAGATAGAACAGCGCAAAGATGAACACCCACACCAGATCCACGAAGTGCCAGTACAGGCCGGCGATCTCGACGATCTGGTAGTTGCCGGTCTTGTCGTAGTCGCCGCGGATCAGCTTGAAGGCCACGATGAACAGGAAGACCACGCCGGCCGACACGTGCAGTCCGTGAAAGCCCGTGATCATGAAGAAGCTCGAGCCGAACTGCGCAGCCCCCATCGGATTGCCCCAGGGCCGCACGCCTTCCTCGATGATCAGCTTGGACCACTCGAAGGCCTGCATGCCGACGAAGAGTTCGCCGAAGGTCGCGGTCACGAGCATCAGCGTGGCGGCGTTCACGCGATCGCGGCGGTAGGCGAAATTGACGGCCATCGCCATCGTGCCGCTGCTGCTGATGAGCACGAAGGTCATGATCGCGATCAGCAGCAGCGGGATGTCGGCCCCCCCGACATGGAGCGCGAACACCTCGCTCGGATTGGGCCACTGCGCGGTGGTCGAGACGCGCACCGTCATGTAGCCGGTCAGGAAGCAGCTGAAAATGAAGGTGTCGCTGAGCAGGAAGATCCACATCATCGCCTTGCCCCACGAGACGTGGAACGCCTGGCGATCGGAAGACCAGTCGGCAATCAGCCCGCGCCAGCCGCTGGCGGCGATGGCCGGGTTCAAGGGCGCTGCTGCGATCGTGGCGCTGGTCATGGGATACCTCCTCAGGATGTGCCGCAGATGAAGCGCGCCACCTCCGGCGTCACCCAGCCCAGCATCGCGAACAGCACCAGCCACACCACCAGCATGAAATGCCAGTAGCGCGCGCACAGCGCGATGCGCCATGCGGCGTCGGCAGGATCGGGCCAGGCAGCGCGTGCCGTCCATGCCCACCCGACCAGCCCACCCGCGAGGTGGAGCCCGTGCATGGCCGTCAGCAGATAGAAGAAGCTGCCGGCCGGATTGCCGGCCGGCATCACCTGTGCGCTCAACAATGCCTGCCAGGCCCACAGCTGCACGCCCAGAAACGCCAGCGCGCAAAGGCCGCCGGCCAGCAGCAGGCGACGGGTGCGACGCGCGTCGAGGCTTCGCGATGCGCCATGGGCCCATTGCAGCGCCACGCTGCCGGCGACCAGCAGCGCCGAGCTGAGCCAGAGCTGCCAGGGCAGCGCGATGGTCACCGCATCATCGCCGCTCATGCGCATCACGTAGGCCAGGATGAAGAGCGAAAACAACGCGGTGGCGACGCCCATGAAGACCCACAGGCCGATGCTGGCCGCGCTCGCACGCGCATCGCGAGGCAGGCCGCCGCGGTCGACACCGCGGACGCCCAAGGCGGCGCCCGGGTTCATGAGGCGATCTCCGTGCTGCGCACTGCCCGTGCGCTGGATTGGGAGCGGCCCGGCGTTGCGCTCATGCCGGCGCCCCTCGAACCTCGCCCCGGCCTTCCGATTCGGGCTCCTCGCCCCCGGCTTCCGGCGGGGCGTTCTGCGCGATGAAATCCTCCGCCGCACCCGGCACCCCGTAGGCGTAGGCCCAGCGGTAGACCACCGGCAGCCGCGGCCCCCAGTTGCCGTGCCCCGGCGGTGTCGTGGGCGTCTGCCATTCGAGCGAGGCGGCACGCCAGGGATTGGCGTCGGCCGGCCGGCCGCGCCAGGCGCTCCACGCGAGGTTGACGATGAACAGCAGTTGCCCCACGCCGACGATCAGCGCGATCACGGTAATGAATTCATTCAGGCTGAAGGCCGAGGGCGGAATGAACTTGTAGCCGTCGAAGTTGTAGTAGCGCCGCGGCATGCCCAGCACGCCGAGGTAGTGCATCGGGAAATAGATCAGGTAGGTGCCGATGAAGGTGATCCAGAAATGCAGCTGGCCGAGCCGGTCGTCGAGCATGCGGCCGGTGATCTTCGGGAACCAGTGGTAGATGCCGCCGAACACCACCAGCAGCGGCGCCACGCCCATCACCATGTGGAAGTGCGCCACCACGAAATAGGTGCCGGACAGTGGAATGTCCACGCTCACGTTGCCCAGGAACAGCCCGGTCAGCCCGCCGATGACGAAGGTGCAGACGAAGGCCAGCGCGAACAGCATCGGCACCGACAGGTGGATGTCGCCGCGCCACAGCGTCAGCAGCCAGTTGTAGACCTTGATCGCGGTGGGCACGGCGATGATCAGCGTGGTGGTCGCGAAGAAGAAGCCGAAGTACGGGTTCATGCCGCTCACGAACATGTGGTGCGCCCACACCACCACGCTGAGGCCGCCGATGGCGACGATGGCCCACACCATCATGCGGTAGCCGAAGATGCTCTTGCGCGCGTGCACGCTGATCAGGTCCGAGACGATGCCGAAAGCCGGCAGCGCCACGATATAGACCTCGGGATGGCCGAAGAACCAGAACAGGTGCTGGAACAGCAGCGGACTGCCGCCCTTGTAGCCGGTCACCTGCCCCATCGACACCAGCGCCGGCATGAAGAAGCTGGTGCCCAGCGTCCGGTCCAGCAGCAGCATCACGCCGCTGACGAACAGCGCCGGGAAACCGAGCAGCGCGAGGATGGTGGCGACGAAGATGCCCCACACCGTGAGCGGCATGCGCAGCAGCGTCATGCCCTCGCAGCGCGCCTGCAGCACGGTGGTCACGTAGTTCAACCCGCCCATCGTGGTCGCCACGATGAAGATGACCAGCGACACCAGCATCAGGACGATGCCGCCCCCATGGCCCGGCGTGCCGGGCAGGATCGACTGCGGCGGGTACAGCGTCCAGCCCGCGCCGGTGGGTCCGCCCTCGACGAAGAAGCTCGCCAGCAGGACCACCACCGACAGCAGGTAGACCCAGAAGCTGAGCATGTTGAGGTAGGGGAACACCATGTCGCGCGCCCCCACCATCAGCGGAATCATGTAATTGCCGAAACCGCCGAGGAACAGCGCCGTGAGCAGGTAGATCACCATGATCATCCCGTGCATGGTCACGAACTGGTAATAGCGCTCGGCATTGATGAACTCGAACTGGCCCGGAAAGCCGAGCTGCAGCCGCATCAGGTTGGACAGCACCAGGCCCACCACGCCCACCGCGATCGCGGTGCAGGCGTACTGGACCGCGATCACCTTGTGGTCCTGGCTCCAGATGTAGCGGGTCAGGAAACTCTGCGGCGCGTGGTGCTCGGCGTCGACGTCGTGGGACAGGGCGGGCCCCGTGGGAGAAGAGGGGTTCATCGCGGAGCCTTCTGTTCGGTGGCAGCCTGCGCCGGCGGACTGCCCAGACTCTGGATATAGGCCACCAGCGCGGCCAGCTCTTCATCGCTCATCTCGATCTTGGGCATCACCGGCGGGAAGCCCTTCACGTGGCGGGCCTGCGGATCGCGGATGAAGCTGCGCAGATAGGCCTCGTCGACCAACGCGGTCGAGCCGTCGGCCATGGTTTCGGTCTTGCCGTGCAGGCCCTTCCAGGTCGGCCCCACGCGCGGGCTGCCGTCGATCGTGTGGCAGGCCACGCAGCCCTTGGCGTCCGCCAGCGCGCGGCCCTGTTCGACGCGTGCGCCGGCGCCGCCGGCCGCCTCGCCGCCGGACGGGACCTCGGGGGCCTTGGCCTGCGTCCTGGCGAAGGTCGGCAGCGCCACCTGCCAGGCCTTGTAGGCCGCCGGATCCTCCACCACCACGAAGCCGCGCATGTTGGGATGGCCGACGCCGCACAACTGCGCGCAGAGCGCCTCGAAGCGGCCCGCGACGGTCGGCGTGAACCAGAAGCGGCTGACCTGCCCCGGCACCGTGTTCATCCGGGCGCGGAAGGGCGGCACGAAGAAGTCGTGCAGCACATCGTTCGAACGCATCAGCACCAGCACCGGCTTGCCGAGCGGCAGGTGCACCTCGTCGGCAGCGATCAGGAGGTCGTCCTGCCCGGCCGGGTCGGCGGGGTCGATCCCGAACGGATTGGTGGCGCTGACGAAGCGCGCATCGGTCGCGCCCAGCTTGCCGTCCTCGCCCGGGAAGCGGAAGCGCCATTGCCATTGCTGGGCCAGCACCTCCAGCACGAGGGCGTCGCGGGGCTCCCGGACATAGTTCGCGTACACCACGAGGCCCGGCGCCAGCAGCGCCATGATGCCGACGGTGGTGCCGCCGATCAGCCAGCGCTCGAGCTTCTTGTTCTCGGGCTCATGCGCCGCGCGGCGACCCTCGCGATGACGGAAGCGCACCAGCGTGTAGACGACGAACAGGTTGATGGCGACGAAGAAGATGCCCGTGATCACCAGCGTGATGGTCAGGGTGTCGTCCATCTGCTTCCAGTTCGAAGCGAGGGGCGTCGTCCACCACGGATTGAAAATATGGAAGAGCACCGAGGCGACCACGATGAGCAACAGGGCGAGAGCCATGATCATGTGGGGTCTCTTGGCTCTGCATCGGCGTTCTGTGGCCCCTGCGCGCTTCAGCGAAACGCCGGGATGTGCTGCTCCCCGCCCTCGAAGCGGGCTTCAGGATGCGCGGTCTGCAGCAGCGCCTCGATTTCCTGCACGCGCGACTGCGGCAGGTCCACCATCAGGAGAATCCAGCCCTGTGCCAGCGCGCCTTCGAAGCGCTGCAGCCGGGGGCTTGGGATCGAAATGCCGATCATGCTGGCCGACCACGCGCCGGTCACGCCGCCGAGGACGCCCAGCATCACGGCCAGTTCCCACTCGGGCTCGTCGCCCACGATCGGAAACACCAGCGCAGCGACCAGGCCGATGACCATGCCGCAGCCGGTGCCGACCACCCAGCCGGTCTTGGCCGCGTGAACGAGGTCCGAGGTCTGCCACACGTTCGCCGCGTGAAGTCCGGTCATGTCGGTGCCGTCCGCCGCGGCGAAATGAACGTGCGCAACGTCGACGCGCGCCTGCGCGAGATCGCGCATCGCTCGCCTGGCGCTCGCCGGGTCCGGCATCAACCAGTAAGTGCGTCTCTTCACGGGGCCCTCCTTTCCGTCTCGCGACGCAATAAGGAACCATGACGACTTATATGCTCAAGGGGCGCCGTTATCAAGTCGGCGCCCGACGACCTTTCAGCCCGGTGGCAGAAGCAGCCGCAGGACGCCCTTGGCCGTCACGAGGGGGCCCGGATCGTGGGTTTCCTCCAGCACGCCGCTCAGGCGATCCATGAGGCTTTCGCTGTGGCGCGCGCGCCAGATGAGCAGGTCGGCCAGCCACGGATGCTTGTTGATGCGATGGGCCTGCTCGTAGGCGGCGAAGCGCGGCTTCAGCGCGCGGAGCGCGGATTCGTAGCGTGCGCGCACGCCAGCGTCGTCCAGCCGTCCGCCGCGCGCCGCCTCGATCGCTTCTGCGGCGAGCATGCCGGTCTCCAGCGCCTTGCCGATGCCTTCGCCGGTGAAGAGGTAGGTGCTGCCGGCGGCGTCGCCCGCCACGAGCAGGCCGGGCCGCGACCAGCGCGCGCCGTCGAGCGAGCAACGCAGCGGCGCGCCCTTGAGCGGGCCGAGCGGCACGCCGCCTTCCAGCAGCGCGCGAGCCGGTGGGTGGACGCGCGCGAACGCGTCGAACAGATCGCGCAAGTTGACGTCGCCTCGGCCGATGGCACCGACGCCGACGTTGAACACGCCGCCGGCGCACGGAAAGATCCAGCCGTAGCCGTGCCGCAGCGCGCGGTGCCACACCACCTCCAGGCCGGTGACGCGGTCGACCATGGCCTCGTTCCTCACGTAGCCGCGAAGGGCGATGCCGCTCGGCGCGCGCCGCTCGCAGACGCCGGCGGCGCTCAGCGGGCCCGAGGCCGCGCCGGTGGCGAGCACCGTCCAGCGTGCGCGCACGGCATGCGCGGCGCCACCCGCCAGCGTGAAGGTCGCCCCGGCCACCCGGTGGCCGGCATCGAGCCATGGCGCCTCGAACCGCGCCGGCGAGAGCCAGCGCGCGCCAGCCGCGAGCGCCGCCCGCCGGAGGATCTCGTCCAGCTCGCGGCGCGGCAGCACGGCGAGCCGCGCCGGCACCTCGACCCGCCCGCCGCGCGGGCCGACGCAGCCGACGTGCCGCGCACTCCTGGCGCGCGCCAGCACTTCATCGAGCACGCCGAGCCGCGCGAGCGCGCGGTGCGCGTCGGGGATCAGCCCGTCGCCGCAGACCTTGTCGCGCGGAAAGTCGTGCTGGTCGGCAAGCACGACGTCGAAGCCCGCGCGCGCGAGCATCCGGGCGCAGGCGCTGCCGGCCGGCCCGGCACCGATCACGAGCACGTCGCAGGACGGCGGTGTCGATTCGACGGCGGCCGGCTCAGGCGCCGCTGCCATAGGGTCGGGTGAGGATCTCGAGGCTATGGCCATCCGGGTCGTTCCAGTAGAAGCCGCGGCCGCCGTCGCCGTGGTTGATCTCGCCGGGCCGATGGTGGCCCGGATCCGCCCAGTAGGTGATGTCGCGCGCGCGAATGCGGCCGAAGATCTCCTCGAACTCGCCCTCGCTGACGAGAAAGGCGTAGTGCTGCCAGTCGATCTGGCCGTCGACGTGCATGAAATCCAGCGTGACGCCGTTGTCGACCTCCACGCCGAGGAACGGGCCATAGGCGACAGGCGCGCCGCGTCCGAGCAATGCGGCCAGCAACTCGGCCGACGCCCGCGGGTCGCGGGCCTTGACGATCGTGTGATTCAACTGGATGGGCATATTGCTTCTCCGTGCAAGATCGTAAATATTACGGTTGCGATCCTGTTTGCGAAACGTGCAGGGGAATGATGGAACGCCGCAGACATCCGACTTGACCGCGGCATCAAGAAACCCGGAGGGAACACCATGATGGGTCCGTGTTTGCTGGATCGTGCGATCGGCGCCGAGGTGCCTCCGCTGCGCACGGCGGAAGAAGCGGCGGCCTTCGAGGCCACCCCCTACGCGGAGCGCATCGCTGCGCAAAGCACCTACGAGGCACTGCAGCTTGGCGCGGCGCATGCGCCCGACGAGCCCGCGTTCCACTTCCTGACGAAGGGCGACCCTGACGAAACGCCATTCACGGTCACCCATCGCCAGTTCATCGCCCGCGTCACGCAGGCGGCGAACCTGTTCAGCGACCTGGGCGTCGGGCCGAAGGATGTCGTCAGCCTTCTCCTGCCGCTGGTGCCCGAAAGCTTCTATGCCTTGTTCGGCGCACAGGCGGCGGGCATCGCCAACCCGGTGAATGCATGGCTGTCGTCCGCCCAGATCGCCGAGATCCTGCGCGCCGCGAAGACCAAGGTCCTGGTGACGCTCGGCCCCGCGGAGGGCTCCGACATCTGGGAAAAGGTGCAGGCCATTCGCGGCGAGCTGCCCGATCTCGAGGCCATCGTGGTCGTGCGCGGCGCCCCGGACGGCGCCGGCGCGGTCCACAGTTTCGACGAGCGGATCGACGCCTGCCCGTCCGATCGCCTGCTCAGCGGGCGCCGCATCGCCGCCGACGACACGGCGGCCTGCTTTCACACCGGCGGCACGACGGGCTCGCCCAAGCTCGTGCGCCACACCCACGCCAACCAGGTCTACCAGGCCTGGGCGCTGAGCCTGATGCTGCCGGTGGGCGCCGGCCGGACCCTGCTCTTCGGCCTGCCCTTGTTCCACGTCGGCGGCGCTCTGACGCAGGGGCTGGCCACGCTGTGCGCCGCGGGCACGCTGGTGGTGGTGTCGCCCGCCGGTTGGCGCGATCCCCAGGCGGTCCGCAACGTGTGGCGCCTCGTGGAGCGCTGGCGGCCGGTCGTGTTCGGCGGCGTGCCGACGGTGCTCGCCGCCGCGCTGAACGTGCCGGCAGGCGATGCCGACGTGTCGAGCATCGAGATCGTCTCGGGCGGCGGCTCTGCCATTCCGGTGGCGGTCTGCAAGGCCTACGGCGAGCGGCTGCACCGACCGGTGCTGGAGGTCTACGGCATGACCGAGACCTCCAGCGTTCACTCCATGAGCTACGCCGAGCGTCCGTTGCGCATCGGGTCGGTGGGCCACGCGCTGCCCTACAGCCGGGTGCGGGTCGTGAAAGTCGACGCCGAAGGCCGCGGGCAGGGCGACTGCGCGGTCAACGAGATCGGCGTGGTAGCCATGGCGGGGCCCGGCGTCTTCAAGGGCTATCTCAGCGACGCGCACAACCGCCAGGCCTTTGTCGAGCCCGGCTGGGTCAACTCGGGCGACCTGGGCCGGCTGGACGAGGACGGCTATCTCTGGCTCACGGGGCGCGCCAAGGATCTCATCATCCGCGGCGGCCACAACATCGATCCGCTGGCGATCGAGGAGGTCTTCTTCCAGCACCCCGCCGTCGCGCTGGCGGCGGTCGTCGGCCAGCCCGACACTCGTGCCGGCGAGATGCCGGTCGCATTCGTGCAATTGAAGCCTGGCGCGACGCTCGACGAGGCGGCGTTGCTCGACTTCGTCCGGGCACGCACGCCCGAGCGTGCCGCGGTGCCGGTGAACGTCTTTTTTGTCGACCCCATGCCGCTGACGGCCGTGGGCAAGATCTTCAAGCCCGCGCTGCGCTGGGATGCCGCGCGGCGCGTGGTGACCCAGCTGCTGGCCGACCTTCCGCAGGCCGGCGGCTTCCAGGTCGTGGTGGGCGCGGACGCGGTGCACGGCAGTCTGGTCAGGATCGGCATCCGCGGGGTTCCCGAGGCCGAGCAAGCGGCATTGGCCCTGCGGGTCGAGGAGCGGCTCGGTGGGCTGGAATTGCACCATCGGGTCGTCTGCGTCAATTGACCGATTGATCACATCTGGGGGGTGAATCCTCCAGGGCTGAGAGTCAGATTCACTCTTGGTTTCAGTTTCGTCTGGTACTTTTCGGGTAAATGCTAGGCGATCTTTTTTTACCGAGTGGATAATTTAGGCACCTTCACGACGAACGAGGTTGCCTCATGACTTCCGCCCGCCTGCGCAGCCGCTACTGGTCCGACCTGACCAGCGAGGAGTTTTCCCGCCTCGACCGCTCCAGCCTGATCGCCGTGCTGCCGGTGGGCGCCACCGAGCAGCATGGACCGCACCTGCCGATGTCCACCGACACCGCCACCATCGACGGCATGGTGCGCGCGACGATCCCGCACCTGCCGGACGACCTGCCGGTGCTGTTCCTGCCCACCGTGGCCTATGGCAAGAGCAACGAGCATTCGCGCTACCCGGGCACGCTGACGGTGTCGGCCTCGACGCTGATCGCCCAATGGAAGGACATCGGCGCCTGCGTCGCCCGCGCCGGCGTGCGCAAGCTGGTGCTCTACAACAGCCACGGCGGCCAGATGGCGGTGATGGACATCGTCGCGCGCGACCTGCGCGAGTCGCACGACATGATGGTGGTGGCGGCCAACTGGTACACGCTGGGTCTGCCCGAAGGCCTCTTCACGGCGCACGAAGGCAAGCACGGCGTGCACGCGGGCGACCTCGAAAGCTCGGTGATGCTGCACCTGACGCCCGACCACGTGCGGCCCGAGAACTTCCGCAACTTCCATTCGCTGACCGAAGACCTGGCGAAGGAGAACAGGTTTCTGTCGATCACCCCGACCGGCAAGCTCGGCTGGCAGATGCACGACATCAATCCGGCCGGTGCGGCCGGGGATGCCACGCTCGCCACCGCGGCCAAGGGCCAGGCGGTGCTCGACCATGTGGGGCGGAATTTCGTCGAGCTGCTGCAGGAAGTCCATCGCTTCCCGATCGAGCGGCTGGCCAACGAACCGGCCTGGCGCTGAGCATGGCCGAAGCCACGCCCTCCACACCGCCGCTGGTCAGCCTGCGCAACGTCAGCAAGCGCTTCGCCAACGGCACCCTCGCGCTGCAGGGCATGACGCTCGACTGCGGCGAACACGACTTCATCAGCTTCCTCGGCCCCTCGGGCTGCGGCAAGAGCACCGCGCTGCGCCTGATCGCCGGCCTGGCCCGCATCAGCTCGGGCGAGGTGGCCTGGTCGGGCGCGAACAGCGTCGCCTCGACCAGCGACCGCGAGCTCGGCTTCGTGTTCCAGGAACCGACGCTGATGCCCTGGGCCAAGGTGTTCGACAACGTCTGGCTGCCGCTCAAGCTGGCCGGCACCTCCCGCGACGCCGCCGCGCCGGTGGTGGCCCAGGTGCTCGAGATGGTCGGCCTGTCGCGCTTCGCCGACGTCTATCCGCGCGAGCTGTCGGGCGGCATGAAGATGCGGGTGTCGATCGCGCGCGCGCTGGTCACGCGGCCGCGCCTGCTGCTGATGGACGAGCCCTTCGCCGCGCTCGACGAGATGACGCGCATCAAGCTCAACAACGACCTGCTGGCGATCTGGCGCGAGCACCGCTTCTCGGTGATCTTCGTGACCCACAGCGTCTACGAGTCGGTCTACCTGTCGAACCGCATCGTGGTGATGGCGCCGCGACCAGGCCGCGTGGTCGACGAGATCCGCATCGACGAACCCTATCCGCGCGGCGAAGCCTTCCGCACCTCCACCCGCTACAACGCGCACTGCACCGCGGTGTCGCAATCCCTGCACGGAGCCCTCCATGGCGTCGACATCGATCACTGAACAGCCGGCGCTGGCGCAGCTGCAGGACGCGCCCTCGGCCGCCCAGCTGCAGGCGCGCGACGAGCGACTGCGGCGGCGCGAATCGCTGCTGCGCATCGTGGTGCCGATCGCGATCGTCGCCGGCCTGCTGGCGCTGTGGGAAGTGCTGGTGCGCGTCAACAACGTGCCGCACTACATCATCCCGGCGCCGTCGCTGATCTTCACGACCCTGATCGACAACTGGGACACGCTGTCGAGCGCGCTGTGGTTCACGGTCAAGCTCACGCTGCTCGCGCTGGCGGCAGCCATCGTCGGCGGCGTGCTGCTGGCGATCGCCTTCGCGCTGTTCAAGTGGGTCGAGATCGGCCTGTTCCCGATCGCCGTGATCCTGCAGGTGACGCCGATCATCGCGATCGCGCCGCTGATCCTGATCTACGTCTCTAGCACCACCGCGGCCTTGCTGCTGTGCGCCTGGATCGTGGCCTTCTTCCCGATCCTGTCGAACACGGTCATCGGCCTGAAAAGCGCCGACAGCAACCTGCGCGACCTGTTCCAGCTCTACAAGGCCTCGCCCTGGCAGACCTTCCGCTACCTGCTGGCGCCGAGCGCCCTGCCCTACTTCATGGCCGGCCTCAAGATCGCCGGCGGCCTGAGCCTGGTCGGCGCGGTGGTGGCCGAGTTCACGGCCGGCACCGCGGGCCGCGAGACCGGGCTGGCCTCGCGGATTCTCGAATCCAGCTTCCGCACCGAGATCCCGATGATGTTTGCGGCGCTGCTGCTGGTGTCCCTGCTGGGCATCGTGATCTTCATCGTGTTTGCCGCCTTGTCGCGCATGGTTCTCGGCCACTGGCATGAAAGCGAGATGAGGAGAGAGCGATGAGCGCCGTACTGAAGGAAAGCGATCCAGCAGCCGCGGTCGACTGGGACGCCGTGCGGCGCGACCTGCACGGCCTCAACGTCATTGCATCGCCGAGCCAGCGCAAGCAGCTCTCGAAGGACTTCTACTGGTACAGCCCGATCCTGACCGAACAACTCGCCGGCTGCGTGGCCGACCTGGTGGTCAGGGTCTCGACCGAGGACGACGTGCGCCAGGCCGCCGCCGTGGCCGCGAAGTGGAAGCTGCCGCTCACGGTGCGGGCGGGCGGCACCGGCAACTACGGCCAGTGCGTGCCGCTCGAAGGCGGGCTGGTGCTCGACGTCACGCCGATGAGCCGCGTGCTCGAGATCGGCGACGGCCGCGTGCGCGTGCAGGCCGGCGCGCGCATGCACGACATCGAGCTCGCGGTGGCCGAGACCGGCCAGGCGCTGCGCATGTGGCCTTCGACCTGGCACGTGGCTTCGATCGGCGGCTTCATCGCGGGCGGCTTCGGCGGCATCGGCTCGATCCGCCATGGCATCCTGCGCGATCCGGGCAACCTGCTGCGCGCGCGCATCATGACCGTCGAGCGCGAGCCGCGGATCATCGAGCTGCACGGCGACGAGATCCAGCAGGTGCACCACGCCTACGGCACCAACGGCATCCTGACCGAGGTCGAGGTGGCGCTGAGCCCGGCGGTCGAGTGGGTGCACTGCATCGCGCTGTTCGACAGCTACCGCCGCGTGCTGGACTTCGGCGTGGCCGCGAGCACGCCGGCGCTGGAGCTGTTCCTGCTATCCGCCGTCGATGCGCGTTTCTCGCCCTACTACGCGACGCTGGGCGAGCACTTCCCGCCCGACCGCCATGCGATGTTCGCGATGGTCGCGCCGGCCTCGATGCCGGCCTTTCGCGCGCTGGTCGCGGCGCACGGCGGCCGCGTGTCGCTCGAAGGCACCGAGGCCGAGCTGCAGGCGGCGGGCCTGCCGCCGGCCTACGAATGCGCCTACAACCACACGACGCTGCAGGCGCTCAAGGTCGACCGCAGCTGGACCTACCTGCAGGTCGCCTACGCCCAGCCCTTCGACCCCGCGGTGGTGGACCGCCACATCGAGATCTTCGGCGACGACGTTCTGCAGCACCACGAGTTCGCGCGCGCCGGGGGCGAGTCCGGCACCTTCTCGATCCTCCTGGTGCGCTGGAAGGGCGAGGCCCACCAGTACGAGGTGATGCGCGAGATCGAGTCGCAGGGCGGCTGCCAGATCTTCAACCCGCACGTCGTCACCATCGAGGACGGCGGGATGAAGACCATCGACACCCAGCAGATCGACTTCAAGAAGCGCAGCGACCCGATGGGCCTGATGAACCCCGGCAAGACGCGCGGCTGGCACCCCGACATGGCGCGCGACGCCTGAACCCACCCCGACACAGACACAACCCGAGGAACCACGATGCAATCCGACTCCCGCCTCATCGCCCGCAGCCTGCTGGCCACCGTGCTCGCCGGCAGCGCCTTCGCCGCCATCGCCCAGGACAAGGTGGTGCTGGCCACCAACTGGCGCGCCCAGCCCGGCCACGGCGGCTTCTACCAGGCGCTGGCCGACGGCACCTACAAGAAGTACGGGCTCGACGTCGAGATCCAGCAGGGCGGCCCGCAGGTCAACAACCGGCCGATGCTGCCCGCCGGCAAGGTCGACTTCCTGATGACCGGCAACATGCTGATGGCCTTCGACAACATCAAGCAGAAGGTGCCGACCGTGGTGGTCGCGGCCTACTTCCAGAAGGACCCGCAGGCCATCATCGCCCACCCGGGCCAGGGTTTCGAGAAGTTCGCCGACCTGTCCAAGGCCAAGACCGTGCTGCTCGCCAAGGACGGCCAGATCAGCTACTGGCAATGGATGAAGAAGGCCTACGGCATGCGCGACGAGCAGGTGCGTCCGTACAACTACAGCCTGTCGCAGTTCCTGGCCGACAAGCAGGCGGTGCAGCAGGCCTATGCGACCTCGGAGCCGCTGGCGGTCGAGAAGCAGGCCGGCTTCAAGCCGGTGGTGCTGTCGCTGGCCGACGCCGGCTGGTCGACCTACGGGATGGTGATCGAGACCCGCCAGGACCTGGTGAAGACCAAGCCCGACGTGGTGCGCCGCTTCGTCGAGGCGACCAACATCGGCACCTACAACTACCTCTATGGCGACCGCAAGGCGGCCGACGAGATGATCCAGAAGATCAACCCGGACATCAGCGACGAGTACATCGAGAAATCGATCCCGATCCTGCGCGCCCACATCGACGTCGGCGACGCCACCACCAAGGGCATCGGCGCGATCAGCGACGAGCGCATGAAGGACTTCTACGACAAGACGGTGTCGGCCGGCCTCTACAAGCCCACCGACTTCAACTACCGCGACGCCTACACCACGCAGTTCGTCAACAAGGGCACCGGCGTGGAGCTGCGCAAGGCAGCCGCCAAGTAGCCCGGCCATGGTGGAACGCAACCTCACCGTGCGGGTCGCGCGCATCGCGCGCCAGACGCCGGAGATCCTGGCCTTCGAGCTGGTGCATCCGGCCGGCCGCGCGCTGCCGGCCTACCAGGCCGGCGCCCACATCGACGTCCACATGCCCGGCGGCTTCTCGCGCCAGTACTCGCTGGCCAGCGATGCCGGCACGGACGGCGGCGAGGCTTCGCGCTACCTGATCGGCGTCAAGCGCGAGGCCGCAAGCCGCGGCGGCTCGGCCTCGATGCACGGCCGCGTCCGCGAAGGCGACCTGCTGCCAATCAGCGCGCCGCGCAACAGCTTTCCGATCCGCCGCGACGCCCGTCGCCACCTGCTGCTGGCGGGCGGCATCGGCATGACGCCGCTGCTGGCGATGGCCCAGGCGCTGGCGCGCTCGGGGGCCGACTTCGAGCTCTGCCTGTTCGTGCGCGGCGAGGAGCATCTGCCCTTTGCGCAGGCGCTGCGCGCGCCGGCACTGGCGCCGCACGTGCGGCTGCATTTCGACGCCGGCGACGCTTCGCAGAAGATCGATCTCGGGCTATTGCTGGCGCAGCACGACCCGGGCACCCACCTCTACGTCTGCGGTCCGGCCGGCTTCATGCAGGCGGTTCGCACGGCGGCCGCCCACTGGCCCGAGGACGTGGTGCACACCGAGTACTTCGCGGCGCCCGCCGATGCCGCGGGCGGCACCGGCAAGCCCTTCGTGCTGCGGCTTGCGCAGCGCGGCATCCAGGTGCCGGTGGCCGCCGACCAGAGCGCGGTCGACGCGCTGCATGCCCTCGGCATCGACATCCCGGTGTCGTGCGAGCAGGGCCTGTGCGGCACCTGCGTGGTGGGCTGCGAGGGCGAGGGTGCGGAGCATCGCGATTTCTGCCTCACCGGCAGCGAGCGCGCCCACAAGGTGGCGTTGTGCTGCTCGCGCGCCAAGGGCGACGAACTGGTGATCGAACTGTAGGCGGCCGCGCCGCCACCTTGGGCCCCTGTACCTCCGATGACCACCGCACCGAACAGCGACGCAACGAGCGCATTGGACGAGTCCCTCGATGCGCCCGCCACGCGCGGCCGGGCACGCAAGTACACGCAGATGATTGCCGTGATCCACCGGGCCGCGGTCGAGGTGTTCGCGAGCGAGGGCCTGGCCGGCGCCTCGACCCAGGCCATCGCCGACAAGGCCGGCCTGTCGAAGGCGCAGCTGCACTACTACATCGAGAGCAAGGAGGCGCTGTACCGCCAGGTGCTGCAGGGGATCATCGACGACTGGATCGGCGTCTTCGGCTTCAGCGACGAGGCCTTCGGGCCGCGCAAGGTACTCAGCGACCTGATCCATCGCAAGATGATGTTCTCGTTCGAACACCCGCTGCGCTCCAGGATCTTCACGGCCGAGATGATGCGCGGCGCGCCGGTGCTGCAGCCGCTGATGGGCCACAGCCATGAGCGCACCGACCAGGCGGCGGCGGTGATCCAGAACTGGATCGACCAGGGCCTGATGGACCCGGTGGACCCCATGCTGTTCCTGTTCCACTTGTGGGCCGTGACGCAGTTCTATGCGGACCATGCGACGCAGATCGCGATTTTCAGGAGAAAGCAGGAAAGCGACGACAACGACCGCCGCTACCTGATCGAGCAGGTGACCGAGTTCCTGCTGAAGGGCGCCGGGGTCCGCTAGAGGCCGCGGATGCCAAGGCTTGATGCCGCGGGGTGGCACCAAGTCGGCCTTTGGTCGATCATCGGGTCCACGCCGCTGCAGCCATGCGCTGCCGGCGCATACCCGCAATGCCCAGCGCCTTCGACTTCGACCACTCGCCCTTCGACTGCCTGACGCCCGAAGAGCGCGAACGGGTGCGCGCGCAGGTCGACATCGCCTACTTCCGCGAGGGCGAGGCGATCCTCGAGGCCGGCATGGCCCCGACCCACCTGTTCGTCGTCATCAAGGGCTTCGTGCGGCAGTTCGCGCCGGGCGACAGCGAGCCGGTCGCCAGCTTCGGCCCGCACGACACCTTCGATGGCCGCAGCCTGGTGGCCGGGCAGGTCAGCGGGCGCTTCGTGGCGGCCGAGGAGGTGCTGGCCTACCAGCTCGCGCGCGAGGCGGTGAACGACCTGATCGCACGCAACGCGGCCTTCGGTGCCCTGCTGTTCTCCGACCTGTCGAACAAGCTGGCCACCATCGCGGGCCGCCGCGGCCAGCACGAGCTCCAGTCGCTGGCCCTGGCGCGGGTCGACGCGATTCCCGTGCGGGCGCCACACTTCGTCGACGCCGACTGCGACGTTCTCTCGGTCGTGCGCCTGCTGCAGGCCGAGCGCAGCACCAACGTGCTGGTCCGCGACCTGGCCGGCGGCGCGCCGCGCCTGGGCATCTTCACCGTGACGGCGCTGCAGCGCGCGGTGCTGGAGGGCACCCCGCTGGACCGGCTGCCGGTGCGCGAGGTGAGCAGCTTCGGCCTGATCAGCGTCAACGCCGCCGATCCGGTCGGCGACGCGCTGACCGTCATGGTGCGGCACAAGGTGCACCGCGTGGTCGTGATGGCCGGCAACGGCGGCGGGGAGGTCCTGGGCGTGCTGGAGGCGCTCGACCTGTTCAGCTTCCTCTCCAACCACTCCTACCTGATCAACCGCGAGATCGCCGAGGCGCAGGACCTCGAGGCCCTGGCCCGAGCCAGCGGGCACGTCACGCGGCTGGTCCGCCTGCTGCACGGCGGCGGCACCCGGGTTGGGCAGATCGCCACGCTGGTGCAGGCACTCAACGCCCAGTTGTTCCAGCGCGCCTGGGCGTTGATCGCGCCGCCGGCGCTGGTCGCCAACAGCTGCCTGTTCGTGATGGGCAGCGAGGGGCGCGGCGAGCAGTTGCTGAAAACCGACCAGGACAACGGCCTGCTGCTGCGCGACGGCTATGCGCCGCCAGCCGACCTGGACGCGATCTGCGCCCGCCTGACGCGCACGCTGATCGAGTTCGGCTACCCCGAATGTCCCGGCGGCATCATGGTCTCGAATCCGCAGTGGCGCGGCAGCCAGGCCGAGTTCGGCGAACGCGCCTGCCAGTGGCTGCTGCAAGCCGATGGCGAGCAGCTGATGGCACTGGCGATCTTCCTCGATGCCCACGCAGTGGGCGGCGACGCCGCGCTGCTGGCCGGCGTGCGGGCCCGATTGTTCTCCCTGGCCACCGACAACGACGCCATGCTGGCGCGATTCGCCGCGGCGATCGATGCCTTTGCCGACGACCCGCACTGGTGGCAGCGCCTGTTGACGCTCGGCGAGCAAGCCGGGCAGCGCTTCGATATCAAGAAGCAGGGCCTGTTCCCGATCGTGCATGGCATGCGCAGCCTGGCCCTGCGCGCGGGCCTGGACACGAGCTCCACCGCGGGGCGCCTCGAGGCCCTGGCCGCCGGCGGCCACATCGAGCGCGAGCTCGCCACCGACGTGCTCGAGAGCCTCTATTTCTTCATGGGCCTGAGGCTCAAGGCCGGACTGGCGGAACAGGAGGCCGGGCACACGGTGACGGGCCAGATCGATCCGGCCCGCATGAGCAGTCTCGAGCGCGACCTGCTCAAGGACACGCTGGAGGTGGTCAAGCGCTTCCGCCGCATGCTGCGCCTGAGCTTCCGGCTGGACGCGCTGTGACCGGCTGGCTCTCCGCCCTCAAGCGCTGGTGGCTGCTCCAGCACCTGGGCGATCCGCGCTTTCGCTTCATGTGGGACCCGCCGCCCGCCGACGAGTGGGTGGCGATCGACTGCGAGACCACCGGGCTGGATCCGCGGCGCGACGAGATCGTCGCGATCGCCGCAGTGCGCATCCAGGGCAACCGGGTGATGTGCAGCGAGCGGCTCGAGCTGCTGGTGCGGCCCGAACGCCGCAGCGTCGCCGCCGGCAGCGTGCGCGTGCACCAGCTGCGCGAGCGCGACCTGGCGCAGGGCCTCGCGGCCGACGCCGCGGTGCAGCGCCTGATGCATTTCATCGGCAGCCGGCCCCTGGTGGGCTACTACCTCGAGTTCGACGTCGCGATGATCGACCGGGTGCTGTTCCCGATGCTGGGCATGGGCCTGCCGCAGCCGAAGATCGAGGTCTCGGCGCTCTACTACGACCACGTGAATCGGCGCCGTTCGCCGCACCTTCGCAATGGCGACATCGACCTTCGCTTCGCCGCCATCATGGCGGCGCTGGACCTGCCGCAGCGCCCCTCGCACGACGCGCTGAACGATGCGGTGATGGCGGCACTCGCCTTCCTCAAGCTGCGCGCGATGGCATGAGATCGCTCAATGACCGGAGGCGCCCGAGGCCCCGAGCCCGGTCTCCGAGCGCACCTGCTGCGCCGGGAAGGCGGCCCGCTCCTGCTGCGCCTGCCGGCTGCGGTCGGTGATCGAGAAGAACCAGATGCCGACAAAGGCCAGCGTCATCGAGAACAGCGCCGGCGAGGCATAGGGGAACCAGGCCGAGCCCACCGGATGGCCCAGCGTGGCCTCCCACACCGACGGCGAGACGATGGTCAGCGCCACCGAGGACACCAGCCCCAGCGAGCCGCCGACGACCGCGCCGCGCGTGGTGCAATCCTTCCAGAGCACCGACATGAACAGCACCGGGAAGTTGGCCGAGGCCGCCACCGCGAAGGCCAGCGACACCATGAAGGCGATGTTCTGCTTCTCGAAGGCGATGCCCAGCAGCACCGCGACGATGCCCAGCGTCACCGTGGTGATGCGCGACACCTTGAGCTCCGCCCGGCTGTCGGCCTTGCCCTTCTTGATCAGCGTCGCATAGACATCGTGCGACACCGCCGAGGCGCCCGACAGCGTCAGGCCCGCCACCACCGCCAGGATGGTGGCGAAGGCCACCGCCGAGATGAAGCCGTAGAAGACGTTGCCGCCGACCGACTTGGCCACCAGCACCGCCGCCATGTTGGCCGCCCCGCCACCGCCCTTGATGGTGCCGGTCGCGACGTCGGCGAACTCGGGGTTGGTCAGCACCAGCGTGATGGCGCCGAAGCCGATGATGAAGATCAGCAGGTAGAAGTAGCCGATCCAGGTGGTGGCCCAGAACACCGACTTGCGCGCCTGCTTGGCATCGGGCACCGTGAAGAATCGCATCAGGATATGCGGCAGTCCGGCGGTGCCGAACATCAGCGCGATGCCGAAGGAGATGGCCGAGATCGGGTCCTTCACGAAGCCGCCCGGGCCCATGATGCCGAGCCCTATCGCCGCAGCCTCCGCCGGGCTCTTGCCGCCATTGGCCGCGATCTTCGTGCGCACCTCGACCGATTTGGCGAACAGCGCCTCGGGGCTGAAACTGAAGGCCGCCAGCACCATCAGCGCCATGAAGCTCACGCCGGCCAGCAGCAGCACCGCCTTGATGATCTGCACCCAGGTGGTGGCGGTCATGCCGCCGAACAGCACGTAGACCATCATCAGCGCGCCCACGATCACCACCGCCACCCAGTAGTCGAGCCCGAACAGCAGCTTGATCAGCTGGCCGGCGCCCACCATCTGGGCGATCAGGTAGAAGGCCACCACCACCAGCGTGCCCGAGGCCGCGAAGGCGCGGATCGGTCCGGGCCGAAAGCGGTAGCCGGCGACATCGGCGAAGGTGAACTTGCCCAGGTTGCGCAGCCGCTCGGCCATCAGGAAGGTGATGACCGGCCAGCCGACCAGGAAGCCGATGGAGTAGATCAGCCCGTCGTAGCCGGTGGCCATCACGGCCGCCGAGATGCCGAGGAAGGAAGCCGCCGACATGTAGTCGCCGGCGATCGCCAGGCCGTTCTGGAAGCCGGTGATGCCGCCGCCGGCGGTGTAGAAGTCGGCCGCCGACTTGGTCTTGGAGGCGGCCCACTTGGTGATCCACAGCGTCAGCAGCACGAAGCCCGAGAACATCGCGATCGCGATCCAGTTGGTCGGCTGCTTGGCGGCCTGGCCGAGATCGGCACCGGCCGCCGCGGCCAGGGTGCAGGCGCCGCCCAGCAGCGCAGCAACGGCGAGGTGGCGGGCTTTCATCGCGTGGCCTCGCGAATGATCTCGGCCGTGAGGCGATCGAACTCGCCGTTGGCGCGGCGAATATAGAAGGCCGTGATCAGGATCGTGAAGACGATCACGCCGAGCCCGATCGGAATCCCGATGGTGGTCACGCCGCCGCCGATCGGCTGCGCGAGGAAGGGCTTGTTGAACGCGATCAGCGCGATGTAGCCGTAATACACCACCATCATCAGCGCCGTGAGCCACCAGCCGAAGCGGTTTCGCTTGCGTCGCAGCTCGAGGTACTTGGGGTTCGACTGGATCTTCTCCACCACGGGGTCGCTCATGATTGGTCTCCTGGACATCGGTCGGGACGATTCTGGGATGAGGCCTGCGCGTGCGGGGCGCGATGCAATCATTCGTCACATTGCGATGCAATGCGAGGCGAATGCCGCTGGTTCACTCCCAGCTGACGTTCGCCGCGAACAGGTAGCCCGCGCCGTACACGGTCTTGATGATCGCCGGATCGTGCGGGTCCCGCTCGATCTTTCGGCGCAGGCGCGAAATTCGCACGTCGATGCTGCGGTCGGTCGGCAGCAGGTCACGCGCGCCCATGAGCTGCTCGCGCGTGAGGATCTGGTGCGGGCGCTCGACGAAGCAGCGCAGGACCTGGGTCTCGGCCGTGCCCAGCAGGTGCTCGCCGCCGTCGGGCGCGCGCAGCACGTTGGCCGCGCAGTCGATGCGCCAGCCCAGGAAGGAGGCGTAGCGCCGCTGGCCGGTGGCCTGCCCCGGCGCCAGGCTGCGGCGCCGCAGGATGCTGCGCACCCGCGCCACCAGCTCGCGCGCCTCGAAGGGCTTGGTGACATAGTCGTCGCCGCCGAGTTCCAGCCCCATCACGCGGTCGGCCGGATGGCCGCGGCCCGTGAGGATCAGCACGCCCGCATTCGATGCCGCGGTGATGCGCCGCATGAGGTCGATGCCGTCCATGTCGGGCAGGCCGAGGTCGACGATGCAGAGGTCGGGCTTCTCGACCTGCAGCCGCCGAAGCACGCTGGCGCCGTTCGAGAAGCCCTCGCAGTTGAAACCGAACTCGCCGAGCGTGGAAAGCACCAGCCGGGCCACGGCCGGGTCGTCCTCGACCACGAAGACCAGCGACGGCGGTGTCGCCTCGTCGGTGGCCGAACGGTGGGTCAGGCCTGCGCCTCGGTGCTCGGTCATCTCACGCCCTCCTGGATCGCCTGCGCCAGCTGTGCCGTGCCGAAGGGCTTGGTCAGCATCGGGAAATCCGTCTGCAGCGACAGGTCGCCCGGCGCATAGCCGCTCATCAGCACCACGGCGCGCGCCCGGCCGCCCTCGCGCGCCGCGCGCGCCACCGCGCGGCCGTCGATGCCGCCCGCCATCACGACGTCGGACAGCAGCAGCGCGATGTCCGGCGTGTGTTCGAGCAGGCTCAGCGCGGCGGCACCGTCATCGGCTTCCAGCACCGAATAGCCCAGTTCCAGCAGGCTGCGCCGGATCACGCGCCGCACCTGCGCGTCGTCATCCACCAGCAGCGCCAACCCCATCGACGCGGCCGGGCGCCCGGCGACTTCGCTGTCGGCTTCGCTGTCGGCGTCGGCCGGCGAGGGCTCTGCGGTCGGCAGCCACACCGTGACCGTGGTGCCGCGCCCGGGCGCGCTCTGCACATCGATGGCGCCGCCCGACTGCTTGATGAATCCGTAGACCACCGCCATGCCGAGCCCGGTGCCGCGGCCCGGATGCTTGGTGGTGAAGAAGGGGTCGAACAGGTGCGCCAGGGTGTCGGCATCCATGCCGGCGCCGTCGTCCTCGACCTCGATGCACACGCAGTCGCCCGCGGACAGCTGCAGCGGGGTGGCCTCCGCGGCGTCGAGATGGGCGCGGCGCGCACGCAGCGCGATGCGGCCTTCGGAGCCGGTGGCGTCGCGGGCATTGAGCACCAGGTTCAACAGCGCCTGCTCGAGCAGCGTGGCATCAATCCAGGTCCATAGCGGCACCTCGCCGACGTCGATGTCGAGCCGCAGGGTTTCCGGCAGCGAGCGCCGCACCAATCGGGCGACGGTGTCGACCAGCGCGCCCACGTGCACCGCCGCCGCCTGCAGCGGCTGGCGCCGCGCGAAGCTCAGCAGGCCCCGCACCAGGTGGGCGCCGCGGCGCGCGGCGTCGAGCGCCGGCTGCACGTACTCGCCGAGCGCCGGATCGGCGGGCCGGGCCTCCGCCAGCGCCGCCAGGTTGCCGATCACGACCGTCAGGATGTTGTTGAAGTCGTGCGCCAGGCCGCCGGTCAGGCGACCCAGCGATTCGAGCTTCTGGGCCCGTGCCAGCAGCGCCTGCGAGCGACGCTCCTGCGTCATGTCGAAGGTCAGCTCGAAGCAGCCGACGACGGCGCCCTCGGCGCTGCGCTGCGGAACCAGCGAGGTGCGCACCCACAGGCGGCGCCCGTCGCAGGTCTGGAGTTCGTACTCCAGGCTCTGCGTCTCGCCGGCGAGCGCGCGCAGCACCTGCGGCTTGATCCGGGCGTAGACCGCATCACCCAGGAAGACCCTGGCACTGACCGATTCGGGCCGCGTGGTGTCGACGCGGAACCAGTCGTGGTAGCCGCGGTTGAGGTAGCGGTAGACGCGCCGGTGGTCGAAATAGGCCACCAGCGCCGGGATCGAGTCCATGATCAGCCGCACCCGCTCTTCGCTGCGCTGCAGTTCGGTGGTGCGCGACGCCACCCGGTCCTCGAGTTCGGCGTTGTGGCTGCGGATGATCTGCTCGGCGCGGCGCTGCTCGGTGATGTCCGAATAGAGCGTCACGAAACCATGCCCCGGCACCGGCTCGCCGCGGATGCGCAGCACCCGCCCGTCGGGGCGCACCCGCTCGATCTCGTGCGGCGCGAAGTGGCGCGCCGCCGCCACCCGTTCGGCCACCAGCCGCTCCGGGTCGCCCGGGCCGTACTCGCCGCGCCGGGCGTTGTAGCCGATGAAACTCTCGAAGGGCGCCCCGAGGTACGCCATGTCGTCCGTGAAGCCGAGCAGGCGGACGTAGGCGCGGTTCCACGCCACCAGGCGCAGGTCGCCGTCGAAGATCGACAGTCCCTGGTCCAGCAGGTCGAGCCCGGTCTGCAGCGTCAGATAGCGCTCCAGGGGGGCCGGCGCAGGCGCCGGCGCGCGGATCACCGCGGCCTCCCGCGGGGGCTGCAAACATTCGTCATCTTTGGATGTGTCTCCTGCAATGTTCGTCGGACATCCTATGGCTGTGAATTGTTGAACACCTCGTCGCAGACAAGCATGACCTGCGTCAACCCGCACGCCTCACCTCAGGAGTACGCCATGGACCCGACCCTTTCCCCCGCAGCACCGCTCACGCTGTATGAACCCTCCGAGGCCACCGTGCGCCAGGCCCGGATCTCGGGCCGCGCCGCCTACGACCGGCTGGTCGCCGAGGCCGAGGCCGATCCCGATGCCTACTGGGGACGGCTGGCGCGCGAACTCGTCACCTGGAAGAAACCCTTCACCCAGGTTCTGGACGCGCGCCGCGCGCCCTTCTTCGAGTGGTTCGCGGACGGCACGCTCAACGCCTCCTACAACTGCCTGGACCGCCACGTCGAAAGCGGCCTCGGCGAGAAGACCGCGATCGTCTTCGAGGCCGACGACGGAGCCGTGACGCGGATCAGCTACGAGGCCCTGCTGGCACGCGTCTGCCGCACCGCCAACGTGCTGAAGTCGCTGGGCGTGCGCCGCGGCGACCGGGTCGTGATCTACATGGCGATGTCGATCGACGGCGTGGTGGCGATGCAGGCCTGCGCCCGAATCGGCGCCATCCACTCGGTGGTCTTCGGCGGCTTCTCCGCGCCCTCCCTGCGCGACCGCATCGCCGATACCGGCGCCGTGGTGGTGCTCACCGCCGACCAGCAGGTCCGAGGCGGCAAGCAGCTGCCGCTGAAGGCGATCGTCGACGAGGCGATCGGCCTGGGCGGCTGCGACAGCGTGCGCCACGTGCTGGTGACGCGCCGAACCGGCGGCGCGGTGCCCTTCCAGGCGCCGCGCGACCAGTGGATGGCCGAACTCGCGGCGGCGCAGCCGCCGGTGTGCGAACCCGAATGGGTGAACGCCGAGCACCCGCTCTTCCTGCTCTACACCTCGGGCTCCACCGGCAAGCCCAAGGGGGTGCAGCACGCCACCGGCGGCTACCTGTTGCATGCGGCGCTGACCTGCCAGTGGACCTTCGACCTCGGCCCCGACGACCTGTTCTGGTGCACCGCCGACATCGGCTGGGTGACCGGCCACACCTACATCGCCTACGGCCCGCTGGCGATCGGCGCGACGCAGGTGGTGTTCGAGGGCGTGCCCACCTACCCGGACGCCGGCCGGTTCTGGAAGATGATCCAGGACCACCGGGTCAGCGTCTTCTACACCGCGCCGACGGCGATCCGCTCGCTGATCAAGATGGCCGAGGGCAACGACACGGTGCATCCGCGCAACTACGACCTGAACAGCCTGCGCATCCTCGGAACGGTCGGCGAGCCGATCAACCCGGCCGCCTGGGAGTGGTATCACCGGCATGTGGGCGGCGGCCGCTGCCCGGTGCTCGACACCTTCTGGCAGACCGAGACCGGCGGCCACATGATCACGCCGCTGCCCGGCGTGACGCCGCTGGTGCCGGGCTCCTGCACCTTGCCCTTCCCGGGCATCGACGCCGCCGTGGTGGACGAGGCCGGCAACGAGCTGCCCTGGGGCCAGGGCGGCATCCTGGTCGTCAGGAAGCCCTGGCCCTCGATGATCCGCACCATCTGGAACGACCCGGAACGCTTCAGGACCAGCTACTACCCGGACGAGTTCCAGGGCCGCTACTACCTGGCCGGCGACGGCGCGGTGCGCGACAGCAAGACCGGCTACTTCACGATCACCGGCCGCATCGACGACGTGCTCAACGTCAGCGGCCACCGCATGGGCACGATGGAGATCGAATCGGCCCTGGTGGCCATGACCGACCTGGTGGCCGAGGCCGCGGTGGTGGGCCGGCCGGACGACACCACGGGCGAGGCGGTCTGCGCCTTCGTGGTGCTCAAGCGCCCGCTGCCCAGCGGCGACGAGGCGCGGCGCATCGCCGACCAGCTGCGCAACTGGGTGGGCAAGGAGATCGGCCCGATCGCCAAGCCGCGCGACATCCGCTTCGGCGACAACCTGCCGAAAACGCGCAGCGGCAAGATCATGCGCCGGCTGCTGCGCACGCTCGCCAAGGGCGAGGTGGTGTCGCAGGACGTGAGCACGCTGGAGAACCCGGCCGTGCTCGAGCAGTTGGGCCAGCCTTACTGAGCCCCCCGAGGGGGAAGTCGCAGGCCGCCCGTCTGCGCGAAGCGCGGACTTCGCCGCGCTGGCGGCCCGGCGCCGGCCTGATCAGCGCTGCGGCAGGTACGCCGTCGCTTCGACCTCGACCAGCACCTCGTCCCCGGGCAGGAAGCGCGACACCTCGACCACCGTGCTGACCGGCGGCTCGCCCGGGTAGAACAGCCCGCGCACCCGGTTGTACGGCGCGTAGTCGGGCAGGCGGCGGAAGTACTGGACCAGCTTGACCACGTCGTCCATCGTCCCGCCATGCTCGGCGGCGATCTGGCGGATGCGCTCGAGCACGAACCAGCTCTGCGCCACGATGGCGGCCTCGAACACATCGACCGACATCTGGCCGGTGGCGTAGCCGAGCGTGCGCAAGGCCGCGCGCGCGTCGTCGGGAATGTCCTCGTAGCCTGCCACGGCACGGCGGGTCGAGGGATCGACCGCGACCACGCCGCTCATGAAGACGAAGTCCCCGACGCGCTTGGCGGCCGCGTAGTTGGCCATCGGTTTGCCCATGCTCATTCGTCGTTCTCCAGGGCGCGGCCGGCGCGGATGACGGTGCGCCGTCGGCCGCGCGGGTCCAGCAGTTCGTATTCGTCGGTCGCGGCCAGCAGCACCAGGTCGGCCGGGCAGCCGGGCGCGATGCGCCCGTCCCAGTCCAGCCCCAGCGCCCGCGCCGGGCTCACGGTGATGGCGTCGAGCCAGTCGGCGGCCGGCGCGAGGTGCGCCATCTGCACGCCGAGGCCGAAGGTCTCGACCAGGTCGTAGCCGCCGTAGGGGTAGAAGGCATCCTGCACGTTGTCGGTCGCGAGGCTCGGTCGCAGGCCGCGGGCGGCGGCTTCGCGCAGGCGCGTGATGCCGCGCTGCACCGGGGTACGGTCCCAGGCGCCCTGCAGGTAGAGGTTGGTGCTCGGCAAGGCGACCAGGTGGATGCCTGCCTGCGCGCACAGCGCCAGCGTGTCGTTGGCGCTGGCGTCGTCCTGCACCGACAGCGAGCAGGCATGGCCGCAGGTCACGCGGCCCCGCAGGCCGCGAGCAATCGTGAGTTGCGCGATGGTGCGCAGGCCGGTCGCGTCCGCGTCGAGCCCTTCGTCGACATGGAAGTCCAGCGCCAGGCCGTGCTCCTGCGCCAGGTCGAAGACCCGCCCGAGCTTGTGCACGATGGCTTCGTTGCGATAGACGAAGGCGCCCAGCACGCCGCCCGCGCGCTTCACCGCCCTCGCCGCGCGTTCGCCGGCATCGCCATCGGCGAACAGGTCGAGCGGCGTCAGGGCGACGAACTGCAGCTCGATGCGGCCGCGCCATTCGTCGCGCAACTGCGTGAAGACCGCCAGCGAGACCGGCGCCTCGGCGCCGCCCCAGTCGAGATGGGTGCGCAGCGCACGCGTGCCGGCGCGCCAGGCTTCGTCCAGCGCGCGCTGCATGCGCGTGCGCAGCGACGCCGCCGTCCAGCCCGCGCGATGCGCGGCCATGCGCTCGATCGCCGCGAACAGGTTGCCCTCGGCCGCGCCGGCCTCCCGCACCGTGAAGTTCTTGTCGATGTGGGCATGGGCGTCGACCATCGCGCTCAGCAAGGTGCCGCGCGCCGGCTGACGGCTCGGCACGACGGCCGCGACCTGCGCGCCGTCCAGCGTGACATCGAAGACCTCGGCATCGCCGGCCGGGAAGGCCCGCAGTCGCGGCGGGATGCGAACGGCTTCGAGCTTCATGGGCGCCGTCATGCGCGCGAAGAGCGCGGCAGGGACCGCAGCCAGCCGAGTCCGGCGGAGGTGCCATCGGCGACCGCGCCGCGCCGAGGCCGGTACTCGCAGCCGACCCAGCCCTGCCAGCCGCATTCGGCGGACACCTCGTCGATGACGTCGAACAGGTAGGCGTGGTTCAGCTCGCCGACGTCGGGTTCGTTGCGATCGGGCACGCCGGCGATCTGGAAGTGGCCGACACGGCCGGTGGGCAGGTACTTGCGGATCTTCATCGCCACGTCGCCCTCGACGATCTGGCAGTGGTAGAGGTCCATCTGGACCTGCAGGTTGAGCGCGCCGACCGCCTCGACGATCTCGTGCGCGTGGTCCTGCCGGTTCAGGAAGAAGCGCGGGATGTCGCGCGTGTTGATCGGCTCGATCAGCAGGTCGCGCCCGGCCTTGGCCGCTTCGACCGTGGCCCAGTGCAGGTTGGCCAGATAGGTCGGCTGCACCGTCTCGCGCTCGACGCCCTCGGGCACCAGGCCGGCCATGACGTGGATGCGCGGGCAGTCCAGCGCGACCGCGTACTCGATCGCCTTGTGCAGGCCCGCGCGGAACTCGGCCTCGCGCCCGGGCAGGCAGGCCAGTCCGCGCTCGCCGCGCTCCCAGTCGCCCGGCGGCGCGTTGAACAGCACCTGCTGCAGGCCGTTGGCCGACAGCCGCGCCGACAACTCGTGCGGCGCGCAGGCGTAGGGGAACAGGTACTCGACCGCGCGAAAGCCGTCCTTGGCGGCGGCGTCGAAGCGATCGAGAAAGTCGAGCTCCGGATAGAGCATCGAGAGATTGGCGGCGAATCGGGGCATGGGCGTGATGTTAAGACGCGATCAGGACGACGAAGAGCCCGGCAGCTCGATGCCCGGGAAGATCTTGATCACCGCGCTGTCGTCTTCCCTGGCGAAGCCGGCGCTGGAGGCCTGCATGAACATCTGGTGCGCGGTGGAAGCGAGCGGCAGTGGAAACTTGCTGGCGCGCGCGGTGTCGAGCACCAGCCCGAGGTCCTTGACGAAGATGTCGACCGCCGACAGCGGCGTGTAGTCGCCCGCCAGCACATGGGCCATGCGGTTCTCGAACATCCAGCTGTTGCCGGCGCTGTGCGTGATGACCTCGTAGAGCGCCTCGGGCGCCACGCCCTCGCGCAGGCCCAGCGCCATCGCCTCGGCCGCGGCCGCGATGTGCACGCCGGCCAGCAGCTGGTTGATGATCTTCACCTTGCTGCCGGCGCCGGCGCGCTCGCCCAGGCGGTAGACCTTGCCGGCCATGGCGTCGAGCACCGCGTCGGCGCGTGCATAGGCCTCGGGCCGGGCCGAGCTCATCACGGTCATCTGGCCGCTCGCGGCCTTGGCGGCGCCGCCGGAGATCGGCGCGTCGATGTACTGGATGCCGATGGCGTTCAAGCGCTCTTCCAGGGCGATCGACCAGTGGGGGTCGACGGTCGAGCACATCACGAACACGCTGCCGGGCTGCATCGCCGCGGCCGCGCCGCCTTCGCCGAACAGCACCGCTTCGGTCTGTGCGGCGTTGACCACCACCGAGATCACGACCTCGCAGGCCGCCGCCACCTGCGCCGGCGTGGCCCAGGCGACGCCGCCGGCCTCGGCGAAGCGCAGCGCCGCACCGGGGCGCGCGTCGCACACGTGCATCTCGTAGCCGCGGTCGCGCAGCGTGGCGGCAATGCCCGCGCCCATGGCGCCCAGGCCGATGAGTCCTGCTTTTTTCAT
The DNA here is from genome assembly GCF_052114385.1 of Variovorax sp. M-6. Lineage (NCBI taxonomy): Bacteria > Pseudomonadati > Pseudomonadota > Betaproteobacteria > Burkholderiales > Comamonadaceae > Variovorax > Variovorax sp. M-6. Next base: position 120,471 of record NZ_JBFREQ010000011.1, on the reverse strand, counting down.
GAGAGGTCCTAGGAGGTTCGCGCAGCGCGCGCGAGCATCATAGGCGCCTCAGCGCGATGCGAGCGCGTGCCGTGCCGCGCGCACGATGCGCTGCGCGTCGACGCCGAAGAACTGGCGCAAGGCGGCGCGCGTGTCGCTGCGGCCGAAGCCGTCGGTGCCGAGCGTCAGGAAGCGCCGGCCCTCGGGCAGGAAGGCGCGAACACTCTCGGGCACCGTGCGCACATAGTCGGTCGCCGCGATCACGGGGCCGCTGCCGCCCGCAAGCTGCCGCGCAATGAACGGCGTGCCCGGTTCCGCCTCACCCGCCAGTGCCCGCTCCTCGCAGGCGCGGCCGTCGCGCGCAAGCTCGCTCCAGCTGGTGACGCTGAAGACCTCCGCGGTGATGCCCTGCTCGGCGAGTTGCTGTGCCGCCTTGATAACTTCGGTCAGGATCGCACCGGAGCCGAGCAGCGTGACCTCGACTTTCGACGAGTCCGCCCGCGCGCCCTGCCAGCCTTCGAAGCGATAGCAGCCACGCAGCACGTCGGCCTCGGCGCCCGCGGGCAGGTCGGGCTGCGCGTAGTTCTCGTTCATGAGCGTGACGTAGTAGAAGACGTCCTTCTGCTCGACCATCATCTCGCGGATGCCGGCATCGACGATCACCGCCATCTCGCCCGCGAACGCCGGGTCGTAGGCCTTGCAGTTCGGAATGGTCGCGGCGATCAGGTGGCTGGAGCCGTCCTGGTGCTGCAGCCCTTCGCCGCCCAGCGTGGTGCGCCCCGAGGTGGCCCCGAGCAGGAAGCCGCGCGCGCGCTGGTCGGCCGCGGCCCAGATCTGGTCGCCCACGCGCTGGAAGCCGAACATCGAGTAGTAGATGTAGAACGGCAGCATCGCCAGCCCGTGCACGCTGTAGCTGGTGGCCGCGGCGGTCCAGCTCGCGATCGCGCCGGCCTCGCTGATGCCCTCCTCGAGGATCTGGCCGTCGGTGGCTTCGCGGTACGAGAGCACCGAGCCGATGTCCTCGGGCGCGTAGCGCTGGCCCACGCTCGAATAGATGCCGACCTGCTTGAACAGGTTGGCCATGCCGAAGGTGCGCGCCTCGTCGGCCACGATCGGCACCACGCGCGGGCCCAGGGCGGCGTCCTTCATGAGGTTGCCCAGCATGCGCACGAAGGCCATGGTGGTGCTCATCTCCTTGCCGGCGGCCGCCACGGCGAACTGCGCGTAGGCCGCGATGGCGGGCTTGGCGACGGGCTCGCAGTCGGTCACGCGGCGCGGCATGCTGCCGCCGAGCGCGGCGCGCCGGTCCAGCAGGTAGCGCATCTCGGGGCTGTCCTCGGCCGGCTTGTAGAAGGCGAGCGAGGTGGCTTGCGCGTCGGTGAGCGGCAGGTCGAAGCGGTCGCGGAACTCGATCAGGTCGGTGTCCTCGAACTTCTTCTGCGAGTGCGTGGTCATCTTGCCCTGGCCCGCGCTGCCCATGCCGTAGCCCTTCTTGGTGTGGGCCAGGATCACGGTCGGCTGGCCGCTGTGCGCGGCCGCGGCGGCATAGGCGGCGTGGATCTTCACAAGGTCGTGGCCGCCGCGCTTCAGGCGGTCGATCTGCTCGTCGGTCATGCCCTGCGCCAGGCGCGCGAGCGCCTCGTCCTGGCCGAAGAAGGTGTCGCGGTTGTAGCGCCCGTCCTTGGCCGCGAAGGTCTGCATCTGGCCGTCGACCGTGTTGGCGAAGGCGCGCGCCAGCGCGCCGCCGGTGTCGCGCGCGAAGAGACCGTCCCAGTCGCTGCCCCAGACCAGCTTGATGACGTTCCAGCCGGCCCCGGCGAACAGCTTCTCGAGTTCGTCGATGATGCGGCCGTTGCCGCGCACCGGGCCGTCCAGGCGCTGCAGGTTGCAGTTGACCACCCACACCAGGTTGTCGAGCTTCTCGCGTGCGGCGAGAGTCAGCGCGCTCATCGATTCGGGCTCGTCCATCTCGCCGTCGCCGAACACGCCCCAGACCTTGCGACCTTCGCAGTTCAGCAGGTTGCGATGCGTCAGGTAGCGCATGAAGCGCGCGTGGTAGATCGAGCTGATCGGACCGATCCCCATTGAGCCGGTCGGGAACTGCCAGAAGTCCGGCATCAGGTACGGGTGCGGGTAGCTGCTGAGGCCCCGGGCGCCGCGGCCTTCAGTGAAGGCGGGCGCGGTCAGTTCCTGGCGGTAGTGCGTGAGGTCGTCCTCGCCGAGCCGGCCTTCGAGGAAGGCGCGCGCATACACGCCGGGCGCGCTGTGCGGCTGGAAGAACACGAGATCGCCAAGGTGTTGCCCCCCACGCTCCCCCACTTCGTGTGGGTCGCTGCCCCCCCTCGGGGGGCGCTCGCCGCTTGGGGCGGCTCGGCGCGGCTCGGCGTCGGTGCGCGCGTGGAAGAAATGGTTGAAGCCGGTCTCGAACAGGTCGGCCGCGCTGGCATAGCTCGCGATGTGGCCGCCGAGTTCGCCATAGGCCTGGTTGGCGCGCACCACCATCGCGAGCGCGTTCCAGCGCATCAGCGAGGCGAGGCGCTCCTCGATCGCGAGGTCGCCGGGGAACACGGGCTGGTCGTCGACCGCGATAGTGTTGACGTAGGGGGTCGCCAGTTCGGGCTGCCAGCCGATGCGCCGGGCCCGCGCCAGACGAGCCAGTTCGTCGAGCATCCAGCGCGCCCGCTCCGGCCCGTGGGCCTCTGCCAGCGCGACGAAAGCCTCGCGCCATTCGGCGGTTTCGACGGGGTCGGGATCGTGCACGGGCATGTCGAACAGGGCGCGCAGCTGGCTGGGGGAAATCGGAGCGTTCATGAGCCGCAATTTAGGCCGGCGGCGTTGAAACTAGCTGCTGTTTGTACGCCTTTTTCGAGGCATCAGCCGCATAAAATGCCGCGACCCTCCCAATCAACAGCATCGAATGCAACTGGACACGATCGACCTTCGCATTCTCGACGAACTGCAGCGCGACGGCGCGCTGTCGAACGTCGAACTGGCACGCCGCATCCAGCTGTCGCCCTCGCCCTGCCTGGCGCGCGTGAAGGCGCTCGAAGGCGCGGGCGTGATCCAGCGCTACGTGGCACTGGTCCATGCCGGCGCGCTGGGCCTGGGCCTGAACGTCTTCATCTCGATCAGCCTCAAGTCGCAGAGCAAGCAGTCGCTGGCCGAGTTCGAACAGCGCATCGCGGAGCACGACGAAGTGATGGAGTGCTATCTCATGACCGGCGACAGCGACTACCTGATCCGGGTCGCGGTGGCCGACATCGCGGCGCTGGAGAAGTTCATCCTCGAGCAGCTGACGCCGATCGCCGGCATCGAGAAGATCCGTTCGAGCTTCGCGCTCAAGCAGGTGCGCTACAAGACCGCGCTGCCGCTGCCCTGAAGTCCGGCTCCGCCTTGCGGCCCTCATTGATAATCCGTGATCGTGCAGGCGCGGTGCGCCAGCGAGGACGACGGTTCAGTGGACTTCTCTTTCGATCTCGTATTCGGCGCCTTGACGCTGATCGTGGCAGGCGCCGCGCTGGCCATCGCGCCGCGCGAGCGGCGGCTCGAGTTCCTCATGCACATCATGATCGTGACCATGCTCACCATCTTCGTCGTAAAAATGGGCTGACCCCCAGGTTGGCTCACTTCGTGTAGCCGCCCCCCCCCTTTCAGGGGGCGCTGCCAGCGGCCCGGCAAAGCCGGGCCGCGGCAGCTCACGCGCAGAGGGGCGTCGGCGCAATCAGACCCTATCGAGGCCACAGAGCCCACAGGCGCAGCGGCTGATTGACGCGAGCCGCGACGCGGCCCGCATCGGCGCCGGTGCCCGCGAAGTAGTCGGCGCGCACCGCGCCGACGATGGCGCTGCCGGTGTCCTGCGCGACCACCAGCTTGGCCAGCGGCACGGCCGGTCCCGGCGAAGCGAGCCAGACCGGCGTGCCGTAGGGGATGCTGTCGCGATCGACCGCGATCGAGCGGCCGGCCGTGAGCGGCACGCCCTGCGCCCCCACCGGCCCCGAGGCCGCATCGACCTCGTTCAAGGGCTCCTCGCGAAAGAACACATAGCGCGGATTGCTCCACAGCAGTTGCGACACGCGCTGCGGGTTCTGCGCCACCCACAGCTTGGTGTCCTCCGGCCACAGGCTCACCTTGGTCGCGCCCTGGCTCATGAGCCATTGCTGCACGCTCCGGTAGGGCTGCTCGTTGGTTGCCGCGAAGGCCACGCGCACCGTGCGCTGCGAGCCGTCGGCTTCGGTGATGCGCAGCCGCCCCGAACCCTGGATGTGGAGCATGAGTGCGTCGATCGGGTCGGCCAGCCAGGCGATCTCCCTGCCGCGCAGCGCGGCCTGGGCCTGGGGCAGGGTGTCGATTTCCTGGCGCGTGTACCACGGCCGCCTGGCGACCAGGCCCGCGGGCGTCTGGTAGAGCGGTACGTTGTTCGTCGCGGTCGGCAGGCGCGTGGCGTCGAAGACCGGTTCGTAATAGCTCGTGAGCTTGCCTTCGCTCGGGCCCGCGGGCGATTCGACCCGGAAGGGCTGCAGTCGCTGCATCATCCATTCGCGCTGCTGGTCGGCGTCGGCCAACGCGAGCTGGCGAACCTCGCGGCACAACGGCGCGATGGCGGCGTTCGGCCGCCCGCAGTTGGCGACCATCGCCACCCAGCCTTCATGCAACGCATCCTCGTTGAAGCCCGGCAGCTCGGACCAGGCCACGGGCGTCCACCGGCTCTTGGGATGCGCGAGCGATCCGGTCAGCGGGCCGAGATCGCGCGGCGCAGCCGTGCTCGGCGTCGCCGCCGGCACCTCGGGCCGTCGGGTGCCGACACTGCAACCCGCCAGCGTTGCTACGATCACGAGTCCTACCAGCCACCGGAGTCCTTTGTTCATGGGTCTGATTTTGCTTGAAGCCCTCGGCGCCGGAATCGTGTTCATCCTCATCATCTGGTGGACTATGTTCTCGGGCCGCAAGGGCGGCGAACTGCACGACGTGCACGGCACCGACGAAGCGCCGCCGGGCACGCCGCCGCGCTCACCCGCCGAACCGCCGCCGCGCGATTGACGGCGTAGCCCCGAGCCGCTTCGGCCTGTCGGCCGCAGCGCCGCTCGCTATCGAATCGCTAGCAGCGCAGCAAGCAGCGGCAAGCCAGGCCAGGACTCTCGAACGCCGGGGGTGTTACATGCGGAAACCGCCGCACCGCAAATTCGACGTGAGTCGCTCGGGATAATCGTCGTTCTTCGTTTTGCACCCCGAGAAGGATTGACATGAGAAATTTCGTACTTGCCACCAGTGCCGCAGCGCTCGTCCTGTCAGGCTGTGCCGGCACCGGCACCGGCATGACCGACACCCAGCGCAACACCGGCATCGGTGCCGGGGTGGGCGCGCTCGCGGGCGCGGCGATCGGCTCGGCCACCGGCGGCAACCGGGGCGCGATCGGCACCGGTGCGGCGGTCGGCGCGTTGGCGGGTGCGGCGGGCGGCTACCTGTGGTCGCAACGCATGGAGAACCAGAAGCGCCAGATGGAAGCAGCCACCAAGGGCACCGGCGTGGCCGTGACCCAGACCGCCAACAACGAGCTCAAGCTCGCGATCCCGAGCGACATCTCCTTCGACGTCGGCCGCTCGGCGATCAAGCCCAATTTCTCGCCGGTGCTCGACCAGTTCGCCAGCGGCCTGCGCAACAACCCGAACGCCGACGTGCGCATCATCGGCCACACCGACAGCACCGGCACCGACGCCATCAACAATCCGCTGTCGATCGAGCGTGCCGCCAGCACGCGCGACTACCTGGTCGCGCGCGGCGTGCCGGCCGCAGCGATCCGCGTCGAGGGCCGCGGCGCGCGCGAGCCGATCGCCGACAACAACAGCGATGCCGGCCGGGCGCAGAACCGTCGCGTGGAGATCTACGTCGGCGAACGCCCGCAGGGCTAGACGCCGCGCAGAAGGTTGGCCAGTTCCACGGCCGACTTGACTTCCATCTTCTCGAACACGCGCGCGCGGTGGACCTCCACCGTGCGCACGCTGATCGCGAGCTGATCGGCGATCAGCTTGTTCGGCAGGCCTTCGACCACGCAGCGCATCACGTCGCGCTCGCGCTCCGTCAGCTCGTCGATGCGATGCTTGAGCAGCTTTCGCGTGCGTTGCGCCTCGATGGCGTGCAGCGAGACGCCGAGCGCATGCTCGATGCGGTCGACCAGTGCGTTGTCCGAAAAAGGCTTCTCGCAGAAGTCGAAGGCGCCGCGCTTGACCGCGTCCACCGCGGTCGGCACATCCGCGTGGCCGGTCAGGAAGATCACCGGCATGGTGTCGAGAAGTCCGCGTTCCGCGAGCCGGTCGAACAGAACGAGCCCGCTGGTGCCGGGCATGCGCACGTCGAGCAGCAGGCAGTGCGGATGGTCGAGCAAAGGCTCGTCGGCCAGCCGCGCCTCGAAGGCTTCGGCGCTGGGAAACTGCTCGCTCACCAGGCGCCGCGAGCGCAGCAGCCAGGCCAGCGCCTCGCGCACGCTCGCGTCGTCGTCGACGATGAAGATCAGGGCATCGATCAGGGGTTGCATGAGGTGAGTGTCAGCTGGCGGTCGCAAGAGTGAAACGGAAGATCGTGCCGCGCGGCCGCTGCGGCTCGAACATGAGCACGCCTCCGTGCTGCTCGACGACGGTGCGGCACAGGCTCAGGCCCAGCCCCATGCCGTCGGGCCGGGTCGTGAAGAAGGGCGTGAAGAGGCGCGGTGCCACCTCGTCGCTGATGCCGCAGCCGACATCGGCGACCGAGAACTCGAGCCAGCGGCGCGCGTCCGCACCCGGACTTCCGCTGGCGCGCACGACCCGCAGCCGCAGCACCCGCTCGACCAGGCCGGGCATGTCCATCGCCTGCATGCCGTTGCGTGCCAGGTTCAGCAGCACCTGCTCGACCAGCGTCCGGTCGCACACCACGGCCGGCAGGTGCTCCTCGAACGCGAGCTCGACGCGCACGCCGAGCTTGCGCGCCTGCAGGCGCACCAGCGGCAGCACCGCGTCGACCAGCGCCTGGGGCGCAACCGCCTCGCGCGTGCGGTCGCGCCGGCGCACGAAGTCGTGCACGCTGCGGATCACCTGGCCGGCGCGGTCGGCCTGCTCGGCGATGCGGCGCACCGCCATCGTGACCTCTTCGTGCTCGCTCGCGCGCGACAGGCCGTCGGCGCCGAGCAGGTTGAGCGAGCCGCTGGCGTAGCTCGCGATCGCCGCCAGCGGCTGCGTCAGTTCGTGGCTCAGCAGCGAAGCCATCTCGCCGACGGTCGCCAGCCGCGCACTGGCCTGCAGGCGCTCCTGGCTGGCCCGCGACAGTTCCTCGATGCGGCGCTGCTCGCTGATGTCGATGAAGGCGCTCATCCAGCCGGTCTGGGAACCCTGGGCGTTGATCAGCGGGGCCTCGAAGATCAGCACCGGGAAGCGGGCGCCGTCCTTGCGCATGAAGACCGATTCGAAGCCTTCGCGCGGCGGCGTGGCGCCGGCCAGCCGCACCGCCTGCCGGCGCTGGTATTCGTGCGCCAGTTCGGTCGGCCAGTAGGGCGCCTCGACGTCGCTGCCCATGAGCTCCTCGGCGCTGAAGCCCACCATCTCGCAGAAGGCCGGATTGACATAGGTGATGCGGCCCTGGAGATCGCGCGCGCGCAAGCCCGTGATGACCGAGTCCTCCATGGCCTTGCGAAACGCCAGCGCATCGGCGAGATCGCGTTCGGCGCGCAGGCGCCGGCGTGTGTCGCGCGCCAGCAGCACCAGCACGGACACCAGCGCGATCGAGATCGCCGTGACCAGCGCGGTCAGCATGTTGGGGAACAGGTCGGGCACGGCGCGCCAGCCGTCGATGCGCAGCATCAGGGTGGCACCCGGAAGGTCGATCAGCTGCTGCGAGGTGAAGACCCGCGTGCCGATGCGGCGCGGCGCGCCGATCGCCACGAGCCGGGTGCCGTCGGCCTCGGTGAAGGCAACCTCCTGGCCACGGCTGAGCATCGGCGCCAGCATCTCGGTCAGCGTGTCGCGCAGCGAGTAGGCGGCCACCAGATAGCCGCCGCCCTCGACCGGCACGCACAGCTCCAGGACCTCGAGGCCGCTGCCCTGGGTCGAGGCCACGTAGTGGCTGGGCGAATAGGCCGGCGTGCCGAGCTTGCGCGCGGCGGTGCAGGCCTGCTCGACGTCGGTCTGGTCGGGGCCGCGCTCGTTGTCGCCGAACACTCGCCGGCGATAGGGCGAATCGACCGCCCCGAGCGGCCGCAGGGCCGGGTCGCGCCATTCGAGACGCAGCCATTCGCGATGGTCCCGCAGCAGGCCCGCGGCCCGGGTCTCCCACTGCTCGCGGCCGACCCCGCCGGCCAGCGAGGCGCGCAGCGTCTGCACGTTGCGTTGCAGGCCATCGCGCAGGTCCGACACCGCATCGGCCGTGTCGCGGTCCAGCACGGTCTGGGTCTGCTCGACCTCGTGCCGCCCGGCCAGCCAGACCACGGTGACCAGCAGCGCCAGCACCAGGATCGCCAGCAGCACCCAGAGGAACCAGCGCCGCCACACCGAGCGCATGAAGCGCAGGCGCGCGAACGCGGGCCGCAGGACGCGGGCGACGGGCAGTGCAGGCGCGGACACCGGCTTCAGATCACGCTGTGGGACAGCGCGGGGAGTTGCGCGCGCGCGGCTTCGAGCTGCGCGGCATCGATCTCGAACAGCACCACGGCCTCTCCTTCGGCGTGCTGCGCCACCACCGAGCCCCAGGGGTCGACCACCATCGACTGGCCCCAGGTCTGGCGTCCGTTCTCGTGGGTGCCGCCTTGCGCGGGCGCGACCACCCAGGCGAGGTTCTCGATCGCCCGGGCGCGCAGCAGGACCTCCCAGTGGGCGGCGCCGGTGGTGCGCGTGAAGGCACTGGGCACCAGCAGCAGCTCGGCCCCCTCGCGCGCCAGCGCGCGGTAGAGCTCGGGAAAACGCAGGTCGTAGCAGACGCTCATGCCGATGCGCCAGCGACGGCCGTCGCGCGAGGGCAGGTCGAAGCACACGGGCTGCGAGCCCGGCGCGATCACGCGGCGCTCGTCGTAGCGCTCGCGGCCGTTGTCGAAGAAGAACAGGTGGATCTTGTCGTAGCGCGCGACGCAGGCGCCGTCCGGTCCGTAGACCAGCGAGCTGTTGAAGACATGCTGGTCGTCGTCGGTCTCGATCGGCAGCGTGCCGCCGACGATCCAGAGCCCGAACTCGCGCGCGGCATCGGCCAGGAAGCTCTGCACCGTGCCGGCACCGGCGGTCTCGCGCAGCGCCAGCTTGTCGGTGTCGCGCCGGCCCATCATGCAGAAGTACTCGGGCAGCACCGCGAGTTCGGCGCCCGCGGCCGAGGCCTGGGCCAGCAGGTCGTGGGCGCGCGCCAGGTTGGCCTCGCGGGCGATGGTCGACACCATCTGGATCGCTGCGACTTTCATGGCGGTTGTCTCCTGAACTCGTTGAGGCCGCCCGCCGGGCCGCCCCAAGGGCGGACTGCACCCCCTCGGGGGGCAGCGATACACGAAGTGATGAGCGTGGGGGCCATGTTTTATCGGGGAATCGAAGGCTCGGCCGGCGCAGCCTGGGCCGCGGGAGTCGACCGGCGCGCCACCCGGGTGATTTTCGGGTCGGTCCAGGTGCCGTCGATCTGGAACTCCTGCGTGGCGGCGGCGATCAGCGGCCGGCTCAGCACCATCTGCGCCAGGAAGGTCCCGAGGCCGATCGCCGGATTGATCGCGGTCGCCACCAGCGCCGCCGTGCCGGCGCTGATCTCTGGCACGACCACCACCCGGATGTTCTGCGTCTCGCGCGCGATGTCGGCCGAGCCATCCATCAGCACGGCGGCGTTGACGCCTTTCATCTGCAGGTTGTTGGTGGATGCCACGCCCTTGACGATCGTGGCATCGCCGCGCAGGAAATCGAAGGCGAAGCCGGCACTGAACACGTCGCGGAAGTCGAGCGTGAGGCGCCGCGGCAGGGCCTGCAGGCTCAACACGCCGAGCAGCTTGGCGATGCCCGGATCGGCCTTCAGGAACTGTCCCGATTCGACGTCGATCTGCAGTTGCCCGCCCAGGCTCGGGTAGTCGATCGAGAACGGCGAGCCGGTCCAGTTCACCTCGCCCTCGAGCCGGCCCCGGCCGCGCCGGACCACGTCCTTCATGCCGAAGCGATTGAGCAGCGCGCCGGCATCCGTGATGTCGAGCTTGAAATCCATGGCGGTGCGGCGCTGCTCGCGCCCGCCGCTGCCGCCAGGCGGTGCCGCCCAGCTGCCCTGGGCATTGAAGGTGGCGTCGGGGTTGGTGAGGGTCAGCTTGTTGAGCCGCCATTCGCGCCCGACACCGCCGCGATTCACCGCGTCGATCTCGGCTCGGCCGAGCCGCCGGCCCAGCAGTTCGAAGTCGTCGACCACGATGTCGAGGGCCGGCAGCGTGCTCGGCTGCTCGTCGAGCAGCGACTCGACCGCGGTGGCTTCGCTGCGGGCGATCTTGAGTCGCGCGAGCCGCGCGTACAGCCGCCCGGCCTGCGCATGGCGGTATTCGGCGTAGCCGCTGAGCTCGGTGGCGTCGATGTTGGCGCGCCAGAGCTGGCCATCGCGCGTGCCGCCCAGCACCACGTCGTTCAGCGTGCGGCCGCCGAACGCCAGCGCCTGCGCGCGCAGCGCGATCACCGTGGGCAGGTAGGCGAGCGCGTCGTCGCCGCTGTCGACGCTGGCCACCGCTTCGGGCGCCTTGCCGGTGGTCTCGCTGAACAGCGCCTGCCAGGCGCTCAAGTCGAGCCGGGCGAAGCGCATGTTCGCGAACACGCCGCGCTCCGGCAACGGCGCGGATTCGCCGGCTTCCAGCCCGATGCCGATGCCGCCGCGCAGCACGCGCGCCTCGCGGCCCGAGATGTCGCGCACGTAGCTGGCCGAGCCGACCTTGCCGAGCTCGAACGCAATCTGGTCGTGGACCAGCGGCGCGGCGCCTGCGGCCCGGGCTTCGCGCAGCACGACCTTCTTCTCGACCCGCAGCGGCATGATCTGGTCGGCCTCCTTGGCCATGGGCGCCGGCAGCTGCAGGCCCAGGCCCTGCAGGCTGCTCGTGAGCAGGAACTCGGAGGCGCCCTCGCGCACCGAAAAACGGGCCGCGTACGGCGTGCTGCCGGTCGCGTTCCTGGCCAGTCGCGCCAGCCAGTCGACCTCGCGCGCCGCGCGCAGGCCGTCGGCGCTCGCCGTGCCCTGGACGCGGATGTCCAGCTCCTGCTTGCTGCCGAAGCGGCCGCTGCCCTCGAAGCGCATCGCGCCGCCGAGCCCGCGGGCCTGCACGCCGGCCAGCGAGAAGCCGCTCTCGGTGAAGCTCAGCGTGCCGCGTGCCTGCGTCAGCGCCGGTGCGGCGGACGCGAGCTGCAGCTCGTTGTCGGCCAGCACGATGCCGGCCTGCACCTTGGCCTTGTCCATCGCCTCCAGCGGCAGCTCGAGGCGCAGCTTGTAGTCGGCATTGCCGGTCGCGCGCATGTCCGCCAGCGTGGCGCCGACTTCGCCGGCGAGCGGCCCGCCGACGCGCAGCAGTTCGCCCAGCGGACCTCGGGCCTGCGCATCGAGCTTGAGCACCGGCGCATGGTGCGACATGTCGGCGATCTGGGCCTCGGCCTTCGAGACCTCGATCCCCTGCGCGCCGGCGATGCGCCCGCGCGCATTGCGCACCAGCATGCCCGCGCGCTCGAACACCAGCTCGCCCGACAGGCCCGTCAGCCCTGGCCAGACCTTGGTCTCCCCCGGCGTCGGCGGCACATAGGCATAGCTGACGTCGGCGACCTTCGCGGCGATGCGGAAATCCCCGTGCTTCGGGTCCATGAAGGGCATGTCCCAGAGATCGCCCCGGACCTTGAAGTCGACCACGCTGGCGGTGCCCTTGGTGACCGCGTCGCGCACGTAGTCGCGGGTGTGCTTCGGGATGTGAAGCGGCAGATAGCGCCAGACCCGGGTGCCGTCGGCCCGTGTCAGCTTGCCCTGCAGATCGAGCACGCCGGGATAGCGGTCGGCGCCGCGCGATACCGCGGGATCGCTGGTGCGCCAGCTGGCCTCGGCCTCCCCCTCGGCATCGACATTCGCGAAGCGCAGGTTGGAGACCTGCAAGTGGGCCGCGCCCCCCTCGAGCTTCCACTGGAGCTGGGTCCACAGCCGCTCGATCGGCACCACCGGCTCCTCGAACACGCCGGGCAGATCGAGCGCGCCGTTGGCGATCGACAGCGTGGCGCTGCCGCCGGCCTGGCTGGCATCGAAGTCGACCGTGGCGCCACTCACGCCGGGCGTTCCGACCGGCTCGTGCGGCGGCGCCGCGGTCGCGGGCACCGGGGCCGTGGCCGGCGCACCCGGCTGCGACGCCACGCTGAAGCCGCTCATGCGCCCCTTGAACTGATAGCGGTCGGGTTCGCCGGCCGAACCTTGCCAGCTGGCCTCGATGTGTTCGACCAGGCCCCGCGGCTGGTAGGTCTCGATCCGCTTGCGCGCCGCCTCGCCCAGCGGCAGCCGGTCGGCGATCATCGCCAGCGCCGCGAGATCGAGCCGGTCGGCTCGCAGCGCCGTGCGCTCTGCGGTACGGCCCTTGGCCGGCGCGTGCTGGAACCACAGGTTGCCCCCGGGCCAGCGCATCTGGTCGGCGGTGTCGAACTGCAGCCGGCTGGTTGCAAACTCCAGCATGCCGTCGCTGCGCTTGCCGGTCAGGCGTCCGGTGACGTCGCGCAGCACCAGCGGCTCGAGCTCCTTGCCGAGCGAGGCGTCGATGCGGGTCAAGGCCAGGTCGAGCGCGCCGCCCGTGACCTCGCCGTCATTGACGTCGGCCCAGATCCGCAGCCCGCCCGAGCCTTCGCGGATCCTGGCGTCGAGGTCGACGTAGCGGCCGAGCCGCTTGACGTCGATGTACGGCAGGTCGGCATAGGCCTGGCCGTCCCAGGTGCGCCAGTTGCCGCTGCGCACCGACAGCAGGGGCTGGCGGAACCGGCCGCGCAGCGTGATGCGCTCGCCCCAGCCGGCCGGCGGCGTGGCGTCGAGGCGCATCGCGTGGCGGCGGCCGCCGTTTCGGGCGACGAACTGGACGTCGGTCAGGAGCAGCGGCCCGGTCTTGCGCCGTTCGTCGGTCCAGCGCACCGTGCCGCCCTGCACCACGACCTCGCGCTGGGCGAAGAACCAGTCGGCACCGTCGCCGCCGCCGCTGGTCTGGTTCGACATGTCGAGGCCGGCAACGTGGAGCTTGCCGAGCGCATCGCGCCGGACCTCGACCTGCGGCCGCTCGATGTAGAGCTGCTCGAAGCTCAGGTTCCAGAGCGAGCGCGGCGACACGCTGGCCACCACCCGCTCGAGGCGCAGCGCCTCCTGGTTGCTGGCGTCCAGGAGCACCACGTCGCGCAGCTCGACCGTGGGAAACAGGCCGCCCGACCGGGCGCCGATCGAACCGATGCGCACCGGCACGCCGATGGCCCGCGTGGCCTGCGCTTCCAGCGCGCCACGGTAGTCGCCGATTCGCGGCACAATCCAGAGATGTAGGACAACGACTGACAGCGCAAGCAGGAGCCATGCACCGATCAGCAAACCCAACAACCAGCGCGCCGTCGCAGCGGTGATCTTGAGCAGACGTGAAGGGGAAGACGTCGTGTCGTTCATTGAGGATCGCGCTGTGTCAGGAATTATGACCGCCAGCTCCCAGCCGGGTTCCATCGGCGCCGATGCTGCGATGCAGCGATCGCTGCAGCCATCCGATTCGCCGCCACTGTCGGCCTATTCGCGCTTCGTTCAGCGACTTCGCCGCCGCTACGCCGTCGAACTGCCGCTGCTGCCGCCGGGCGAACCGGTGCGCGCCCACATGGCCGAGGCCTACCAGGCGCTGCGCGCGCGCGGCGACACCGTCGCCGACGCCCTGCGCATCGTGCGCCAGCTGGTGATGGAGCGGCTGATCGCGCTCGACTGCGACCAGCACGCGCCGCTGGCGGTGGTCACCACCGCGGTCACGCAACTGGCCGAATTCGCGCTCGACGTCGCCTGCCGCGAAGCCTGCGCCGAACTCGACGAGGTGCACGGCGCGCCGCTCGCGGCCGACGGCCGGCGCGCCCAGCTCTGGGTCGTCGGCATGGGCAAGCTCGGCGCGCGCGAGCTCAACGTGTCGAGCGACATCGACCTGATCTATCTCTACGACCACGACGGCGAAACCGCCGGTGGCCCCGATGGGCATGCGCGGCTCGCGAACCAGGAGTACTTCGCTCGCGCGGTCAAGCGCATCTACGCGCTGGTGGGCGACACCACCGGGAACGGCTTCGTGTTCCGCGTCGACCTGGCGCTGCGGCCCAACGGCAACTCGGGGCCGAGCGTGGTCTCGCTCGATGCGCTCGAGGAGTACTTCCAGGTCCAGGGCCGCGAATGGGAGCGTTTCGCCTGGCTCAAGAGCCGCGTGGTGGCGCCCGCGTCGGTGGTGGCCGACAGTTCGGCACAGGCGCTGCGCGGGGTGGTGCTGCCCTTCGTCTTCCGCCGCTACCTGGACTACAGCGTGTTCGACTCGCTGCGCACGCTGCACCGGCAGATCCGCGAACAGGCGGCGCGCCGCAGCGCCGGCCGGCCCGAACGCGCCAACGACGTCAAGCTGTCGCGCGGCGGCATCCGCGAGATCGAGTTCACGGTGCAACTGCTGCAAGTGGTGCGCGGCGGCCAGTTCCCCGAGCTGCGCACCCGGCCCACGCTCGATGCGCTGCAGCGCCTGGCGCGCGCCGGCCTGATGCCGCAGGAAGCGGCCGATGCGCTGGCCTCGGCCTACGAGTTCCTGCGCCGGGTGGAGCACCGCATCCAGTACCTGGACGACCAGCAGACCCACGTGCTGCCGGTGAACGACGACGATCTGCGCTGGATCGCGCACACCCTCGGGTACGCCGACTGCTGCGCCTTCCTGGCCCAACTCGACACCCACCGCGAATTCGTCGCCCAGGAGTTCGACAAGCTGCTCGGCGGCAAGGCGCCCTGCACCGGCTGCAAGGGCGGGGCGCCGGGCCCGGCAGCGGTGGACATGCACGACCTGATCGACACCCTGCCCGGCCCGTTCGCCGAACGCATCCGCGGCTGGAGCGAGAACCCGCGCGTGCTGGCGCTGCGCGACGACACGCGAGCCCGCCTGCGCCAGCTGATCCAGCGCACCGGCCAATGGCTGCGCGAGCCCGACAGCGAGGCGCCCGGGCGCATTGCCCACCACGTCGACGCCGCGCTGCGCTGGGCCGACTGGATCGAGCCGCTGCTGCGCCGCGAAAGCTACATCGCGCTGCTGGTCGAGCGGCCCGCGGTGCAGGAGCGGCTGCTGCGCCTGCTGGGCTCGGCCAAATGGCCGGCGCGCTACCTGATGCAGCATCCCGGCGTGATCGACGAGCTGGCCAGCAACGAGATGTTGAGCGGCCGCTTCGTCGCGGCCGAGTTCGAACGCGATCTCGAGGACCGCCACCAGTCGCTGACGCGCACCGGCGAGGCCGACGAGGAGCGCCTGCTCAACCTGCTGCGCCATGCGCACCATGCGGAGCTGTTTCGCACGCTGGCGCGCGACGTCGATGGGCGGATCACGGTCGAGCAGGTGGCCGACGACCTGAGCGCGCTGGCCGATGCGGTGCTGCGGGTCACCGCGCGCTGGTGCTGGCCGCAGGTGCGCAACCCGCACCGCGAGCAGCCGCAGTTCGCGATCATCGGCTACGGCAAGCTCGGCGGCAAGGAGCTGGGCTACGGCAGCGACCTCGACATCGTCTTCGTCTACGACGACGAGGACGAGCGCGCCGGCGAGGTCTACGCGGCCTACGTGCGCAAGCTGATCAACTGGCTCACGGTCAAGACCCGCGAAGGCGACCTGTTCGAGATCGACACCGCGCTGCGCCCCAACGGCAACTCGGGCCTGCTGACCACCAGCTTCGAGGCCTACGAGAAGTACCAGCTCGGCCGCGGCAGCAACACCGCCTGGACCTGGGAGCACCAGGCCATGACCCGCGCCCGCTTCGTGCTGGGCGCGCCGGCGCTCGGCGAGCGCTTCGACCGCATCCGCGAGGCCGTGATCACCGCGCCGCGCGATCGCGACGCACTCAAGGCCGAGATCGTCGCGATGCGCGAGAAGGTGCGCGCCGCGCGCCCGGTCAAGCCCGACCGCTTCGACGTCAAGCACAGCGCGGGCGGCATGGTCGACGCCGAGTTCGCGGTGCAGTTCCTGGTGCTGTCGGCGGCCGAGGCGCATCCCGAACTGGTGCCCAATGTCGGCAACATCGCGCTGCTGCTGCGGGCCGAGGCGGCGGGCCTGCTGCCCGCGGGCGTCGGCCAGGCCGCCGCCTCCGCCTACCGCGAGCTGCGCCGGGTGCAGCACCGGGCCCGGCTCAACGAGGAACCGACGCACGTGCCGATGACCTCGCTGGTGGTCGAGCGCGAGGCCATGCTGGCCTTGTGGAGGGCGGTATTTGGCTAGGCGGAACAATGCGTCGCCACGCGCGCTCGCGTGGATGGCGGCGGCGACGCTGGTCCTGCTGGCCGGCTGCGCCAGCGGCCCGCGCGGCGGACGCGACGGTGCCGCGGCCAATCCGCCGTCCGGCCTCGGCCAGGTGCCCGACGCCGAACCCCGCGTCGAGGCGATCCGCAGCAGCGGCGGCACCAGCAAGCCGTATGTGGTGCTCGGCCGTTCCTACACGCCGATCGTCGACGACCGGCCGTTTCGCGAAAGCGGGCTCGCGTCGTGGTACGGCACCAAGTTCCACGCCCAGTCGACCGCCAGCGGCGAACCCTACGACATGTACGCGATGACGGCCGCGCACAAGACGCTGCCGCTGCCGAGCTACGTGCGGGTGCGCAACCCGGCCAATGGACGCGAGGTGATCGTGCGCGTGAACGACCGCGGGCCCTTCCACGACGACCGCGTGATCGACCTGAGCTACACCGCGGCGCTCAAGCTCGACCTGCTGCGCGGCGTCGCGCCGGTGGAGATCGAGCGCATCACCAACGAGGACATCCGCACCGGCGCCTGGCGGCGCGGCGATGCGCCCGTGCTGGCGCAGCAGACGGTTCCGGCCGTCGTGGCGGTCGCGCCGGCGGCTGCATCCGACAGTGTCGCGGTGCCGTCGACGCTGACCGCGCCCGTGGTCGCCACCTCGCGCTACGACGCCATGGAGGTCACGGCGCTGCCGCCGATGGCCCCGCTCGCCGCCGCGCCGTCGGCTCAAGGCGCCGCGCCGGCGCCGCGTGCGGCCGCCGCCGGGTCCGGCTTCTGGGTCCAGCTCGGCGCCTTCAGCCAGCGCGACGGCGCGCTGCGCTTCCAGCAGCAGGTGGCGCGCGAGATGCCGACGCTGTCCGGCAACCTCGCCGTCTTCAGCGAGAGCGGCACGCACCGGCTGCAGGCCGGTCCCTTCGCATCGCGCGATCTGGCGCGCGACACGGTCGAGCAGGTCCGCAACGGCCTGCAGCTGGCGCCGGTGATCGTCGAGCGGCGGTGATCAGGCTCGCCCCCAGGTTGGCTCACTTCGTGTAGCCGCCCACCCCCTACCGGGGGCGCAGTCAGCGGCCCGGCGAAGCCGGTTCCGCGACTGCCCACCAACGGGCGCGCTGCGCGCAGCCGAAGACAAACCACAGCGCAGGTATTCACCGGCCGGCGCAGCCAGGCCCGTTGGTGAAACACCGCGGAACCGGCTTCGCCGGGCCGCTGGTGTTGCCCCCGGTAGGGGGTGGGCGCCCGGACACGAAGTGCCGGGCAACCTGGGGGCGAGCTGCCTTATGCGCCTTGGTATTCGGGCTTGGGCCCCAGGGAGGCGGCCAGTTCCTTGCGGTACCGATTGAGCTCCTGCACCGTCTTGAAGCTTCGGTTCATCAGCAGGCTCAGGTTGTGCAGGATGCGCTCGCCGACCTTGGTTTCCCAGGTGGCGTCGAACTTGATCTGCTTGTCCAGCCAGTGCTCGAGCCAGTCGGGGTCGGGCACGCGGCTCTGGATCGTGTCGTTCGGAAACAGCGCCTTGTTGACGTGCAGGTTGGTCGGGTGCAGCGCCTGCGCGGTGCGGCGCGCGCTGGCCATCAGCACGCCGACCTTGGTGAAGGCCGAACGGGCTTCGTCGCCGAACTTTTCCATGGCGCGCTTCATGTAGCGCAGGTAGGCGCCGCCGTGGCGGGCCTCGTCCTGGCTCAGCGTGGTGTAGATGTGCTTGATGACCGGCTCGGTGTGCCACTCGGCCGCGCGGCGGTACCAGTGGTTGAGGCGGATCTCGCCGCAGAAATGCAGCATCAGCGTCTCGAGCGGCGGAGCCGGGTCGAAATCGAAGCGCACATCGTGCAGTTCCTGCTCGGTCGGCGCGTGCTGCGGGCTGAAGCGCTTCAGGTATTCCATCAGCACCAGCGAGTGCTTCTGTTCCTCGAAGAACCAGATCGACATGAAGGCCGAGAAGTCGCTGTCATGCCGGTTGTCGCGCAGGAACATCTCGGTGGCCGGCAGCGCCGCCCATTCCGTGATCGCGTTCATCTTGATGGTCTGCGCCTGCTCTTCGGTGAGCCGGGTTGCGTCGAAAGACTGCCAAGGAATATCCTTGTCCATGTCCCAGCGGACAGATTCGAGTTGTCTGAAGAGTTCCGGATAAAGCATCAATGTCTTTCTTAAGCCACGGGATTTTAGTCGGCCGGCCGGACACGCCCGTGACAGGCGGCGATGATCCGGCTTCATCCAGCGCCAGAAACAGAATTCCCGCGCTCTTTTCACTCGGGGAATCGCAAATGCCAATGCCCATCCGCTCGACAGTGCTTCTCGTTCCTGCGCTCGCCATCGCGGCGTGCCTGGTCCCGGCCGCGGCCCAGAACGTCCCCCCGCAGGCCCCTTCCTCCGCCGCACCCGCCTGTCCCGCCATCCTGCAGCACAGCTTCCCGCGGCTGCAGGACGAAAAGCCCCAGGCGCTGTGCCAGTACGCCGGCAAAGTGGTGCTGGTGGTCAATACCGCGAGCTTTTGCGGCTTCACGCCGCAGTACAAGGGCCTGGAGGCGCTCGACAGCAAATACCGCGCGCGCGGGCTGGTGGTCCTCGGTTTCCCCTCGAACGACTTTGCCCAGGAGGCGGGCTCGAACAAGGAGATCGCCGACTTCTGCGAAAGTACCTTCGGCGTCAAATTCCCGATGTTCGCGAAATCGTCGGTCCGGGGGCCGGACGCCAATCCGCTGTTCAAGCAACTGGCGCAGCTCTCCGGAACGACGCCCAAGTGGAACTTCTACAAATACCTGGTCGGCCGCGACGGCAAGGTGGTGGATTCCTATTCGAGCATGACCTCGCCCGACGACCGCGCCTTCGTGCGGGAGATCGAAAAGCAGCTGAGCGCAGCGCCGCTCGCGGCGGCCAGCAAGTCGGATTCCGCAACACTTTCGAACTAGTCACAAACGCTTACTACTCGACCGGGAACCGTGTCGCCGACGCGGGCTCATACCGTTTCTGGGCACGAATGGCTCGGCCGCTTTTCATGTTGCGAGGTCTTCCAGGCGCTTGCCGTCAGGTTGAAATCCCGAGGCGATTCTTCTCCTCCTCCCTCCCTCCCTCCTTCGTCCGGGGCGCCTCGCAACATCTTTATTTCGCCCCCAGGTTGGGCTCACTTCGTGTAGCCCGCCCACCCCCTACCGGGGGCAACACCGGCGGCCCGGCAGAGCCGGTTCCGCGGTGTTTCACCAACGGGCCTGGCTTCGCCGGCCTCGCAAAACAAAAAGCCCCGCAGTGCGGGGCTTTTTGTCAGGGTTGCGTATCGGCGAAGCTGGGGCGGAGCATCAGCTTGTCGTAGAGGCGCACCAGGTTGGAATGGTCGGCGCGCCAGTCGATCTCGGGGAAACGGTAGCCGATCCAGCCCAGGGCGCAGCCGACGGCGATGTCGGACAGGCTCAGGTGGATGCCGCTGCAAAAGGGCTTGTCGGCCAGGCCCTTGGCCATGGCGGCGATGCCGGCCATCACCTTGGCGCGCTGGCGATCCATCCAGGCCTGGCTGCGCTCGCTGTCGGCGCGCAGCGTCCAGGTGGCTTCCATGCGCAGCAGCACGCCGGCGTCCATCACGCCGTCGGCCAGCGCCTCCCAGGTCTTGACCTCGGCGCGCTCGCGGCTCTGCTGCGGGATCAGCTTGCCGACCGGCGACAGGGTGTCGAGGTATTCCACGATCACGCGCGAGTCGAACATGGCCTCGCTGCCGTCCATGATCAGGCAGGGCACCTTGCCGAGCGGATTGGAACTGGAAATCGTGGTGTCGGCAGACCAGACGTCTTCGATCACGAACTGGTAGTCGAGCCGCTTTTCGGCCATGACCACGCGCACCTTGCGCACGTAAGGGCTGGCAGCGGATCCGATCAGTTTCATGCGGGCATTCCCCCCATCAGGGTCATCGTTGTAGCGCTTTGATTCTAGGGGAAGGCGGGCAGCGCGAGATCCCGTGCGGGCCCCGCGTTCCGAAGCGAAATTGCTTCGGCCGGGCCGCCACCTAAAATTGGTCCATGAGTTTCTCTACCGTCTCCGCCCTTTCCCCCCTCGACGGCCGCTATGCGGCCAAGCTCTCGGCGCTGCGCCCGCTGATGAGCGAACAGGGCTACATGCACCGGCGAGTGCAGGTCGAGGTGGCGTGGTTCATCGCCCTCTCGGACTGCGGCTTCGCCGAATTCAAGCCTCTCACGGGCGGCGCCCGCAAATACCTGCTCGGCCTGGTTTCCAACTTCTCCGAGGCCGACGCGGTCGCGATCAAGCAGATCGAGAAGACCACCAATCACGACGTGAAGGCGGTCGAATACTGGATCAAGTCGAAGTTCGAGGCCCGCCCGGAACTGCTGGCCGCCTCCGAATTCGTCCATTTCGCCTGCACCAGCGAGGACATCAACAACACCAGCCATGCGCTGCAGATCCAGGCCGCGCGCGAAAAAGTGATGCTGCCGGCGATCGACGGCCTGATCACGACCCTGCGCGACATGGCCGGCAAGTTCGCCGACGTGGCCATGCTCTCGCGCACCCACGGCCAGACCGCCAGTCCGACCACCGTCGGCAAGGAGCTCGCGAACGTCGCGGTGCGGCTCGCCAAGGCGCGCGAGCAGATCGCGGCCGTGCAACTGCTGGGCAAGATGAACGGCGCGGTCGGCAACTACAACGCCCACATGGCCGCCTGGCCCGACTTCGACTGGGAAGCCTTCAGCCGCAAGGTCGTCGAGACGCCCGCGCCGCTGGGCCTGGGCCTGGCTTTCCAGCCCTACAGCATCCAGATCGAGCCGCACGACTACATGGCCGAGCTGTTCGATGCCGTGGCGCGCGCCAACACCATCCTGGTCGACTTTTCGCGCGACATCTGGGGCTACGTGAGCCTGGGCTACTTCAAGCAGCGCCTGAAGCCCGGCGAGATCGGCTCTTCGACGATGCCGCACAAGGTCAACCCGATCGACTTCGAGAACGCCGAGGGCAACCTGGGCCTGGCCAACGCCGTGCTGCGCCACCTGAGCGAGAAGCTGCCGATCAGCCGCTGGCAGCGCGACCTCACCGACAGCACGGTGCTGCGCAACATCGGCGTCGCCTTCGGCTATGCCACGCTCGCCTACGCCAGCCTCGCGACCGGCCTGGGCAAGCTCGAACTCAACCAGGAAGCACTGGCCGACGACCTCGACAGCTCCTGGGAAGTGCTTGCCGAGCCGATCCAGACCGTGATGCGGCGCTTCGGCGTGCAGGGCGCCTACGAGCAGCTGAAGGAAGTCACGCGCGGCAAGACCGTGACCGCCGAGGCGCTGCACGGGCTGATCCGCTCGCTCGCCATTCCGGAAGCCGAAAAGGAACGCCTGCTGGCCATGACGCCCGCCAGCTACATCGGCAAGGCTGCCGAACTGGCCCGGCGAGTATGAAGGCCCCCACGCTCGGCACTTCGTGTCCTCGCTGCCCCCCGAGGGGGCTGATTCGCCTTGGGGCGGCCCGGCGGCGAATCTGATGGCTCTCAAATCGACCATCTTCAAGGCCAGTCTCGCGGTCGCCGACATCGACCACAACTACTACGCAGACCACGCGCTGACCCTGGCGCGCCACCCCAGCGAAACCGACGAGCGGATGATGATCCGGCTGGTGGCGCTGGCGCTCAACGCCCACAAGCTGCAGGACGTGTGCAATGGCGACGGCACGCTGGCCTTCGGTGCCGGCTTGTCGAACCCGGACGAGCCGGACGTCTGGCTGCGCGACTTCACCGGCCAGGTGAAGCTCTGGATCGAGGTCGGCCAACCCGAAGACAAGCCGGTGATCAAGGCCTGCGGCAAGGCCGACGAGGTGATCGTCTACTGCTTCAACCATGCCGCCGAGATCTGGTGGCGCGGCATCGAGACCAAGCTGACGCGGCCGCAGAATCTCAGCGTGTTCCGCGTGCCGACCGCGGCCTCGCAGTCGCTGGCGGCGCTGGCGCAGCGCTCGATGCAGCTGCAGGCCACGATCCAGGAGGGCGCGCTGATGCTGGGCGACGGCAAGGACAGCATCGACATCGAGCCCGTACGACTGCGCTAGCCGCTAGGGCATCGGCGCGCCGCACTGCCAGCACTGTTCGAAGCCGCCCTCGACCAGTTCGCCGCAGCTGCACTGCCAGCGGCGCTGCGGCCGATGCCTGAGTTCGTGCAGCAGCCGCTCGGCGAATTCGAACTGGGCGTCGTCCTCGATCCAGATCTCGGGCAGGCACTGGTCGGGCGGCAATTGCCCGGCCGCGGCACCCAGATACTCCCGCTGCACCGAGGCGCCGATGCCGTCGTCGCGCAGCATCTGCACCCACAGCGTCGCGATGGCCAGGTTCGGCGCTTGGGCCAGGCGTCGCATGGCGTCAGCCGGCCGGGTCGGGCGGCGCGTCTTCCGGCCAGACCTGCTCGGTCTCGCGCGCGCGCTCGGCATATTTGTTGAAGCGCCAGGCGGTGTCCTGCATCGTGATGCGGCGCCAGGTCGAGCGCTTCTCGGCCGGCGACATCGCCGGCCAGTGCTGCACCTCGTCGAAGCTGCGGCCGCAGCCCTTGCATTGGTCGTCGCCCTGGCTGGTGGAGCAGATCGCGATGCAGGGGGTGTCGGGCGTGCCCTGGTACCAGGCCAGCCAGGCGGCCCAGGCCTCGGCGGGGAAGCCGACCTCGTCGACCTCGTCCTCGTGGTGGAACACCATCAGCGCGTAGACCTCGGCCAACGCCCGCAGTTCGGGGGCCAGCGTGATGCCGTCGGGCGAGGGCTTCCTCGCGCGCCAGAAGTTGATGGCGGCCTCGATGTCGGTGATGTGAATGGCGGCCATGGGGAAGACGAAAAAATGCGAGCGCGCATCATAGTCCGGGCAATGTCCCGCAGCCCTTGAAGGAATTGTTCGCTCCGAAATCAATAGCAACGATGCTCCAGTTCACGCGGACTCCAGGCCCATTCTCTTTATGGAGTGAGACGAGTCTGGTTGCAACACCCCGGCCACGATGCTCTAATTCCGCTCACGAAGGGGAGTAGCTCCCACTCGCTCTCCAGGGAGTGGGTTCGCCAGGTCGTCAATACGAAGCAAAACACTTCCGGCCTGTCGGGCAGCCGCGTGCTGTCATGCAAGACCTTCGATATGAGCCCTCGCGGGTTTGATCGAAGCGTTGCAAGCCCCCCGGAGACTCCGTTCTCTCAGTCAACGCCTCGTCCGATCCACGCGAGCGGGAGTGAAACGAAAACAGAGAGGACTTCATGGAGCAATTTCTAACCCCCGAATTCTGGGTCGCCGTCGGCCAGATCATCATGATCGACATCCTGCTGGGTGGCGACAACGCGGTCGTGATCGCACTGGCCTGCCGCAAGCTGCCGCCGGCCCAGCGCACCAAGGGCATCCTTTGGGGCACCGCCGGCGCCATCGTGCTGCGCGTCGTCCTGATCTTCTTCGCACTGACGCTGCTGGCGATTCCGTTCCTGAAACTGGCCGGCGCCATCCTGCTGCTGTGGATCGGCGTCAAGCTGTTGGCGCCCGAGCACGACGATGCC
Source organism: Variovorax sp. M-6 (assembly GCF_052114385.1). Lineage (NCBI taxonomy): Bacteria > Pseudomonadati > Pseudomonadota > Betaproteobacteria > Burkholderiales > Comamonadaceae > Variovorax > Variovorax sp. M-6. Next base: position 96,569 of record NZ_JBFREQ010000011.1, on the reverse strand, counting down.
CACGGCAACATCGCGGCGAGCGACAAGCTCTGGGCCGCGGTCAAGACCGTCATCGTGGCCGACCTGGTGATGAGCRTGGACAACGTGATCGCGATCGCGGGTGCCGCACAGGGCGCCGGCGAAGGCCACCAGATGCCGCTCGTGGTCTTCGGTCTGCTGGTCAGCATCCCGATCATCGTCTGGGGCAGCCAGTTGGTGATCAAGCTGATGGACCGTTTCCCGATGATCATCACGCTGGGCGGCATGCTGCTGGGCTGGATCGCCGGAACCATGGCCGTGTCCGATCCGTCGGTGGCCAACCCGGCCGCCTGGAACTGGGTGCCGAAGCTGCCGCAAACCGACCTGGTGCGCTACGCCGCCGGCGTCATCGGCGCGCTGCTGGTGCTCGTGATCGGCAAGTGGGTCGCCGCGCGCCGCCCGAAGCCGGCCGACACGGTCGCCGCCTGATCTTCCCTTGCCAATGTCTCTCCCACTCCAACCAACATAGAAGGAGCAACCATGGAAAAGGTCATTCTGTACGTGGACGACGCGGCCTATGCCCGCGAGTTCCTCGCCAAGGCACCGGCGGAAGCCGGCGCCGCCGGGCCCCGCCAGTGGGTGCTGGTGGCCTGCGCACCGCGCATGACCCACCGCATCAGCAAGTGGGTCAGCCACAGCGCGCGCGAGAACTGGCGCGCCAAGTGGTTCGCCAAGGTGCAGGAGCAGTTGCTGCCCGTGCTGACGCTCGGCGATGCGCAGGTGACGCCGGTGCTGGCCAAGGGCCCGCTGACCGAACTGACGCAGCGCCTGAAGCTGGAGCACGGTGCCGCGCGGGTGGTCGATGCCCGCCGGCCGAAGATCGGGGTCGACCTCGAACCCGTGGCACCCGACATGACGCCGGCCGGACAGTCGAGCTGGGCGCTGCCGGGCGCGGTGATGGGCATGGGCGCGCTGCTGGTGCTGGCCAACGAGCTGTCCGAGTAACCCGCCGGGCCCGCGCGGGATGCGACTCCTCATCAAATGGCTGCTCAGCGCGCTCGCGCTGCTCGCGGTGGCCTATCTCTACAGCGGCGTCCAGGTCACCACCTACAGCTCGGCGCTGCTGGCTGCGGCCGTGATCGGCCTGCTCAACATGTTCGTGCGGCCGGTGCTGGTGGTGCTGACCTTGCCGGTCACGATCGTCACGCTGGGCCTGTTCCTGTTCGTGATCAACGCCCTGCTCTTCTGGGCCGCCTCGGGGCTGCTGTCGGGCTTTCACGTCAACAGCTTCTTCGCGGCGCTGGTCGGTTCGCTGATCTATTCGCTGCTCGGCATGCTGATCGAGTCCGCGCTCGGCGGGCTGTTCACCAAGCAGGGCTGACGCGCGCGCCCCCTGCTTCTTCCTACCTGACTTTCGCCTCGGCGGCCTGCTCCCTCAGGAGCGCGTCGATGGCGCGGGCGCGGGTGTCGATGATCGACGCCTCGTAGTGGTCGACCGGACCGGCGCCGGGCTGGCCCTGCGCGCTCTTGCGGATAAGGTCCTGCGCCGCCTTGAAGCGGTCGCGCGCCGCCGCGTAGTCGAGCGTGGCGACGTTGGCCTCGGCATCGGCGCGCACCGCGCTCACCGGCTCGTTGTTCGCGCCATACAGGTTGGCGAGCATGCGCCAGGCACTGGCGTCGCGCGGGTGGGTGGCGACCCAGTCGCGCAGCGCCGGAATCATCGGCGCCGGATTGCGCGTGGCGACCGCGGCCTGCGCCGCCAGCATCATTTCGGGCCGGTCCTTGGCCTTGGGATTCAGCAAGGCCGCGGCCGCCGGCGCCGCACCGGCCGCGAGTTCGATCTCGGCCGAGAGCAGCCGTGCCAGCCGTGCCGACGGCGCGTCGCCGGCCGTTCGGGTGACCAGCTGCTGGGCCAGCGCGCGCGCCGCCTTGAAGTCGCGCAGCTCGCTGGCCGAGAGCGCCGCCGCATAGAGCGTGCCGGCCTGCTGCGCCGGCGAGCTGCGCGCGAACTCTCCACTGCCCGCCGCATCGACCCACAGCCGCAGCACGTCGACCCCGGGGCGCGTGAGCACCCGCGCGCGGGAGGCGATCATGGCGTGGTCCATCACCAGCGGCAGCGGCCCGGTCGCGCCGGGCTTGGCCTGGAAACGGCCCTGCATGTCGGCGATGCGCTCGCTGTTGAGCGGGTGGCTGCGCAGATAGGGATAGGAGCCGTTGTCGTTGAGCCGCGAGGCGTACTGGAGCTTCTCGAACATCGTGGCCGCGCCCTGCGGCGCGAAGCCGGCCTGGGTCATCACGCCGAAGCCGATACGGTCGGCCTCGCGCTCCATGTCGCGCGAGAAATTGAGCTGGTTCTGCATGAACATCGCCTGGCTGCCCATGATCATCGCCTGGCCGGCATCGCCGCTGCGGCTCTTGCTGGCGGCGATCACGCCCAGCACCAGCGCGGCCAGCATCAGCGGCATCTGCTGGCTTTGCTTGGTCATGATGCGCGCGATGTGGCGCTGCGTGACGTGGGACAGCTCGTGCCCGAGCACGGTGGCGAGTTCGTCCCGGCTGCCGACCACGGCGATCAGCCCCAGGTTGAGCCCCAGATACCCCCCGGGCAGCGCGAAGGCATTGATGTTGCGGTCGCGGCCGAGCAGGATGGCCCAGGCGAAGCGCTCGTCGAGCTCGGGCGTGAGTTCGCCGCGCAGCCGCGCCGCGGCGAGCAGGCGCTGCCAGATGTCCTGCACGTACTCGACCAGCACCGGGTCGTCGATGAAGTCCGGGTCGCGGTAGAGCTCGCGGGCGATCTGGTCGCCCAGGTGGCGCTCGGCGCTGGCGGTCATCTCGCCGCCGTCGCCCATGCCGGGCAGCTGGGCCTGCGCCCGGAACGGCAGCGCGATCTGCGCGGCGATCAGCAGCCCGGCGCACAAACCGCGCAGCAGTCGGGCGACTGGCGGTCGCGATGAGGTGGAGTTGTCAAAAGGAGTCAAGCGCGGCATTCCTCGTCCATTGGCTCGGCCCCGTATGATGCTGCACTCCGCGGAACGTTCACAGATGAGTTCTCTTACCCATTTCGATGCTCAGGGCCAGGCGCACATGGTCGACGTGGCGGGCAAGCCCGCGACCCATCGCGTGGCCGTGGCGACCGGCCGCATCGAGATGCTGGCCTCGACCCTGGCCCTGATCGAGTCGGGCACCGCCAAGAAGGGCGATGTGCTCGGCATCGCGCGCATCGCCGGCATCCAGGCCGCCAAGAAGACCAGCGACCTGATTCCCCTGTGCCACCCGCTGGCACTCACGCGCGTGGCGGTGGCCTTTGCGCTGGTCGACGGCGCCACGCCGCAGGTGGCCTGCACCGCGACGGTCGAAACGGTCGGCCCCACCGGCGTCGAGATGGAAGCCCTGACCGCCGTGCAGGTGGCGCTGCTTACGATTTATGACATGTGCAAGGCGGTGGATCGCGGGATGACGATCAACGGCGTGCACGTGCTGGAAAAGCACGGGGGAAAGTCGGGGAGCTGGGTGGCAGGCTAGCCGGCAGATTTTTTCAATCTGCGGATGAATCGACGCTCCCAGAGCTTGTCCGCGAAGAATTGCACGGTCCTGCGGACGCGATCGCGCCCATTGCGGGCGTCGTAGGGCGACCGGATGTCTGCGCCCAGCTGCCTGGCGCGCACGCTGAGCAGCGTCTCGGAGAGAACGCAGCGCACCTTCATGCGCATGTCCTCGAATGTTTCCGCGGTCAGCGGGCTGGCCTTGTACCAGCCGCCGCTCCATTTGAACTTGCGCTTCGTCTGCGCCATCTCGTCCGGATCCGCGACCATGAAGACCAGGCGCGTCTGGGCGTAGCCGGGATCGACGTGGTCCCGGAACAGCTTGCGGGCCGGCTCGAAGCTGTCGTGCACGAGGGAATCCAGGAACTCGTTGCCCGGGGAGAGGGTCACCAGCCCCTTGCGCAGCGTGTTGTTCATCGCAAAGCCATAGGTGACGATGTACTCGAGCTGCGGCCCCAATGGCGTCCTGACGGAACGCACATAGTCGTGGACTTCCCCGAGGATCCAGGGGCCGGAATGGACGCTGAGCTTCTCGATCTCCTGCCCGAATCGAGCCGCTCGCTGGGGACTCCAGCCCTGGTGCCTGGCGACCGTGTCATTCGTGAAGATCCAGACGTCGGGCTCGTCGCTGCGTGACAGGACGGCGGCCACGCCGGCATCCCAGCCGGAGAACTCGCGGTTCGAGTTGTCTCCCGGGATCACCCGCGCCTCGAAGCCGAACCCGGTGTAGGTCTCTTCGCCGGTCGTCCGGGCGTTGTCGACGACGACCAGTGTGACCCGGTCGCCGGGCTTCGCGAACGCCTCGCGAAACCGGGAGAGCAGCTCGACGGAAGGTTCCCGTCGCCCATTTCCAAACTCCAGATGCACAAAGCTGTAGTGAGTCATGGCCTGTCTGCGTTAGGTGTGATCCATTGTTCCGCGACTGTCCCGACAGAGTCGAGAAGAACGGAATGTATCTCGAAACAACTCCTTGCAGTCTTCGGACGTCGCACGCAACAGTCGGACCTAGACCTACTCGGCCCGACCCTCTCCCGCCGGCTGGCCGCCGACCCAGCGGGCGTACTCGGCCGGATAGGCGGCCCTGAATCGGGTGGCCTGCGCAAAGGCCTCTTCTTCGTCGCCCAGCAGCATCGCGCTCTCGATCAGCTTGACGATCACGGCCGGTTCGGGCGAAAAGTGCAGCACGCGCTGCGCAAGCGCGTGCACCTCGGCGGCGTTGGCGCGGGTGACTGGCGTCAGGGTCAGCCTGGCGAAGGCGACCGGCGCCTTGAACAACCAGGAGCCCTGCGCCACCTCGAGCGGGTGGTCGCGGTAGGCCGGCAGCCGCCGGTCGCGCTCCAGAAAAACCTGGCTGATGCGGGTGTAGTCCCAGCCGGCGTAGCCGACGATCACCATCAGGGCCAGCACGGCGGCCATCGCCAGTGCGCTCGCCGTCTGCCAGCGAACCCGGGCAGCGCGAGCTCCCACCGGCGGCGCCGGCCACAAGAAGCCGAGGCACAGCCCGAAGACGAGCTGGAACGGCCCGTACCAGAGCGGGTATTCGAGCAGGCTGTGCAGCACGATCGCGCCGAGCAGGCCCCAGGCCATGAGCCGGGCCGGATCCCTCTCGCGCCACGGACGGGCGGCGAGCACCAGCCAGCCGAAGCCGCCGCAGATCAGCAGCGCCGCCGGAATGCCGAGCTCGACCGCGAGATGCAGGGGCAGGTTGTGCGCGTTGTCGAGGATCTCGACGAAGCGCGGGCCGGCGTAGAGGGTGCTGTAGTGCGCGAACTTCAGCTCGCCCCAGCCCCAGCCGGCCCAGGGGCGCTGGGCGATGAGGTCGAGAACGTTGTGCCAGAGCAGGAGACGACCGTGGGCCGCCGGGGCGCCGTCGCGCAGGCGCGTGACCATGTCCTCGACGCCCGGGCTGGCGAGCTGGGGCAGCATCCAGGAGGCCATGAAGTAAGCGGGCACTGTGGCCAAAAGCAGCCAGGGATGGGGAAGGCGATGAAGGCTGGCCGGCTCGCGACGCTCCCGCCAAGCCAGGAAAGCCGCCCCGCCGACGATCAGCAGGAGCTGCAGCAGGCCGGTGCGCGAGGTGGCCGCCGCCGCAGCGACCACCAGCAGCGCCGCCGCCGGCACCAGCGCAGCGCGCACGCGGCGGCCGCCGGCCGCATGCAGCCACAGCGCCGAGACCAGCGCCATGCTGATCAGCGTCGCGAACTGGTTGCGCTGGCGCAGGTTGCCGTAGGCCTGGCCGAGTTCGGGGGCGGTGGTCCAGGGGACCAGGGGGTGGGCGAGGCCGTAGTACTGGAGCAGGCCCAGCACGGCATTGATCAGGCCGGCGGCGAGGAGGGCCCAGGCGAAGGGCGCCGGGGACCGCGCGTGCGCCAAGCCGGCACCCACAAAGGCCGCCATGCCGACCGCCACCACGGCGAGACCGGCCGACCCGTCGAATGCCGGGGCTCGCCCCTGTCCCGCCAGCACAGCCAGGGCTGTCACGGCCAGCCAGCCCAGCACGGCCCTCGACGGCAACGCAATGGGCCCGAGCGCCACAGCCAGGGCGACGCAGACCCACGCCGCCAATTGCTGCAGCACATTGACCGACGGACCGACCACGAACGGGAACAGAAACGGGAGCGCGAACAGCACCGCCAATGCGACGGTCCGCGAAGCGGATGCCACCTCGCTCGCGTCACCAAAACGAAAACTAAAGACTGCGCGCATGCGTGGGAATGTTCACAGATTAGCCGCCCGAGGGCGACGAAAGGAAGGCAGGCGCTGACAGGCGGCAATGCGGAAAAAGGGGTGCCGGTGACAATTTGTGACCTTTATAAAACATGCGGGCTGAGGTCATCACAGTGCAAAACGTCTCCCCTCTTCGTTGCCGTTCGGCGGGTTTTACGCTCATTGAAGTGATGATCGTTGTGGCCATCATTGCAATCTTGGCCTCGGTTGCCCTGCCTTCGTACCAGAACTACGTTCGGCGCGGTCAGCAGGCGGAAGCATTCAATTCGCTGTCCAACTTCCGCGCCAGGATGGAGCAGTACTACCAGGACAACCGCAAGTACGGCGCCGGCACCACCTGTGCCAGCGATTCGACTGCGAACAGCTGGAACGGATTCGCCGCGACCGACCATTTCAAATACGTCTGCACGATTACTGACGCGAGCGGGCAGCAGGCCTACAGCATCACTGCCACCGGCGCCTCGGGCGCGGTCAACGGCGATGCCTATGCCATCGATCAGAACGGCAACCGCACGACCTCCAACTTCAAGGGCGCTGAGGTCTCGGCCCCGTGCTGGCTGACCAAAGGCAGCACGTGCTGATCCACAGGACGAAGTCCGCCATGCGAGCCCGAGGCTTCACTCTGGTCGAAATGGCCATCACCATGGCTGTGCTGGCCTTGCTGTTGATGATCGCCATGCCCAGTATCGGCGTCTGGCTGAACAATTCGCGCATCCGCAGTGCCACGGAGTCGCTCCAGGCCGGCCTGCAGACCGCACGGCTGGAGGCCGTGCGGCGCAATCAAAACGTGTCGCTCTACCTGGTCTCGCTGAGCGATCCCAACACCATGGACAACAGTTGCGCCCTTTCGTCGGCCAGCGGGTCATGGGTGATCAGCACAGCCTCACCGGCCGGCAAGTGCGCGGGCGCCGCAGCACTGGCATCGCGTCCCGTCGGCGATGCCGGCGGCCAGGTTCGCGTCACGGCCGGACATTCGACCGACAACACGAACAAGACGACGCTTGGCAGCTCCGCCACGACGGTGACCTTCAACGGTTTTGGCCGCATCGCCAACACGGACACCGCCATCAACCGGATCAAGATCACCGGCCCCTCCGACAACACCACCTACATGGATCTGATGCTCATCGTCGATTCAGGCGGCGGCGTTCGGATGTGCGACCCGCGGTCCACGATCGGCGCCACCGACCCCCGCAAATGCTGAAAGGACAAACCGTCATGCGGCCTAAGCTCCCAGTCCTTCGACGCAGGCATGCTGGCGCGTCCGGCCGGGCCGCCGTCCGGGGCGTGGTCCTGATCGAGGTGATGGTGGCCCTGCTGATCTTCTTGCTGGGCATCCTGGGATTCATCGGCCTGCAGACCAGCCTCACGAGGGTGCAGTCCGAAGCGGACCTGCGCGCCAACGCCGCCTACCTGTCGAACGAGGTCATTGGCCGCATGTGGTCCGACATCGGCCACCTGAGCGGCTACGCGGGCACCGACAGCTGCACGGCCACCGGCTGCATCGAATGGCGCACCAAGATGCAGCAGGTGCTGCCCGGTGGCACGGCGTCGATCGCGGTGGACGCTGCCACCGGCAACGTTTCGATCAAGCTCGGCTGGACTCTGCCCGGCGGCATCACCCACCAGTACGAGACCCAGAGCAACATTTCCGCCAAGTCGGCCACCTGACATGCGCACACATTCCTCACATCGCGCCCTGGCAGCGTCCAGGCTAGGCAAGCGCACGCGCGCGGGTGGCTTTACGCTGGTCGAACTCATGGTGGGGCTGCTGCTGGGCATGCTCACGGTGCTGGTCATCACGCAAGTGCTGGCAATGTCGGAGGGCAAAAAGCGCACCATCGCCTCAGGCAGCGACGCGCAAACCAATGGCGCATTGGCGCTGTACACGCTGCAGCGCGAACTGCAGATGGCTGGCTATGGTCTTGCCAACAAGCCGGAGGCGCTGGGCTGCCCCATCGAGGGCACCTACAAGGCAACCGGTTCGCCCGCTGTTTCGGAAGCCTTCGCGGCCACCTTGGCCCCGATCGTCATCACCGACGGCGCCAGCGGAGCTCCCGACCGGCTGACGGTGCTGCAAAGTCGCAAGAACGGCTTCTCGGTGCCAATCGTTGTGAGCGCGCAGAGTTCCGACAACTTCACAGTCCTGTCCTCCCTCGGGGCCCAGGCCGGCGACCTCATGATCGCCGTCCCCAATCCCTGGAGTACGGCCAATCCGTGCCGCCTGTTCAGCGTGACCGACGACGGACTCGGCTCTACCAGCAATACCGGCCTGTCGCCGCTTCGCGTGCCACACGCGGAAGGTGGCAATCCTTCCTGGAACGACAACACCAAGCTCGCCCTCAGCACCGCCGGCTACCTGCTCAACCTGGGCAGCCTGGGCTTCAGCGAATTCTCGATTGGCGGCAACCAGTCGCTTCAAGTTACCACCCGCACCGCCACTGCTCCCAGCGCGACCTCGGATCTTTTCCCGCAGATCGTCAACCTGCAGGCCTTGTACGGCAAGGACACCAACAATGATGGCGTGGTCGACACCTACGACAGCACCACGCCCCTCAACAACGTCCAATGGAAGCAAGTGCTGACCGTGCGCATCGCCATCGTCGCGCGCAGCACGCAGTACGAGAAAAGCTTGGCCGACGAGTCGGACGCCGTTACACAGAAAGAGCCCCTGTGGGACCTCGGAGCCAGCAGCACGATCGCGGGCGCGGAGGATTGCCATGGAGGCAGCAAATGCCTGGTGCTCAAGATCGACCAGGTTCCGGACTGGCGGCACTACCGGTACAAGGTCTACGACACCATCATTCCGCTGCGCAACGTGCTGTGGAACACCGCGAGTTGAGCATGCACAAGCCACCCCTCCTCCGTCGTCGTCGCGAATTCGGCGCCTCCCTGGTTTTCGCGTTGCTCACGCTGCTCGTGCTGAGCCTCGCTACGCTGGCACTGGTGCGCTCGGTGGACACCGGCGCCCTGCTGCTGGGCAACGTGAGCTTCAAGCAGGACGCCACGGTGTCTGGCGACCAGGCGGTACGCACCGCCTTCCTGTGGCTGAAGAGCCAGACCGGCTCGGCGCTCGGGGCCAACCAGGTCGGCCAAGGCTACTACGCCAGCACGATGGAATCGGACCCCACCAAGCCGGTTGACCCCACCGGCCAGCAACAACCCGGCAATGCGCAACGCCAGTTGATCGACTGGGATGGGGACAACTGCAAATTTGCCTCGTCGGGCAACTGCTCGCTGACATCCAGGGACGCGGGAAAGACGCCGAACGGCAACAGCCAGATGCGCTACACGATCTTTCGCCTGTGCGAGAAAACGGATGCAGCCGCCCAGGCCAGTGGAATTGCCAACAACTGCGCCACGCCGTCCGGCGCCACCGGAAACGGCCACGAGGCGGGTGTGACATACCCCAAGCTAAGCACCTCTGGTGCTTACTACCGCGTGGTAGTGCGAGTGCGCGGCTCACGCAACTCCGTGAGCTTCATCGAAACCATCGTTCAACTCTAGCGTAGCGCGCCGACGCACAAGGAACCGCCGACCATGCAACGCCACTTCTCAGTCCCATCGTGGACCGCCGCCCACCATACAGGCCTGGGCCGTCATCTTCTTCGTGCTGCCGCCCTGCTCGCGCTGGGCGGCGCGGGCATCGTCGGTCAGGCGGGCCAGACCCAGATCGCCGACATGCCGCTGATCACCAGCAAAGAATTCCACGCCAAGCCGAACCTGATGTTCGTCCTCGACGATTCGGGGAGCATGGAGAGTGCCTACATGCCCGACACCATGAGCGACACCGGCAAGTACGGCTACTGGTCCTCGCAATGCAACGGCGTGGCCTATGACCCCGACCCCAACGTGACCTACGACCCACCGGTGAATGCCGACGGGACCTCGAAGGGGAACGCCAGCTTCTCGGCCGCCTGGGTCGATGGCTTCGCGCAATCCGGCGCGACGACCGATCTTTCTCTTGGCGCCACTGAATCGGTCGGAACTTTCACCACCGACAAAGATGTCACTGTCGGCAACGGCACCAAATCCTTCGTGTTCACGAACACCGGCCTCACCGCCGGCACATTCGCCGCGGGCCAAACCATCACGCTGACGCTCAGCGACAACGACAACAGATGGATGACCGGCACTGTCACCAGCTGGAACGCCAGCACCAAAAAACTCGAGGTCAATGTCGTCGACTCCCAAACCGGAAGAAACAACAATTCCGGAAACAGCTGGGTCATCACTCGCAAGGTCACGAGCTTCTACTATTCCTACACAGCCACCACGAAACAGCCCAAGATGGGATGGGCCTACACCAGCAGTGGCCCGGTCGCGAACACCTTCTACAACCAATGCATGAGCGCCATCGGCAGCACTCCGGGCAGTGGGGTGTTTACGAAAGTCAATGTGACGAGCGCCTCCGCCGAAGCGCAGAAGTACGCCAACTGGTACGCGTACTACCGAACACGTACGCTGCTGATGCGGACCGCGGTGGGTCGCGCATTCAAGGGCCTGACCGATGAATACCGCGTCGGCTTTTCCACCATCAGCAGCTCCAGCGTCACAGACTCGGACGGCTTTCAGTCCGTGGGCGTTTTCGGCGGCACGCAGAAGGAAACGCTGTATACCAAGCTCTACGGAGCGGGCACCGGCGGCTCGACACCGCTGCGCGGCGCCGTGTCGAAGATAGGCCGCTACTACGCCAAGCGGTACAGTGGTCAGAGCGACCCTGTCGAATACGCCTGCCAACGCAACTACCTGCTGCTGTCGACCGACGGATACTGGAACACGGGCTCCGAGAGCACCACCTACGGTCCATTTGACCTTTCCGGCGCCGAAGTGGGCAATCAGGATGGCACCGAAGATCGCCCCATGCATGACGGTACGATCACTTCCACCGTCTACAGCCGCGACCTGTATCAAGTCGGTACGAGAAACGGCAACAGTTGCAAGAACGGTCAATACAGGGTCACGAAGACGGCGCAGACCTCGTCGAACAACGTGACCTGGTCGCCCGCTCCGCCTGCGCTCTCAAGCGGAACCTGCAGGGACGCCAACTACACCATTGAAGGACAGGCGGCTTCCAGCCTTGCCGGGACCACCGTCGCATCCGCCGTCACCACCGGCACGGTCACCACCGGCGGCGCATCCAACACGCTTGCCGACGTGGCCGAGTACTACTACAAGACCGACCTGCGCACCGATGCGCTGGACAACTGCACATCCACGGCCTCGGGCACGAGCCAGAAAGTGTGCAGCAATGTGGTCGAGGCCGCGGGCCGCGACACGGCAAAGCACCAGCACATGACGACCTTCACCATTGGACTGGGCGTGAGCGGTACGCTCGCCTACGACAGAAACTACCTTACACAGACCGCCACGACCGGCGGTGCATATGCCGACCTCACGAGCGGCACCATCACTTGGCCGGTCCCGGCGGAAACCAAAAATGGCGGCGATGCCCGCAGCATCGACGACCTGTGGCACGCCGCCGTCAACGGGCGAGGCCAGTACTACTCCGCGCTCAATGCCGCCCAGTTGGCCGATGCCATCAAGGGCGTGACGGACAGCATCGGCGAGAAGTTGGGCTCGTCTTCGGCCGCAACAACCAGCACGCTGGAACTGGTCACGGGCACCAACAACCAGGTCTATCGGGCCAGCTACACCACCGGCACATGGGTAGGCGACCTGGAGGCCTTGACACTCGACGGCGACTCGGGGGCGATCGACACCACCGCCCCCGTCTGGTCGGCGCAGACCAAGCTCAAGAATCGGAACTACGCAGATCGCAGAATCTACTACCGCAAGCCATCGACGGCCACGCTACTGGCATTCAACTGGAGCAACCTGAACGCCGATGGCTTCGGAAGCTACTTCACCCACCTGTGCCCCGCGGAGGGGCCGGCCGCGTCGCAATGCGCCTCCCTGAGCGCTGCCGAAAAGACCGCGGCCAACGACGGCGCCCGGCTGGTGAACTTCCTGAGCGGCGACAAGACCTACCAGACCGCCAGCACTGCTACACCCACCACCACGCAGCCGCTTTATCGTGCGCGCACGGCCCTGCTGGGTGACATCATCAACGGGGCACCCAAGTTCGTGAGCAAGCCCTCGTTCAACTACACCGACGCCGGCTACACGGACTTTGTACAGGCCCAAAAGGACCGCAAGCCCATGATCTACGTGGCCGCCAATGACGGCATGCTGCACGCCTTTTCTGCGGATACCAGTGACGGCACCGGCGGCACGGAACTGTGGGCCTTCGTGCCAACCGCCGTGATGCCGGAACTCTACAGGCTGGCGGATTCAAACTACAGGTCGAAGCATCGCTACTTCGTGGACGGAGCGCCGGTGGTGGGCGACATCTACGTGGACGGCCACTGGAAGACCATCCTGGTCGGCGGCCTGGGCAAAGGAGGGCGCAGCTACTACGCGCTGGACATCACCGACCCTGCCAACCCGCAAGCCCTGTGGGAGTTCAACGACGACAACCTCGGCCTGACTTTCGGCAACCCGGTCATCACCAAGCGCGCAAATGGCACCTGGGTAGTGGCGTTCTCCTCGGGCTACAACAATGTCAGCCCCGGCGATGGCGTGGGCCGCCTGTTCGTGCTGAACGCCAATACCGGCGTCAGGGCGCGCACCGACATTGCCACCAGCGCAGGCAACACCGAAACGCCGAGCGGCCTGGACAAGATCAACGGCTGGATCGACCTGGAATCGGACAACACATCCAAGCGCATCTACGGCGGCGACCTGCTGGGCAATCTGTGGCGCTTCGACATCGACGGCCTGGTTGAGCCCAAGAACGCGGCGCTCCAATTGGCCAGCTTCGTCGTTGACTCCACGCCGCAGCCCATCACGACACGGCCCCGGCTCGCCGAAGCGGCGTCGAACACGCCGGTGATCGTCGTGGGCACCGGCCGATACCTGGACACAGGAGATATCACCGATACCTCCACACAGAGTCTTTACGTCGTCAAGGACTCGCTGACCAACGCCAGCCTCGGCGATGTGCGCAACAACAATACCCTGGTCAAACAGACCTTTGACATCACCAGCGAGGCCAATGTGGCTGCCAAGACCGCCACCATCACCACCAACGCGGTCAACTGGGGAACCAATAACGGCTGGTGGGTGGACCTTCCGCACAGCGGCGAACGGGTGGCGACCGACATCGCCCTGCAGAGTGGCGTGCTGGCCATCGCCACAGCCATTCCAACGGGCGACGCTTGCGAATCGGGCGGTGGCTCGTGGAACTACTTCCTGAACGCGAACAGCGGCGCGGCGCTCGAGAATGTGGCAGGTACCCTAGTGGACGCCAATGCGCTGATCGTCGGTCAAAGCTTCGTCAGGATGGCCGATGGCACGCTCCGGCTTCTGCGCCAAATGAGCACTGGCACCACGGTCATCGCCAAGTCACCGGCCGGCACCAATTCCACCATCATTCCCCAGCGCACCTCGTGGCGCGAACTGGCCGACTGATGCGCAAGCCGGTGCCGGGCCCGCGCCTGGCATTCGGCGTTTGCGTTGCGCTCTCAGTTGGGCTGCACGTGATGTTGCTGGCACCGTGGTCCCAGCCCGCTGCCATGCGGGGGACCAAGGCAGCCTCCGGCCCAACCGTTCTCCAGGCGCGACTTTTCAGCCCGGCTGAGGCGCAATTGCCGAAACCACTTCCTGCGCCGCCGGCGCCCCCTCCTCCGTCGCCGAAGGCGGTATCCGCACAGCCGGACGTGGTTCAGGCCTCCTCCAGCCGCAACCTGCAGGCCACGTCACCGGCGCCAGCCGCACCGGAGCGGTCCGACGAGCAATCCGTTGAAGCGCGCGCCGCCCGAGACTCCGTACCCATACCCGCAGGCGAACTCGATGGCTACGTGCCCAGGTCGATGCTTACTGAGCCGCCCGTTGTTCAAACCCCCGTGGTGATTGCGGAACCATCCCTTCTGGCGCCATCGATCGGCGTCCGCACCGGCATCCTGGCGCTGTACATCGACGAGGAAGGCCGAGTGCAGGAGGTCGTGGGTCAGGCCCCCTCCCTGCCCGCCGAATATGAACAGGCTGCACGTGAGGCATTCCTGGCCGCCCGCTACTCGCCGGGTCGAATCGACGGGCGAGCGGTCAAGTCGAGGGTACGGGTGGAGGTGAAGTTCAACGGCGCAGCATCACCGCCATAGAGCCGGACGCCTGCAGGGCTCGAAGCCGAGCATCGTCGATTGGCCCGCTCAGGATATTGGCGCGCAGCGAGCTCAGCGGACCTTGGCCTTGAGCGCCTTGCGCAACGAACGAATCGCCTCTTCGACAGGCTCGGTGCGGCGCTCCAGTTCGATGTTGATCACCGCCATCAAGGCGCGCAGATCACCTGGCTCGATGCTGAACTCTTCGTAGCGAGGCGCTCGATGGATCGGCGAGAGCAGGCCGTGGAGGCAGGCGAACGCGCGATGCACTTCCTTCAGGTTGCAGAATTCGTCGATGATCCGTAGGGCGGCGGATGCGGCCTTGCGTGGGGATGGCGCGGGTGCGCGGGGGGACTTAGCCATGAGTGGCCTCCAAGAGCTGCGGTTGGCAAAAACCGCCGCGCCCGACGCCAATCGGAGGCGGCGACTCGAACAGGTTGGCGTACCGGGCAGCTCTTGCGAGAACCGGCGAGCCTTGCGGCTCCCCGCTCGAGCCGCCAAAAAATGGAGGCACGAACGACGAAGCCGCAGAGCTACTGCGGTAACCACTGCGGCTTGCGTCGCAGAACTGCTTCGGGACGCCAATCCCGATCACGCCGTTCTTGGCGTGACGAACCGAGTATAGCGACGGGGCTCAGCCTGCGCTCGCTCACAGACCAAGCAGCGCCTTGGCCGTTCTCCCCAGGATGACCAGGTCCAACCCGACGCTGCGCGTGCGCACATATTGGACGCAGTACTCGAGCTTTGCAGGAAGGACGAACTCGACATAGAACGCCTCGGGATCGTCCGCCTTGGCGAGAAGAGCGTTCTCGTCCCTGTATGCGATGGAGGCGAGATCGGTGATTCCGGGACGCACGCTCAGGATCAACTCACGCATCTCTGGCGGATACAGCGCCACGTAGCGCGGCACTTCCGGGCGAGGCCCGACAACGCTCATCTCGCCCTTCAGGACGTTGATCAACTGGGGGAGCTCATCGAGCTTGTGACGGCGCAGAAAGCGGCCGGCCCGAGTGATACGCGGATCGGTGCCCACCGTGATCTGTGCACCGCGCCCTGCCGCCGAGGCGGCATACATGGTCCTGAACTTGTAGATGGAGAACACCCGTCCGCGCAAGCCGACGCGGTCCTGACAGAACAAGACGGGGCCGGGCGAATCCAGCTTGATCCAAACCAGGATGATCGGCAGCAGCGGCGCGAACACCAACAGCGCGCAGGATGCGACCAACAGGTCGAACGCCCGCTTGAGCATCACATCAGGATCTGGCGCAGCGCCGAGATCACCCGATCCTGGTCGGCGTCGCTCATCGCTGTGAACAGCGGAATGCTGAGCATGGCCTGATAGGCCGCCTCCGAATGCGGAAACATTTCGGGTTCGAGGCCATAGCGGTCCCGCCAATAGGGCTGCCGATGCAGCGGCACGTAGTGAACACTGGTGCCGATTCCGCGGTCCGACAAACCCTGGATGACTTCGTCGCGCGTCACCTTGGCCGACGCATCAAGGCGAATGACATACAGATGCCACGCATGCACATCGCCGGCCGGAGCTTCCGCTGGGAGCATCAACGGCAAGCGCGACAGCTGCTCGCGGTAACGCGCGGCAAGATACTGGCGCCGCTCCAGGAAGCGCGGCAGTTTCGCCAGTTGATGCAGGCCCATGGCCGCGGCAACGTCCGTCAGGTTGTACTTGAAGCCGGGCGCAACGATCTCGTAGTACCAGGCGGGCGTCGTCGACTGGAACCGGTCGAACGCATCGCGGCTGATGCCGTGCAAGCGCATCACCTTGATGCGCTTGGCCAGTTCGGCGTCGCGCGTGACCACCATGCCGCCCTCGCCGGTCGTCATGGTCTTGTTGGCGTAGAAGCTGAACACGGTGACGTCGGACTGCAGCGTGCCGATCAGTTGCCCACCGCAGGTAGTGGGCAGTGCATGGGCGGCATCTTCCACCACCTTCAAGCCGCGCGTTTGGGCCAGTGCGAGCAGCGCCTCCATGTCGGCGGCCAGCCCGGCATAGTGCACCGGAATGATGGCCTTCGTGCGCGGCGTGATCGCAGCTTCGATCCCGCGCACGTCGATGCACAGCGTGACGGGATCGACGTCGACGAGCACGACATCCGCTCCGAGATAGCGAACGACTTCGGCGCTCGCAGTGAAGGTGTGGGTGGTCGTGATCACCTCGTCACCGGGGCCGATGCCGAGGGCCTCGAGTGCTAGATGCAGACCGGCGGTGGCCGAATTGACGGCCATGCATAGCAGCGCGGGGTCACCGAGGAACGCAGCGAAGTCGTCTTCGAAGCGCTTCGTCTTGGGGCCCGTCGTGATCCAGCCCGAACGCATCGTATCGGCCATCTCGGCAATTTCTTCGTCGCCGATATCGGGTAGTGCGAATGGGAGGAATGAAGGCTTCTCTGACATGGGGTCAATCCTTGGCGATCCAGCACAGCACGTGGGTGCGCAGGAAAGGCATGAGGTTGAAGAGATGGTATGCGGCCGGGTGAAGGCGGCAGACGCGGCGGCTGATCGGTGGCGCGAGGGTCACGCGACGTGCCGTCATGCGCCCTTGAGGGAAGAGGGCTTTCACCCGACGGAGTGGTACGGCCCGGACGTCGTTGTTGGAGGGATTGTCGTAGACGAAGTCGTACCAAAGCACGCCGCCGCCGGGTTTGACCCATGACCACATTGCATTGGCCAAGGACTGCTGAACGGCGTCGTCGAGCACCGACGAGAACACCGTCGATGAGAAGACGATGTCGGTGCTATGTTCGGCGATTGGGGCCACCGTAGCGTCTCCCGCGAGCACGGTAAGCGCACTCGGCAGTCTCTCCCTCGCCAAATCGACCCTGTCAGCCAAAAGCTCGATGCCCGTGAGGTGATGCGGAGCGAAGCCCCAGCGCAGAAAATCCAGGAGATTCGATCCATCGCCGCACCCGACTTCGACAAGGCTGAGCCTTGCCATCTGCGAAAGGCCGGCGGATTGCAGCAGCGAAATTGCGACGCGATGACGCTCTTGAAGCGACAGAAGAGCCGCCGCATCCGTCACCTGATAGCGAAAGTCCTTGACCTCCCGTGCAGCATACCGCTTATGCACGGCGTCCAGTTCGGCCTGATGCTGGAGCTCCCGTTGATCCACCCAGCTACCTCGTCAACGCTGCAAAGCGATCTCGCGCGGCACTCTTCCTCAGAGCGTCCCAACAGCCGGCGATGAAACCCAATCCATAGCCGAGCTGGTATGCCGCAACGACAACGGGAAGGCGCAGCAACACGCCGACCTTCGGCTTTTGTTCGATTGCGAGTGCTATCGCGACCGCGATCAGCGCTGCGCCATAGGCGATCGGTAGTCCTAACCAAGACCAGATGGGCGCGCCGAACGCTGCCAGTCCCACAGAGACGGTCAATCCGAGTACCAGCGTTCCTGGAACAAGTTGACGCCACGCGGCAGGTTGACCAAATTTCCTCATGACAAAGGGTTTCCAGTACCCGTACTGGGCATACTGCCGGAAGACTTGACTGAGGCTTCGCCTGGGCCTGTAGACGCTCCGGATTCGCGACGACTGCCAGACATGTCCTCCGCCTCGAACGATCCGCAAGTTGTGCTCGTCATCCTGATTTCGTACCAGCGACTCGTCAAAATTACCGAACCGCTCAAAGGTCAAACGCGGCCAGCAGCCAAGGTAAACGGTATCGACCCAGCCGTCGTAGTCGAGACGCCGAGACAGGGCGCCGCCGGCCACCCATCGAGACTGAAACGCCATCGCAACCGCCTGCTGCATTGAACCTGCGCCTTCTTCAGGCTCAGCCTTCCACGCTCCACCGACGTTCGATGCGCCGGTTTCAGCCAGCACAGCGAGGCACTGCTCTACGTAGTCAGGCGCGTACTCGCTATGCACGTCCATTCGGACAATGACGGACCCTGCTGCGCGGGCCAGGGCCCTGTTCAGGCCGGAGGAAGTTATTCTGTGTGGATTGTCGATCCACACAACACGAGAGTCAGCGCTCGCCAAGTGCCCCAAGCGGTCCCGCGTGTCGTCGTCACTCATTCCATCGGCAATGACCAGCTCAAGTGCCCAATCGGCCGGCATTGTCTGCCCCAAGGCGCTTTGGCAGAAGCGCTCGATGTATGCAGACTCGTTGCGACAAGGCACGATGATGCTCACGATGCGCGCCACGCTTGAACTGGTCTCTGTGGAAGTGGTCATTTCAATTGCATGCTGGTCACAAACCGGGAGAGGTCCTTTCGGGTGCCCCCGCAATCATACAAAGCGCTGCCGTCCGATCACCTGTGGCCGGGCAAACTCCTCCGAGCAGGACGGTCGGATTGTCGGGTGTTTTCAGACCTTTCCTGAATGGCTGAGGACAAGCGAGGCGCGTAACGCCGGAGGCAAGTGCCGGCTGCTTTCGAGAGCCGCAGATTTTGGATGGTCGGCCATCTCGTAAAATCCGTCGCGCTTGCGCCCCCCCCGGTTCCCAGGGGTTTAGCAACCTAGGCACATTCTCCCCATGCACGTCCGACGGCCCGCTCTCGATCGCAAGTCCCGCTTCGGCCAGGTCGGCTGCGGCCACTTCGAGGGGAACCACTTTGATGCCAGCAAGGCGCGCGCCGCTGGCCGCGGGCTGACCGACGTGTGCGCCCCGGCCCCGCTGACCGCGGCGGTGGCCCGCACTGGCGCCCGTGAGCATGCGAATCTGCCGAAGACGCTGGCCGCCACCCAGGCGGAGTGCACCATCCTGGCCATGCCGAGCAGCCTCCATCCGGCGCAGGCGATCGAGTCCGCATGCGCTGGCTGTGAGGGGCCACTCCCAAGTCGCCTCGACACTTGGGCCGGGTGGATTGCGTAGGCCTGGCCGAAACCGATGGGAAAGTCATTTGTCGCGAGCGTGCTCACCGTGGCTGGAGGCTCGGCGATTGCGCAGGCGATCGCTCTCGTCTCGTTCCCGTTCATCACGAGGCTGTACTCTCCAGACGTCTATGGACTCTTTGTTGTCTTCCTCGCGTATGGCGGGTTCGTCGGGCCCATCGCGTGTGGCCGGTTTGACGCCGCAATCGCGCTCCCCAAGAACAACCGCGGCGCGTCGGCGGTTGCGCTGGGCAGTCTCGCGACGGCTGTCTTTGCGGCAGTGCTGACCGCCGCGTCGATACTCGTCTTCGGCGCCGGGACGATCGGCTCCGGCAAAGCCGTCGCGTTAGGCCTTGCGCTCTACGTGCTGCTGGCAGGGGCGCAACAAGTCTTCACCAACTGGAGCGCACGGACACGGGACTACGCACGCCTGTCTGCGGCGCGCATCGTGCAGTCGACCGTCGCCGCGCTACTGTCGATTGGCCTGGCGCGAACATACGACGCAGATGCCAGCATGCTCGTCGTGGCGACGCTCGCAGGGCAGGCAGTCGCGCTGGTGGTTCTGCTGACGGGACTCCGTGCGTCCGGGTTCGCGTTTGATGTGAAAGCCCGTCAGGTATTTCGCATGCTCAGGTACTTCCGCCGAATCGCCGTATTCAATGTGCCCCACGTTCTTTCCGATGCCGCCCAGGCGTCGGGTATCCCGCTTGTCATCGCGGTCATGTTCGGAACCCAGGCGGCGGCCTACTACTCATTCTCGATGCGATTGTTGAAGGCGCCGTTGAATCTGATCGGCAGCGCCATTTCGCAGGTCTATTACCCGAGGGCGGCTGCGCATCGCAACGACCACTCCAGGCTCAGACAAGACGCCCTTGGCATACTCAAGGTGCTGGGCGCTGCTGCGTGCTTCTTTCAACCGGTGCTGCTGCTGATCCCCGACTCTGCCTATCGGCTTGCCTTCGGAGAGTCCTGGAGCGGCATCGGCAGCTATCTGCGCGCCCTGTCCCCGTGGATCCTGACGTCGTTCGTGGTTGGTCCAATGGGTGTGCTATATCTGCTCAAGGGTCGCGTGGCGCTAGTTCTTGTCCTTGCGCTGGGAGGCTCTGTACTTGCGTTCGGGATTTTCGGCGTCGCTTGGGCCACCTCAACCTCGGTGCTCGCAACGATGTGGGCTTTGTCGCTGGGCATGGCGCTGTATTTCGTTGCGTCGACCTTTCTCGAATTCGCCGTCGTCATCGGTCGGGAGAACGAGCATGCATGACGACATTTTCGACGAGGTGTCGATCCGGTCCGCGTTTGAGCGCTCCCTCCAAATGCGCGCCAGACCCCTAATCGTGACCGGGCATGGGTCCCAGTCGGACACGGGCTGGTTTTTCGAGCGCAGCCGTTTTGGGATGCGGCGCGTGGAGGTCGCTCCGATCGGCTTCTATGCGTCGTTGTGCGCTGACGATGCCCGGCTGGCGGCGTTGCGCCGCTTCATCGATAGCGAGCGGCTTTCCCTACGCAACAACGTGAGGATCAACCTGAACCCGCTGGAGACGCACTCGGGGGACTTGATTTCGTACGCTGCCTCACGCGGATACGGCGTGGTCATGAACCAGGCCCACTTGCTTCCGATTGGCCCTTCGATTGACGCCATGCGCGCGAAGTACCACAGCACCAAGCGCTACGAAGCGCTACGCGAAGTCAGGATTCGATCATTGATACGCGTCGCCGACAACGTGAGGGATTTGGACGATTACTTTTCGGTCTACGCTGCGTCGCTGATGCGCTGGGGCCGCAATGGATTCGTCTATCCGCCCGACCTGTTCCGAAATCTGCTGTCGTCACCCGCAGTCCGCTTCTGGATGCACTATGTCGAGGACCGCCTGGCGTGTGCCATGGTCGTTCTGTACAGTCGCTCCTATGCACTGTATTGGCAAGGGGTCTCCAGGATCGACGGTGACCAAAAGCCGGCCTATCCGATGGTTAAGCTCATGGACGCGGTCTTGCAGGATCTCGTGCAGCGGGGTGTCCCGGTCCTCAACCTCGGGGCCAGCGGCGGATTGCCCAACGTGCAGCGGTTCAAGGAGGGATTTGGCGCGCTGCCAAAGACGTATGCGTCGCTGACGTTTCGATCACCAATCTGGCGTATTGCGGATCGCGTGCGACGGGCCGTGCCGCTTGCAGGGAGTAAGTCCGATGGTAAAAGTTGACTGGGATTCGCGGGCCAAGGAAGGCGTCGCGCATCAGGCCGTGATCGATCCGGGAGACAAGTCTGGACTGAAGAACGCCTTGATCGATCGCATCCAATGGAGCCAGATCCATGAGTGGGTCGGTCGCCGCAAGAGCGTGCTCGACTTCGGCTGCGGCGTCGGTCGTTTTGCGGAGCGGATCGCGCGGACGGGCGTGCTCTATCACGGCGCCGATGCATCGCAGGAGATGATCGAGGTGGCGCGGCGACTGCACGGCGACGGACCTGCGGTCTTCAAGCGAGTGGACGGCCCAACGCTGCCGTTCGACGCGGGCAGTTTCGACGGCTGCCTGACCGTCTATGTGCTTCAGTATCTGAAAACTTCCGACGGAGCCCAGTTGCACAGAACGGTCGCGGAGCTGGCCAGGGTACTGACGACCGATGGTGAGTTGCTGCTGATCGAGCAGGCGAGCGCTTCAGAAGGATGCTCCGGATCTGTATCGGAAGCAGCCACCGAGCAAGACTATCGGGACGCGCTGGCCAGCCACTTTGACGTTACCGAAGTTCGCCGCATCCGTTGCGGCAACCTGTCGCGGTTGAGTTCGCTCTTCATCCAGCACGGCGAACGCCTGCCCTTGCGCAGTTCCATCGAAGGGCTGTTGGCGCGGCGTGAGGCGTCCATCGCCGAAAACTTGACCCCCGAGCGCCTACAGCTTTTGACGTACTACGAACTCTGCATCGTCGCAACCAAGCGAGGCGCACCCTGAGATGTTCATGGGTCGATCATGCGCTTCAACGTGGTCAGTCGCGGGAGTAAACCAGTGAGCAGCGAGTCGCCAGTACTCGTGGTCGGTACGGCGTCGATTCACGTCCGGCGATTTGTCGCCGGGCTCTGCGAGGCGGGTCAGTCCGTCGTGCTCGTAACCGAGTCGGCGGAGCGCCTGGTCGATCACCCCTTACTGCTCGACCAGCAGGCAGCGGACTTTACGATGCGGCGGAAAGCTGCCACCGGCGTCGTGCAACGATGCATTGAGCAGTGGCGGCCGAAACTGGTGCACGCCCATCAGGCCAGCAACGTGGCTTGGCATGCGGGGCGCGCGGCTCGCCATGGCGGGCTGCCGCTGGTGCTGACACTTTGGGGCTCGGACGTCCTCAGGCTGCACGAATGGAACTGGCTGTATCGGCACCTCATGCGCAGCACGCTCCGCGCGGCGTCAGCGTGGACTGCCGATGCTCCGATTTTGCTCTCCACTGCAGAACGGATCTGCCACCCGAAGGCGGCACCCCTGCGCGAGTGGATCCCGATCGGCATCGATCCGCCGCCGGCGATCGGCGTGGTGCAGCGCGAGCGTCGCGTGCTGTCTTGCCGATTGCACAAGCCGCTGTACCGCATCGATGCGATCCTGCGCGCATTCGCCGGCCTTCCAGAGGCACGTGACGACTGGATTCTGGAAGTGGCCGGCGCAGGGGATCAGTCGGCCGAGTTGCAACAACTCGCCCGACACCTGGGTCTGGACGGACGTGTGGAATTCACCGGCATGCTGTCGGCGACCGAGTTGGCGCGCGCCTACCGCCGCAGCGCACTGTTCGTGAGCGTGCCCGAATCCGACGGTACGGCCGTCAGCCTACTGGAGGCGATGGCGGCGGGCTGCCTGCCGGTACTAAGCGACTTGGCGGCGAACCGGGAGTGGGTTCAGGACGGGCGCACAGGGTTGCTCGTGAGCGATCTGGCCAAACTCGGCACGGCGTTGTCACGGGGCATGCAGTGGTGGGCCTCGGGACAATGGGACAAAGAGAGTCGCCTGACGAACGAACTCATGGTCACGCAGCGTGCCCTGCTGGCCAACAACATGCGGCAGTTCATGGCCCTCTACGATCGGGTGGCAAGTTGAGCGCCGGCGTCCAAGTACAGAGTCGCGCGCATCTCGTTGGGTACGATCGCGGACATAGCCGATGCGGATAGTCTTCCACCACCCTTTGCCGATCCGCGCGGATGCCAGCTCCGCCAGTGGGATCCGCCCTTTTCAGATGATCGAGGCGTTCCGTTCGCTCGGCTACGAAGTCGACACGGTGTGCGGGTACGCCGCCGACCGGGCGCGCGCGATCGAAGTGGTGGACGCGAGGATCCGGCGGGGCGAGCGCTACGCCTTCATGTACGGCGAGAGTTCGACGGAACCGACCCTGCTGACCGAGCGGCATCACTTGCCGACCCAGCCGCTCCTCGACTTCGGCTTCTTCTCCCGGCTCAAAGCGCGCGGCATTCCGCTCGGGCTGTTCTACCGTGACATCTACTGGCGCTTTCCAGAGTACGGCACGGCGCTGGCGCCTTGGAAGCGCGGCGCCGCACGCCTGATGTATCGGTACGACCTGTTCCAGTACCGCCGGCTCCTCGACCGCTTGTACCTGCCGTCGATGGAAATGGCTAGGCATGTGCCATGGATCCGACCAGATTCCATGGCGGCGCTGCCACCTGGCCACATCGATCGATCGCCGGTGCGACGCCCGGACGGAACGTTGAGGCTGCTTTATATCGGTGGTCTCGGCTCGCACTACAGGATGCACGCTCTGTTCCGCGCGCTGCACGCGCTGCCAGAGGTTCACCTCACACTGTGCACGCGCGAAGCCGAGTGGCAGGCGGTGTGTCGAGAGTACTCGCTCCCGCCAGCTGGCAACGTCAACGTGGTCCACCGTGCGGGGCCGGAGCTTCAGGCCTTGTTCGAGGAAGCCGACGCATGCCTCCTGTTCGTCGAGCCGCAAGCGTACTGGGAGTTCGCCGCGCCGGTGAAACTGTACGAGTACATCGGTGCGGAACGTCCGGTGATCGCGAGCGCAGGGACGCTCGCCGGTGGCTTCGTCGCGCAACACGACATCGGCTGGACGCTGCCCTACACCGACGAGGCGATCACGGCGCTGCTGAGACGCCTGAGCGAGAACCGCAGCCTCCTCGCACCCAAGCGAGACGCGCTGCTACGGATTCGCCCCCTGCACACCTGGCAGGCGCGTGCGCAGCAGGTCGTCTCGGACCTGATCGGAGCGTCGCGATGAGAGTGGCGATCCTGGCAGCTGCTTCGGCAGTGCATACGATGCGGTGGGTCAATGGCCTGGCCGGTCGAGGCCTCGATGTGCACCTGATCAGCATTCATGAGCCGCTGCGGGACATCGACCCACGCGTCCGGATACATCGGCTTGGCTGGTCCGCTCCGGCGGGCTACCTGCTGGCCGGGCCGGCCTTGCGCCGGCTGCTGCGTGAGATCGCCCCAGATGTTCTCAACGCTCACTACGCCACCGGCTACGGAACGCTCGCATGCGCCAGCCGATTCGAGCCGCTGCTGCTCTCGGTCTGGGGCAGCGACGTGTATGACTTTCCGTGCAACACACCGTTGCACCGCATGCTGGTGCAGGCAAATCTGCGTGCGGCAACGGCGATTGCGTCGACCAGCCACTGCATGGCTAGGCAGGTGGCATCGCTGGATCCAAAACTGCGCGTCTTCATCACGCCATTCGGGGTCGATGAGAAGATCTTCACCCCTGCGCCGAGCGGGCGGGATTCCGACTCCATCGTGGTTGGTACAGTCAAGACGATGAGCCGGAAGTACGGCATCGACGTGCTCATTGATGCCTTCGCGCAGGCGACGAGTGGCGGCGGCGACGCGGCGGCGCGCCTGCGGCTCGAGATCACCGGCGGCGGACCCGACCAAGCGTCGCTTCAGCGCCGGGTCGACCGCCTTGGTCTCTCTGATCGGGTCGTCTTTCATGGCGCTGTTGCGCATCACGATGTGCCCAGGATGCTCCATCGCCTCGACATCTTCGCCGCGCTCAGCCGCGACGACTCGGAGAGCTTCGGCGTGGCGGCGGTCGAGGCAGCCGCATGTGGCAAGCCGGTTGTCGTCTCGGATGTCGAGGGACTGGCCGAAGTCACGCAAGACGGCGTGACTGGAATCGTTGTCCCACGCGAAAATCCGACGGCGGCGGCGCAGGCCATCCTGCGACTTGCCGCCGATCCCGCATTGCGTGCAGGAATGGGGCGTGCTGGCAGGGAGCACGTCTTGAAGCACTACACCTGGGAGCACTCACTGGAGTGCATGATCGACGCCTATCGGGCGGTTGTAGAACTGCGGCCCGTCGATTCACCTTGACTGCGATCGTTGGCGAACCGACACAGTTCATCGCGGCCTTCACTTGATCTCTGCTCGTAGGGCAGAGGTCAGTGCAGCGACGACTCGGTCCTGTTCGGAAGCGGTCAAATCAGCCCCCATCGGCAAACTAATGACCTGCTGGCCGGCAAGCTCACTGGCTGAACATGCTTGAACAATAGATACGTCGGCAAATGCCGGCTGTTGATGCAGCGCAATCGGATAGTGAATGGCGGTGGGAATGCCTTCAGAGGCCAGGCGGGCCTGCACAGTGCTTCGGCTAGTCGTGGCTCCGCTGTGGATGCGTACGGTGTACTGTGCCCATGCTGATGAACGATCACTGCGCACTGCTGGTAAGCCAATGCGTTGGTCATCAAGCAACGCGGAGTAGCGGGATGCAAGTACCGAGCGCCTTTCAAGCTCCCATTCAAACCGCTCCAGCTTCGCCAGCACCACAGCGCACTGCAACGTATCCATGCGCCCCCCCACACCGACGCGCATATGCGTGTACCGCGCGCTTTGCCCGTGCACTCGGATCTCCCGGCACGCCTGCGCCAGCGCATCGTCATTGGTGAACATCGCCCCACCATCCCCATAGCAGCCCAATGGTTTGCTCGGAAAAAAGCTCGTGCAGCCAACCGTGCTCAGGTTGCAGCTCTTCCGCCCCTTGTAGCTCGCGCCAAAGCTCTGTGCCGCGTCCTCGATCACTGCCAGTCCTTGCCGCTCGGCGATGGCATTGATTTCGTCCATGTCCGCACATTGACCGTACAAGCTCACCGGCATGATGGCTCGCGTGCGCGACGTCACCCTTGCCTCGATCAGGCTCACATCAATATTGCAGGTGTCCGGTTCGATGTCCACAAACACCGGCACGCCGCCCAGCAACACGATCACCTCCGCCGTAGCCGCGAAGGTGAATGGTGTAGTGATGACCTCGTCTCCAGGCCTGAGGCCGATCGCCATCAATGCGATCAACAACGCCTCGGTCCCGCTGGCCACGGTGATGCAGTGCTTGGCACCCGTGTAGGCCGCCAGTTTTTCTTCCAGCTCCCGGACCTCGGGGCCCATGATGTACTGACCATGGTCGAGCACCCGGTGAATGCGCTCGTCAATCTGCGACTTGAGCGCCCTGTATTGCGCCTTGAGGTCGACGAACTCCATTCTTTCGTTCACGCCACCACCTCGCTTTCGGGCGTGCAGACGTCACCTTGCAAGAAGTAGGTTTCGCCGGTGGCTGCACATGTCGCGCGCCCTTCCGCAAACACCAGTCGCTCACCATGCTTGCTCATCCAACCGACTTGCCGGGCAGGCACGCCAAGCATCAACGCGAAATCGGGCACATCACGATTGACCACAGCACCCGCGCCGATGAACGCGTAGCGGCCCACGGTCGTTCCGCAGACGATCGTGCTGTTGGCGCCCAACGTGGCGCCCTGACGCACAAGCGTGCGTCGGTATTCATTCTTGCGGCTGACGGCCGAACGCGGGTTGTACACGTTGGTGAAGACCATGCTGGGGCCGCAGAACACATCATCTTCGAGCGTGACGGCGTCATAGACGCTGACGTTGTTCTGGATCTTGACGTTGCTGCCGATGCGCACGTCGTTGCCCACAAAGACGTTCTGACCCAGCGAACAGTTCTGCCCAATCGTCGCACCGGCGCAAACATGCACCCAATGCCAGATGTGCGTGCCGGCGCCGATTCGGGCACCCGCGTCGACGATCGCCGTGGGATGAACGGTCGCGGTCACGTTGCCATCCGTCGCACAAAGGGATGGGCATCGGCAGGAACAGCAACCGGCTGCGCAGTCCGGATCAGTTGCACTGTCTCGATGGCGCGACGGGATTCTTCCAGTCCGAATCCATGTCCCGCCAGAATCTCGCGGTAGCTCACCGTGTGAAGATCGGTGAAGCCCTCAGAAAATTCGAGCGCTTCGCCGCTCACATCGATGGATCGGTAGGTCGTCTTCTGGCCGCGCACGCTCTCCGGCAGGTCGCCGGCATCGATCGAAAGAAACCAGCGCACGCGTGCGTGCTCGAGTTCCAGGAAACCGGCGGCCCTGTCGACCTCGTTGAGGTGCACAACGTTGCGCTGGGTCGCGCCGAAGATGAAGTGCAGCATGTCGAAAAAGTGCACACCGATGTTGGTCGCCACACCGAAGGATTTGCGCGGGTCGCCTTTCCAACTCGCCGCATACCACTTGCCACGCGAGGTGATGTAGGTCAGCGTCACGTCGAACTTGCGATCCAGCCGCGCCTGTCTCACCTTTTCACGCAACTGCAGGATCGCTTCATGGTGGCGCAACTGGAGGATGCTGTAGACGCAGCGGCCGGTTTCGGATTCCACCCGTACGAGTTCATCGAGCAGGTCCGGCGTCGGCACGAGCGGCTTCTCACAGATCACATCGCACCCCAGACGCAGCCCCGCGGCGATGTGCGCATGGTGCAGATGGTTGGGCGAGCACACTGAGAAATAGTCCAGCGCGGTCGAGGGCGACCGACGCAGGCGCTGGCCGTGTTCATAGAACGACTCGAAATCGGTGAAGAAGGCCGACTGTGGTGCGAAGCTGTCGATGATGCCGACCGAGTCGTTGATGTCGTAGGCCACGGCGAGCGTGTTGCTCGTATCCCTGATGGCACGCATGTGCCGCGGTGCGACAAAGCCGGCGGCGCCGACGAGTGCGAAGTTCTTCATAGCTTCAAAGCCTGAACACGGTGAAGCCGGCGCTTGCTGCCTCGTGGCGGTCGTACAGCGACTTGACGTCGGTCAGCACGGGCGCCGCATGTCGGCAATAGCGTCGCAATGCCGAGGGCGTGAGCGCCCGGTATTCGGTATGTCCTACCGCAACGACCAGCGCGTCTACCGGATTGGTTTCATCGACGGTGCCGATCTGCAACCCGTATTCGTCTTGCACCTCGGCGTGACTGGCCCACGGATCAGCCACGACGACTTGCGCCCCCCAGGCCTCCAGTTCGCGCACCAGGTCGACCACCTTGCTGTTGCGGATGTCCGGGCAGTTTTCCTTGAACGTGATGCCGAGCACGCCGACCCTGCAGCGCGGCACGTCCATCCCGGCCTGCAGCATCAGCTTGATCGTGTTTCGCGCCGCGTAGCGAGCCATGTTGTCGTTGATTCGACGGCCGGCCAGGATGATCTGCGGGATGTAGCCGACCTGCTCCGCCTTGTGCGTCAGGTAGTACGGGTCGACCCCGATACAGTGGCCTCCGACCAGGCCGGGGCGAAACGGCAGAAAGTTCCACTTGCTGCCGGCAGCTTCGAGGACTTCGATCGTGTCGATATCCAGCCTGTCGAACAGGACGGACAGCTCGTTCATGAGCGCGATGTTGAGATCGCGCTGCGTGTTCTCGATGACCTTTGCCGCCTCGGCGACCTTGATGCTTTGCGCCTTGTAGGTGCCGGCCGTCACGACGCGGTTGTACAGACGGTCGACGGTCTGCGCCACCTCCGGCGTGCTGCCGCTGGTGATCTTGCGGATCTTCGCCAGCGTATTGACCTTGTCGCCCGGGTTGACCCGCTCCGGACTGTAGCCGCAGAAGAAGCCTTCGTTGAATCGTCGACCGCTGGCGCGTTCGAGTGCGGGCACGCAGACTTCCTCCGTCGCGCCCGGATAAACCGTCGACTCGTAGATCACGATGGCGCCGAGTGGCATTGCCCGACCCACCGTTTCACTGGCATTCAGCAAGTGCGATAGGTCCGGCCGGTTCGCGCTGTCGACCGGCGTCGGTACGGTCACGATGAAGACGTTGCAGTCGCGCAAATCGGCCGCATTCGCGCTGAAACTCAATTGCGTCGCGCCGTGCAGGTCCTCGGAGGGGACTTCGAGGGTTCGGTCGCGCCCGGCTTCGAGCTCTTCGATCCGGCGCTGATTCGTGTCGAACCCGACGACCGGCATCTGATGCCCGAAGGCCACCGCCAGCGGCAGGCCGACGTAGCCGAGACCGACAATCGCAATTCTGATTTCCTCGTCCGTCATGACGACCGCGCCGCATCGGGCGTGTAGCCAGGCACCATCGTGCACAGCAGCGCTGTCATCGTTTCGACATCATCGCTGCGGGCGGCGCTGAGAAGCCGCTGAAGGAGATCCTTGAGCACAGGCCATGTCATGAAATCTTCTTTCGCGCGAATGATCCGGGAATGTTCCGTAGGCAGCGGATTCTCTCCGATGAGAAGCTCTTCGAAGAGCTTCTCGCCGGGTCGAAGACCAGTGAAGGTGATCGCGATGTCTCCAGTAGGACGCGTCGCATCTCGGATCGTGTGCCCCGACAGCGCGATCATCCGCTTTGCCAGGTCCAGGATTCGCACCGGCATGCCCATGTCGAGCACGAAGAGGTCGCCACCCTCGGCCATCGCCCCCGCTTGCAAGACGAGTTGCGCCGCCTCCGGAATCGTCATGAAGTAGCGCGTGACCTCAGGATGCGTGATGGTGAGCGGCCCGCCTTCAGCGATTTGGGAGCGAAACAACGGCACGACGCTGCCGCTGGAGCCCAGCACGTTGCCGAAGCGCACCATCGAGAAGCAGGTCGCACGCGATCCCTGGATCTTACGGCTGGCGCCTTCGTCGAACGGATCGCCGTCACCGGCGGCGAGACATTGCAGGACAAGCTCAGCCACCCGCTTGCTGGCGCCCATGACATTGGTAGGGCGGACGGCCTTGTCCGTGGAAATCAGCACAAAGCGCTCGGCAGCCGCCTCGATGGCGGCGCGCGCCGTGTTCAAGGTACCGAGCACGTTGTTAACGACGCCGGCACCGGGATTGGCCTCGACCAAAGGCACATGCTTGTAGGCCGCCGCGTGATAAACAACCTTTGGCTGGTGCTTGCGGCAGATAGCGGAGATACGTTCGAAATTGCATACATCGGCCAGTAGCGGCAACAGAAGAACATCCGCCGCGTCGCGCTTGATCTGCGATGCCAGTTCCTGGTGAATACGGTAGAGCGCGAATTCGCTGTGGTCGACCAGAATCAACTGACTCGGCCCCACGCTCGCGATCTGGCGGCAGAGCTCACTGCCAATGCTGCCGCCGGCGCCGGTCACCAAAACCACCTTTTGCGCCAGGGTCCCAACCAACAGTTCCGGCCGTGGCGCCACGGCTTCGCGCCCGAGCAGGTCTTCCACGTCGAGGTCGCGAAAGTCGTCGACCGTCACACGACCACTCGCAAGATCCGCGAGGCCCGGGAGTGAGCGAATTCGAACCGGCAGGGACTGCAACTGGCCGATGATCTGATTGCGGCGCTCGCGACTTGCGCTCGGCAAAGCCAACAGGATGTCGTTGACTTGCAGCCGCCCGACGACATCCGGCGCCTGCGCCGCGGAAAAGACAGGCACGCCATTGATGCTTCCCCCGAATTTTCCGGGATCGTCATCCAAGAATCCTAATAGCAAATATTGCCGCGTATTGACCAAGGCCGCGGCGGTCTGGGCGCCGGCGCTCCCCGCGCCGTATATAAGCAGCCTATTGCTCAATTTGTTTGTTCTTCCCGCCAGCCAATGCCACGCCAGCGTTCGACTGGAGCTTACGAGGAGCAAAAAAATGAGTGGCTGAAGAATTATCAAGCTACGAGGAATACCTTCCCAGTGATACAGCAGCCATACAAATGGAAGTAACGCCAATCCATACAAAACCACAGCCCGACCGGTAGCCAGAATCGCAGCAACGCCCGTATAGCGAAATATCGCACGGTAAAGACCAAATTTCACAAAAATAGGAATAGCCAGAACCGGGGCAATAATATATGCCAACCACTCCGCCCCGACCGGTCGATGCAAGGCATCCAACCGAAGCGTGAATGCCAGCCAAGTAGACAAACATGCCAAGACACCATCGAGCACAACAACGGCAAGCTGTTTGCGGTGGCGAGGCCAGTTCAATACATCGCGCATTTGCGTAATATTTCCGCGATATCGAGATCGGTAGGTCGATGAAGTAACGTCAAAGAGGTGAAGCAAATATTTGATCTAAAAAAACCAATCAACTGTCAAACTCTTTACATTGACCTCATCGCTGTTTCTCGGGAGCGGCTATGGCAGTTGGTATGGCTATATAGCGCGGGCGCGACACCTTTGGCATTTCGATCGCCGACAGCACCGGCGAGGACACAGCTATCTCCCGCCAAGTGTTGAGTGCTGCCTCGCAACGCGCTCGGGGAACCATCAGACACATGCGCGTCAAAGCATCGCGAGCAGTGTCGGCGTGGCCGTTTTGCGCCGCCGACATGGCATAGACCAATTGGTTTCCATCAGACGGATAGCGTTCAACAATTGCGCGCATTGCTTCAAGCTGGCTCGGACTAACCTTTTCGCCGGCTTTCAGGCGCAAGAACCATAGGAATTCACGCAATTGGGTCAGCATCACCAATTCCGGGGGCTTGCTGTTGCGTGATGGGCCTACCCTGTTGCGCTCGAAGCGCACGCGCTCCAGACTGCGCTCTGCCAGGTTGTATTCGATCGCAATCCATGAAGTAAGGGCAGCCCCCACACTCAGCATTGCGACAGCAGGCCAGCGACCCAGAGCCAAGGCTCGACGCTTGGTGCACTCCTCATCGAGTGCGCCCATCATCAGTCCCGCGGGAAGAAGAAAATAGGCGTAGGTTTGCGGGAATTCGAGCAGTGAGTGCGTCAGCAATACGCCAATTGCAAACAGCAAGAGGCAGCCTTCGGCGGTATTTACGCGCAACGCCTTGACAGTTAGCCACAAGGCTAGCGCCGCCGTCATCAATCCGCCCAACAATACTCCGTTCTGAACCAGCAGATCGAGCACCAGGTTGTGGGCGCTCTGAAAGGTGTAGCGGAGACTTGGATGCTCGAGCGCGACCGCGGACTGGGCGACGGACAATTGATTCCAACCCCATCCTGTCCACGGGCGGAGAGTCAAGGCGTTCAGAAACAGTTCCCACGCGGCGGGACGTAGTCCGGGCGACATTTCGTCTGAGACAGTCCGCGCAGCATCGAAATGCAGCGCATGGTTTATGGACTGCCAAGTCACCACCATCAGGGCAAAGAACGCAGCCAGCGCCACAAGGGTCGGGGCATAGCGCCGAGTCCCCAGAGGCCGACGGTAGAGCACGGCGCCAATACCGAGCAAAGTGATCTCGAGCCAGGCGGTGCGCGATTGCGTCGCGACAATGCCGACCATCAGAAAGGCAGCGGCTAGCACTGCGATCCAGCCGCGCATTCTTCTGGAAAGGTAGGCCCACCAAATTGCCACCAAGCCCCACACTAGCAGCGTAGCCACATGGTTGGGTTGCCCAAGGTTGGCAAAAGGGCGATAGCCAGTTGGCAAATTAAGCGCCAGCAACCCCAATCCCGATAGGCTCAACAACTGATAGAGAATGAGCGCGGTAGAGAGCAGTGCCGCCACGCCAATCGAAAAGAGCAGTGAGTCAGCCAGCTGACCCGGAGCCAATTGTTGAAAACGCGCACCAACCAGCAGAGCGAGTGCAAATCCGAAAAGATAGGCGCTGACGATCCACGCGTCGCCCGCGAAATAGATCAGTCCTGAGGCAAATTGCAGAAGCGGCACACATGCGGACAGCAGCGCGACGATCACACTCACGTTCAGTGAAAGTGGCTTCGGACTGCGCGACACGATCCAGAAGGCGCCCGGCAGCAACGCCAGTACCATCGCCAGATCGGCATGAAAGGCGGCCCAGGGTATGAAATGAGTCGGCAAGAGCCAGGCGCCAGCGATCGTCAACGTCCACAACAACCACCACGGATTGAAGGGCAACTCGATTGGCCGCATGAAGGCTCGCGCCCACGCCCCCCAAGTTCGATCCACTTGCATCGCAGCGCCTGCAGGTCGGTCGCTGCGGTTGACCAGGAAAATATCCATTCGCAATACCTTCTCCCGGAGCACTAGGTCAGGCTATGCCACCGACCAGAAGTCGCGCATGCCAAGAAAAAAGGCTCCTACAGGAGCCTTTTCCTCTTCAGATGTCAAAGGATCGTTTTAGCACGAAATTACTTGCAGCTGGAGGGGAGAAACTTCGGATCGATTCCGCCAGTCCCTGAGGCAGCGCACGTCCAAAGAACCTGGCCGCCGGACGCCACCCCACTGAGGCTAAGCTTCTTGCCGCTGATCGCAGGTTCGGCGGCCGACGCTGTCACCTCAACATAACCCTTCGACGCATCCGTGCCTACGTAACTGACCGAGGCGACATACTTGGTTATTTGAGCGTCGATCGTGATCGACGCCGTATCAGGCATCATGCCGTTGGTATTCACAAATTCCGCGATATTGGTCTTGGCCGAAGAGCCGGCCAGAATCAACTCGCTGACCTTCGCACGAACCGTGTAGTCACGATAAGCCGGCAGCGCCACAGCAGCCAAGATACCGATGATCGCCACAACGATCATCAATTCGATCAGGGTGAAACCCTTTTGCACGTTACGTGCGATGTTCCGACGGTTCATTCATTCACTCCAGGTTGGTTTTGGGAGCCCGAGGAGGCCCCCGGTGCGCTCATGTCACCGCAGCATCCATGCCACCCCGGTTTTGCCCGTGCCAGCCCGCTTTTCCCGTGCAGTTGTTCACGTTCTAGTTACAACATGTGACGAGAACTGTTGCCCCTTACAGACGCGGGGTGACATTTTTGTCATCTCCCTGCCAACCCGCGTCATCCCCGCGGCTCCCGGCCGGCCGCACTCCCCGCCCGCTCCACCCGCATCCAAGCCCGCGCCCCATCCCACACCTGCGTCATCCGCTGCAGCAACTCCAGCGGCACCGCCGGATGCGGAGCGGCCAGCGCGGCGCTCATCGCCTCGCAGCTGTGCTCGATCACCGCGCCCGGATGATGGACGCCGCAGACATCGCGGCCGAAGGCCTCGAGTTCGGCCCGGTTCGGGTAGCTGCGGGCCGGGGATTTGTCKCCGCTGCGGCCGCCGCGCCGCCACTTGAGCGCCAGCGTGTGGTCGACGGTCTCGATGCCGCCCGGCCGCTCGTAGGCATAGAGCACGGTGCTCACCTGGTCGTACACCGGGCTGGGCCAGACCCGATCGTCGTCGTACAGCACCGCAAAATTCTTCAGATGGGCGTCGCCATTGCGCACCAGCACCGTCAGCACCAGCAGCTTGAAGAACTGGTGCAGGGCCGGCGCGGGTTCGCTGCACACCAGGCGCAGCGCCGCCGCCACGTCTTCGTAGCTCCCGATGTACTTGCGGCTGGACAGGCGCTCCCGCACGCGCAGCTGCATGACCGCCGCGATGTCCTCGAAGCCGAGGCGGCTGCCGTCGGGACGGATGTCGAAGCGGTCGAGCACCAGCAGCTTGCCGTCGGCCGAGAGGTCGGCGCGCGGCACGGGCAGCCCGGCGTGGCGCGCGGCTTCGAGGCACAGCCACTCGTTGGCGCTCAGGCCGGGGTAGCGCGGCCCCTCGGCCTTGACGATGGCGTTGGGGCCGGGCACCACGGCCTTGTCGGCCACCGGCACCATGATCTTGGGCTGGACGCCGGCCAGGCCGGTGCCCGGGCCCATGAAGGCGTCGACCAGTTCCTCGAACAAGGCCTCGCTGCGTCCGCCCGCGAGCAGGTCGTCGCGCGAGACCAGGCCGCCGGCCCCCGCGCCCAGCGGCGCTTCGCCGGGCATCTGGTAGGCCACGCGGCCGATGGCGCCGGCGCCCATCAGGGCCAGCAGGTGCATCTTCGTGACCTGGAACTTGCCGAAGCGCGCCAGGATGCGCTCGAACAGATAACCCTCGGGAAGGTTCATGTCGAGGGCGGCGAAGAGGTCGCCGTCCTGGAACACGCGGTCGGCGATCGGAAGGCCCAGGCCGACCTGGTGGCGCGCCTCGCCTTCGTAGACCAGCGAATAGATCGACCGCTTGGCGAGCAGGGCCTGCGGCTGGCCATGAACAGCGAGCTGCAGGTCCCGCAGTTTTTCGGGCAGCGCCGTCACGTGTCGTCGGGCTCTTGCAGGTGCGCGAATGCCTTCGCCAGGTCGGCCGCGCGCAGCGGGCCCGGCTCGCGCGGGTCCAGGCTCAGCGCCAGGCCGAGCGGCGCGAGCATGGCGAGCAGCGAGGCGAGGGAGACGTCCTTGCCGGCCTCGAGCCGGTAGACCGGCATGCGCGACAGGCCGGCGCGCTCGCCCAATGCGGCCTGGGAGAGCTTCTTGTGGCGGCGCGCACTGCGAATGACCGCCCCGACCTCGGACAGCGAGGAGATTGACGCGGCGGCTTTGCTATCCATATGTTGCATTATTCTTTATGAGACAGGAAGTGCAACATATAGATAGCAAATCAGACCTGCAGCACCTCCGCCGCCTGCAGCCACCGGATGTCCCACGCCTGCTTCCCACCGCTGCTGATCAGCGACCCGTCGGCGATGTTGTCGATCTGGCTCATGATTTCTTCCGTCTCCGCCGGCTTCGTGTGCGTGATGTAGATCGGATAGCTTCGCCCGGGTGCAATCTGGGCCAGTTCGTCCGCCAGGGTGGCGGGCGACAGGTGCCGGCTGCGCTGCGCCAGCGCCTGTTCGCGGTTGCTGAAGGCGGTCTCGATCACCAGCATCGCGACCTCCAGCTGGTTCACGCGCGCCCAGAAGGGTGCATTGCGCTCGGTGTCGCCACTGAAGACCCAATGGCCCTTGCCCTGCGCGCAGCGCACGGCGTAGCCGCAGGCCGGCACGGTGTGAACCGCCGGCAGCACTTCGATTTGCTTGGGCGCCTGGGTGCCGAGCTGCAGCTGCTGGCCGATCACGACTTCATGGAAGCTCACGAAAGGCGACTCCCGGCTCGGGATGCTGGCGAAATCGGGCCAGATGACGTTGTTGAAGATGTGGGCGCGCAGCGCCTCGATGGTGGCGCGCAGCGCATGCACGCGCAGCGGCCGGGTGCGGCGGCTGGCGATGGCGTCGAGCATCAGCGGCAGCGCGGCGACATGATCGAGGTGCGAGTGGGTCAGCACCACGTCGTCGATGGCGGACATCTCGTCGAGAGTGAGGTCGCCGACACCGGTGCCGGCGTCGACCAGCAGATCGCTGTCGACCAGGAAAGAGGTCGTGCGGCAGTCCTTGGCGATGGCACCGGAGCACCCCAATACACGCACCTGCATTTTCGCGAGACCTTTGACTTTCAGCCCGTAGGGCCGCTACTTCGAATCGAACCGGGTTGCGCCGTCCCATTGCGGGTCTTTGGGCTGCAACGACATCGAGGCTAATCGCTGTGCGTACAGCTGGTAAAGGACTTTTTTGGCATCTGCGGCGAGCAGGGGCGATAGGATAGCCTGAGCTTGTAACCAATCTTGTAGGCGGTACGCTGAAAGTGCGTTTTCCCACTGCTGGAGTTCCAGGCGGGCCTGCGGGCCGACGCTGGCCTGCCGGCCGACGGGGGTGAAGATCCGGACCGTCCGGGCCTTGCCCTGCACCCGCACGCTGTCCAGCTCCTGCCAGGCGAATCCGGGCGCGGCGCGCCGGGTGGCCTCGCTGGCGACGATCTCGACGCCGTAGTGCACGCCCAGGCCCTCGAGCCGCGACGCGAGGTTCACCGCGTCGCCCACCACGGTGTAGCTGCGGCGGACGGCCGAGCCCATGTCGCCGACGCTCATCACGCCGGTGTTGATGCCGATGCCGACGTTGATCTGCGGCAGGCCGCTCAGGCGATGGCGGCCGTTCAGCTCGTGCACCGCGGCCGCCATCTCGATGGCGGCCTGGACCGCCAGTTCGGCGTGGTCGGCGGCCTCGACCGGCGCGCCCCAGAACGCCATGACGCAGTCGCCCATGTATTTGTCGACGGTCCCGCGGTGGGCGCTGATGACCTCGCTCAGGCGGCTGAAGAAGGTGTTCAGGAAGGCCTGCAGGTCGGCCGGCGCCATCTGCTCGGCCAGCCGCGTGAAGCCGCGCATGTCGCAGAACATCACGGTGAGTTCCCTGTTCTCGGCCCGCATGGTGTAGCGCCGCGGATCGGCCCGCATCTCGTCCACGAGTTCCGGCGGCACATAGGTGCCGAACAGCGCGGCCAGGCCGCGGCTGGACCGGGCCTCGACGAAGTAGCCCCAGCTCATGTTGAGCACGAAGGACAGCGCGACCATCACCAGCGAGGCGGCCAGCGGCAGCACCAGGCCGGCGCCGAGGTAGAGCCAGGTGTTGACACCGATCAGCGCGGCGGAAATCAGCACCGCGGCCCCCACCGCGCGCGGCGCGGTGCTCAGCGACAGGCCGAAGGCGAGCGCGAGCCCGGCCGCGATCAGCATGACCAGCTCGTAGCCCACGGCGTAGTCTGGAACGGCCGGAATCCTCGAGTCCAGGAGCCCAGAGACGATGTTGGCGTGCACTTCGACACCCGGGAAGTCGGCCCCGACCGGGGTCGAACGCAGGTCCGTCAGGCCCGGCGCGGTGGAGCCGACGAGCACGATCTTGTCTTTCAGCTCGCCGGGCGCGAGCGCGCCCCGGATGACCTCGGCCGCCGAAACGTGACGGAAGGAGCCGCCGCGCGGGCCGCCCGGGCCGCGAAAGGGCACCAGCACGCTCGCCGTGCGGTCCACCGGGACCCGCAGCTGCGCCGTGCCGGTCGACAGCATGAGGGCCTCCAGCGGCGGCGGGCCGCCGGCCGACCCGGTGGGCGCCAGCACCGGCACCAGGCCCACGACCCCGGCGGCCAGGCGATGGACGACCAGCGCCAGGGATTCGTAATAGCCGGGCTGGGCGTCGTCGCCCTCGTAGCGCGCGATGAGCGGCACGGAGCGCACCACGCCGTCCACGTCCCGGTCGAGCACCACGTTCAGGAAACCGCCGGCCGGTGCCGCCTC
Organism: Variovorax sp. M-6; assembly: GCF_052114385.1. Lineage (NCBI taxonomy): Bacteria > Pseudomonadati > Pseudomonadota > Betaproteobacteria > Burkholderiales > Comamonadaceae > Variovorax > Variovorax sp. M-6. The sequence goes on along the minus strand of NZ_JBFREQ010000011.1, from coordinate 58,285 downwards.
GGCCAGCAGCTCGATGCTGCCGACGAAGCCGTTCCAGCGCGTCGTGTGCTCGCTGCCCTCGGGGAAGGCGCCGGCCGGCAGGACGGGGGCGGGCAATTGCCCCTTGGCGCGCGGCTCGGCGGTACGGGTGAAGTAGAAGCCGAGCGCCACCCGCCGGCCAGCGAGCGTGCGCGCGAAGGCGGCGTCATGGTCGAGCCCGGGCGAGAGCCGCTCGATCTCGCCGGCCAGGCCGGCCTGGCCCTTCAGCGGCCCTTTCGCGAGCTGGCGCAGGGCTTCGAGCCCCGAACCCGCATCGGGTTCGACGAAGAGCACGTCGAAACCCAGCGCGCGGGCCTGCTGGCGCTCCATGACTTCGGTGGTCAGCCGCGCCACCTGGTCGCGGCCCCAGGGCCATTGCCCGAGCTGCTGCAGGCTCGGGTCGTCGATGTCGACGATCACGATCCGCGGATCGAGCGTGCCCGGCATGGTGGCGCGCAGCCGCACGTCGTAGATGAAGCGGTCGAGCCGTTCGAGAAAGGGAAGCTGCCAGGCGCCCAGCACATGGGCCAGCGCGAGCACCACGGGCAACAGCGTGATCGCGATGCGGGCACCGTGGCGTCGCAGCGCGTTCAATGTGACCCCCGCCTTCGGCGGCAGCGCAGTGGATTCAGGGCCGGATCAGCTGATGACGAACTGCATCTGCGTGCCACCGAGTTCGAGCAGGTCGCCGTCCTGCAGCGCCACGGCCTCGCCGCCCAGCGGCTCGCCGTTGAGGGCCGTCTCGCCGTCGATCGGCGCCACCACGTAGCCGTGCAGCCGGCGCGTGACCGCGGCGACCGCCACGCCGGGCTTGCCGATGGTGGTGACGACTTTCTGCAGCGACAGCTCGCGTCCGGCACCGCTGCCGGACAGCACCCGCATGACCGCCGCGCCGGCCGTGCCGCCGCCCAGCGGCGACTGCACCGTGGGCGCGGAAGACAGCGGAATCGGGCCCGAGGGGGCCGCGACGACGGTGCGCGCCGGCGCCAGGCTCTCGCCCGCGCCGGTATTGCCGGCCAGGAAGCGGATCTTGTACTTGCCGACCTCGATGACGTCGTTCTGCTCGAGCGCCTGCTTCTTGATGGCTCGCCCGTTGACGTAGGTCCCGTTGGTGCTGTTGAGATCTTCCAGGTAGACATCGCCGCCGATCATGTGCAGCACGGCGTGCTCGCCGCTGATCGCGAGATTGTCGACCACGATGTCGTTGTAGGGCCGCCGTCCCAGCGTGGTCCGGTCCTTCGCGAGGGTCACGTCCTTGATGACGACACCGTCGATCGACACGATCAATTTGGGCATGACCGACTCCTGGATCTCGTTGGCTTGCTCACGGCGGGGCCCTTGCAACAATGGGTTTTCCTGACCTCTGCTATGGGGTTGCCTCAGGGGCCTTGCTACCGCCCGCCCGGGCCAGGACGACCGAAATGTTATCCCGGCCGCCATTGTCGTTCGCAGTTGCAACCAAAAGTGTTGCTTTCTCTGGCAAGCCGATATTTTGTAACAAAATTGTGAAAAGCTGCGCGTCCGGCACCATTTCGGACAGGCCGTCGGAACACAGCAGGAACAGGTCGCCCGGCATCACGCCGTGCTCGTGCATCTCGAGGTCGACGTGGCGCTCGATGCCGAGCGCGCGCGTGACCAGGTTGCGGTGCGGCGACTGCAGGGCCTGCTCCGGCGTGATGACGCCGGCGTCGAGCTGCTCCTGCAGCAGCGAATGGTCGCGCGTCAGCCGCTCCAGCGTGTCGCCGCGCAGCCGGTAGCAGCGCGAGTCGCCGATGTGGCCGATGATCGCGCGCTGCGGCCCGAAGGCGGCCAGCACCAGCGTGGTCCCCATGCCCTGGAGCTGCACGTTCGCGATGCCCGCTTCGAGGATGGCCGCGTTGGCCTCGTCGGTGCCGGCCTGCAGGGCGCGCTTGACCGCCTTCACATGGGCGTGCGGGCCCGCATGGGCGAGCCAGCGGCCGAAGCTGGCCTGCAGCAGCGCGATCGCCATGCCGCTGGCGACCTCGCCGCCGTTGTAGCCGCCCATGCCGTCGGCCAGCAGCACCAGGCCCAGCGAGGGCTCGAAGGCGATGGTGTCCTCGTTGTTGGCGCGCACCCGGCCCGGATCGGTCAGCGCGGCGAAATCCCATGCCAGCACGCCGGGATCGTTGGAAACTTCAGTGCCGGATTTCGCCATGGATCAGGAGGTTGGTTGGCTGCGCTCAGCCGGGGGCGTGGGATCGCTTCTGCAGCCATCTTCCCACGGCCACCACGAACGCCGCGCCGGCCGCTGCCGCCGCGTAGTGCAGCCACGGATTGGCCACGAGCATATCGCGCAGGATGGTATCGCTGACGATCGTCTCGCCGGCCACCCAGCCGATCAAGGCGGCGCCGAGCATGACGATGATCGGGAAGCGCTCCATCAGCTTGATCATGAGCGTGCTGCCGAAGATCACCAGCGGGATGCTGATCGCCAGGCCGAGGATCAGCAGCACCATGCTGCCCTGCGCCGCCGCGGCGACCGCGATCACGTTGTCCAGGCTCATCACCAGGTCGGCCAGCAGGATGGTGCGTATCGCGGCCATCATGCTGCCGTACTCCTTGTCTTCCCCATCGCCCTCCTCCTCGCCGCTGAGCAGCTGGGTGCCGATCCACAGCAGCAGCAGGCCGCCGATGATCTGCAGGTAAGGCAGCGCCAGCAGCTTGGCCGCGACCACCGTGAGGATGATCCGCAGCACCACCGCGGCACCGGAGCCGAACAGCACGGCCGTGCGCTGCTGGTGCGGCGGCAGGGAGCGGGCGGCCATCGCGATCACGACCGCGTTGTCGCCCGAGAGGATGATGTTGATCCAGACGATCTTGAGCAGACCGATCCAGAAGTCCGTGGTTTGAAGGAATTCCATGTCTCTTTATTCCACTGTTATTGATTGAAAAAGCGCCCGCAACCTGGTTGCGGGCGCTTTTTCTCTTGTGTGGTTCAGCGAGAAAACGAAGCTTCTTAGAGCAGCGCCTTGAGCCGCTTGGCGAGTTCCGAGAAGTTGCGCGTCACCGTGAAGCCGCTCTCTTCCATGATGGCGAGCTTGGCATCGGCCGTGTCGGCGCCGCCCGAGATCAGCGCACCGGCATGGCCCATGCGCTTGCCGGGAGGCGCGGTGACGCCGGCGATGAAGCCGACGATCGGCTTCTTCATGTTGTCCTTGCACCAGCGCGCGGCGTCGGCCTCGTCGGGTCCGCCGATCTCGCCGATCATGATGACCGCGTCGGTGTCGGGATCGTCGTTGAAGGCCTTCATCACGTCGATGTGCTTCAGGCCGTTGATCGGGTCGCCGCCGATGCCGACCGCGCTCGACTGGCCGAGGCCGATCTCGGTGAGTTGCGCCACGGCTTCATAGGTCAGCGTGCCGGAGCGGCTGACCACGCCGATGCGGCCCTTGCGGTGGATGTGGCCGGGCATGATGCCGATCTTGATCTCGTCGGGCGTGATCAGGCCGGGGCAGTTGGGGCCCAGCAGCAGCGTCTTCTTGCCGCCCGCGGCTTCCTTGGCGCGCATCTTGTTGCGCACTTCGAGCATGTCGCGCACCGGAATGCCTTCGGTGATGCAGATCGCCATGTCGAGGTCGGCCTCGACGGCTTCCCAGATCGCGGCAGCGGCACCGGCCGGCGGCACGTAGATCACCGACACGGTCGCGCCGGTCTGCGTGGCGGCTTCCTTGACGGAGCCGAAGATCGGGATGTTGAAGATCGACTCGCCGGCCTTCTTCGGGTTCACGCCGGCCACGAAGCAGTTCTTGCCGTTCGCGTATTCCTGGCACTTCTCGGTGTGGAACTGGCCGGTCTTGCCGGTGATGCCTTGCGTGATGACTTTGGTGTCTTTGTTGATGTAGATCGACATGACGTTTCCTTAGGCTTTCTTGACTGCTGCCACGACCTTCTGGGCCGCTTCCGCCATGGTGTCGGCGCTGATGATCGGCAGGCCCGAATCGGCCAGCAGCTTCTTGCCTTCGACTTCGTTGGTGCCCTTCATGCGCACCACCAGCGGCACTTGCAGGTTCACGGCCTTGCAGGCCGCGATCACGCCGGTGGCGATGGTGTCGCACTTCATGATGCCGCCGAAGATGTTGACGAGGATGGCCTCGACGTTCTTGTTCTTCAGCATGATCTTGAAGGCCTCGGTCACCTTCTCGGGGGTGGCGCCGCCGCCCACGTCGAGGAAGTTGGCCGGCTCGCCGCCGAACAGCTTGATGGTGTCCATGGTGGCCATGGCCAGGCCGGCGCCGTTCACCAGGCAGCCGATGTTGCCGTCCAGGCTGATGTAGGCGAGGTCGAACTTGCTGGCCTCGACTTCGGCCGCGTCTTCCTCGTCGAGGTCGCGCAGCGCGACGATGTCGGGGTGGCGGTACAGCGCGTTGCTGTCGAAGTTGAACTTGGCGTCGAGCGCCATGATGCCGCCCTTGCTGTCACGGTTCAGCGGATTGATCTCGACCAGCGAGGCATCCGTTTCCATGTAGCAGGTGTAGAGCTTCTTGAAGACGTCCACGGCCTGGGCGGTGGAGTCGGCCGGGATGCCGATCGCGTCGGCGATCTTCTTGGCCTGGGCGTCGCCGAGGCCGGTCAGCGGGTCGATGAACTCGGTGACGATCTTCTCGGGCGTGGAGTGGGCCACTTCCTCGATGTCCATGCCGCCTTCGCTCGACGCGATGAAGGCCACCTTTTGCGTCGCGCGGTCGGTCACGGCCGAGACGTAGTATTCCTTCTGGATGTCGGCGCCGTCCTCGATGTAGAGGCGGCGGACCTTCTGGCCTTCGGGGCCGGTCTGGTGCGTCTTGAGCTGCATGCCGAGGATCTCGCCGGCGAGCTTCTTGACGTCTTCGATCGACTTGGCGACCTTGACGCCGCCGCCCTTGCCGCGGCCGCCCGCGTGGATCTGGGCCTTGACCACCCAGACCGGGCCGCCAAGCTTCTGGGCGGCCTCGACCGCCTCCTGAACTGTGTACGCCGGGATGCCGCGGGGTACGGGCACGCCGAACTTGGCAAGAATTTCCTTGCCTTGGTACTCGTGAATCTTCATGAGGGTGTCTCTCGGAACGGGGTTTGGAGAACGGGAGAATATGGCTGTTGCCCACGGGCCACGGCGCCTGGGGGGCGGGGGCGGCGGACAGCAGGGGACTGTATCATGGTGCGCCGCACCAACAATTGACCCGTGTTTGTGGTCAATACGTATTTACTCCCAAGCCACAAGAGGCTCCACATGCCCAAGGTCTTCATCGATGGCGAGGCCGGAACCACCGGCCTCCAGATCCGCGAGCGGCTCCAGACGATGCCGCAGATCGAACTCGTGAGCATCGCGCCCGAGCTGCGAAAGGACGTGGCCGCCAAGCGCGCGCTGATGGCCGGCGTCGACCTGGTCGTGCTGTGCCTGCATGACGACGCGGCGCGCGAATCGGTGGCGCTGATCGACCAGCTGGACGGCCGCCGCCCCAAGATCATCGACGCCTCGACCGCGCACCGCACGGCGCCCGGCTGGGTGTTCGGCTTCCCGGAACTGGTGACCGGACACGCGGATGCGGTGGCCAAGGCCGAGCGCGTGGCCAACCCCGGCTGCTACGCCACCGGCGCCATTGCCATCGTGCGCCCGCTGGTCGACGCCGGGCTGCTGCCGCCGGACCTCCCCATCGCCCTGCCCTCGGTCAGCGGCTATTCGGGCGGCGGCCGGACCATGATCGAGGCCTACGAGAAGGGCGAGGCGCCGCTGTTCGAGACCTACGCGCTGGGGCTCAAGCACAAGCACATCCCCGAGATCATGAAGTACACCGGCCTGACCCGCCGGCCGGTCTTCATTCCCTCGGTCGGCAACTTCAAGCAGGGCATGCTGGTGCAGCTGCCGCTGCACCTGGACGACCTGCCCGACCGCCCGACCGCGGCGCACCTGCACGATGCGCTGGCCGCCCACTATGCGAAGAGCAATACGCCGGAACGGTTCGTGAAGGTGCTGCCGCCCACGGCCGACGGCAAGATCGACGCGCTGGCGCTCAACGACACCAACGAACTCGAGATCCGCGTGTTCCCGAACGAGGACCATCGCCATGCGGTGGTCATCGCCCGGCTGGACAACCTGGGCAAGGGCGCCAGCGGCGCCGCCGTGCAGAACCTCAAGCTGATGCTGGGACTCTGAGCGCGTCTTCGCGGCGCCTTCGGGAAGTCATCGCCGCGGCTGCGGCTCGGCGGGCGCCACGCCCATTTGCAGCGCCACCCCGGACAGTGCCTGCCGCAGCCAGCGCTGCGCGGCTGCGTGGTGGGTGCGCGGATGCCACAGTTGATAGAAGCGCATCGGCGGGTAGTCGACGGGGCAATCCACCACCGCGAGCGGAAGCAACCGGGCATAGTGGTTGGCGAAATGGCGGCTGATCGTGAAGACCAGATCCGTCCCCGGCAGCATGTGGGGCGCCATGCTGAAAAAAGGGATCGTGATGCGCGCATTGCGGGCCAGCCGAAGACTGGCCAGGTGATGGTCGATGACGCCGCGGTGCGTCGATGAAAACGGCATCGGCACGACGTGCGGCGCCGCCAGGTAGTCGGCCTGGCTCAGGGGAGCGCGTGCCAGGGCGTGGTCCCGGCACATCAGGCAGACGATCTGGTCGTCGAGCAAGGGCGCCAGGTGCAGCCCGTCCGGGGGCCGGGGCCAATTGCCGATGACCACGTCCATGTCGCCTTGCGCCAAGGCCTGCTCGAAGTCGAAATCCGGGCCCAAAGGATGGACCTGCAATCGCGCGCAAGGCGCCTGGGTGCGCATGACCCGGGCCACTCCCGCCATGAACACCGTGGACAGGTAGTCCGGGCAGCCCACCGTGAACGTCGATTGCGTGCTGGCGGGATCGAAAGGCTGCGTGTCGGCGAGCAGGCGGTCCATGCCGTCGAGGACGTCGCGCAGCGCGCCTTCCAGTTCCAGCAGGCGCGCCGTGGGGACCATGGCGTTGCCGCTGCGAACCAGCAGTTCGTCGCCGAAGACGGCCCTCAACCGCCGCAGGCTGGCACTCACCGCGGGCTGGGAAAGATTCAGACGGACGGCCGTGCGCGTGACGCTGCGCTCGCTCAGCAGCGTCTTCAGCACCCGCAACTGCTGGCTGTCTAGCGACTCGTCAGGCTCGTTCATGGGTCTCGCCGTTGCGCGGCATGGGCATGGTTTATGCGGGATATAACGGACGCCGACTGTGCGCCGGGCGCGAAGGCCGGGATTATCCACCGGCCCTACTGGAGGAATACATGAGTGCGAATGCCTTTCCGCTGAGCCCGCAGACGTCCATCGAAGCAGTGCAGGAGCGCGACGTCACGTTCAGGCGCATTGTCTGGCGGCTGATCCCGTTTCTCACGCTGGTCTGGTTCCTGGCCTGGACCGACCGGGTGAACGTGGGCTTCGCCAAGCTGACGATGATGAGCGACCTGGCCTGGTCCGATGCCGTGTATGGCGCCGGCGCCGGCATCTTCTTCTTCGGCTACTTCTTCTTCGAGGTGCCCAGCAACCTGCTGCTGCAGAAGATCGGCGCCAGGAAGACGATCATGCGGATCGCGATCGGCTGGGGCCTGATGTGCGTGCTCATGGCCTGGGTGAAGACGCCGACGCAGTTCTACATCCTGCGCTTTCTGATGGGCGCGTTCGAGGCCGGCCTGCAGCCCGGCGTGATTCTCTATCTGACGTACTGGCTGCCCGCGCATCGCCGGGGCAAGGCCCTGGCCTTCTTCGTCTCCGCGTCGGCCCTGTCGCTCATGCTGGGCAGCCCGATCGCCGCTTACCTGATGGCGGCGCTCCAGGGCGTCGGCGGCTACCAGGGTTGGCAATGGCTGTTCATCGTCGAGGGGATCCCGTCGGTGCTCGCGGGCCTGGCCGCCTGGTTCGTGCTGAGCGATTCGCCCGCCAAGGCCAAGTGGCTGAGCGCACAGCAGAAGACGCACGTCCAATACGAGCTGTCGGCCGAGGCGGCGACGCTCGGCCCGCGCGAACACAGTTTCATGGCTTCGCTGCGCGACCCGCGCATCTGGGTGCTGATCCTGATCTTCTTCTGCATCGTGGCTGGCAATGCCACCCTGGTCTATTACGGCCCCAGCATCGTGCGCGAAGTGGGCATCACGGACATCAAGACGCTGGGCTGGGTGATGGCCGGCATCTATGCCTGCGGCTGGCTGGGCATGATCGGCAACGGCTGGCTCTCCGACCGTGCCAAGGAGGTGCGCTGGCACACGGCCGTGGCCGCCGGCATCGGCGCGCTGGGCCTGCTGCTCACGGCCTACTTCCTGGGACAGAAAAGCCCGATGGGCGTGATCCTGTCGCTGGCCTTGTCCGCCGCCGGCACCATGGGCTCCATCCCGATCTACTGGCAGATTCCCAGTCGCTATCTTTCCGCAACCGCGCTGGTGGTGGGCGTGGCGGTGATCAACTCGATCGCCAACCTGGCCGGGTACTTCGCGCCCCAGTTGCTGGGCGCCCTGAAGACCGCCACCGGACAGTATGCGCAGGGCCTCACGATGATCGCGGTGGTGCAGTCCCTGGCCACGATCCTGGTGCTGGTGTTCATCTCGCGCGAGAAGGGCCGCACCGAAGTGCCCGTCTGAAGCCAGGCGTGGGGGGCTCAGTCGGCCTCGTTGCCGGCATCGACGGCTCCGCGCAGGATCTTCGCGACGATCGCGCTGGAGAAACCGCGCGACAGCAGAAAGCGCGACTGGCGGGCCCATTCCTTCGCATCCGCGGGCGATGCCGTGAAACGACGGCGCCACACCTCGAGGGCGCGCGCCGATTCGCTCTCCTGCAGCCCCGCCACCGCCTCGGCCACCGCCTCGGGCGCGATGCCCTTGTGCAGCAGTTCCTGGCGGACCCGGGCGGCGCCCATGCGGGCCGCGCGCTGGTGCAGCACTGACTGCACCACCCTCGCCTCGCTGATGAAATCCTTGGCGGCGAGTTCGTCGAGGGCGTGGGCCAGGGTGCCGGGCTCTTCCTCGTATTTCTTGAGCTTGCGCTCGAGTTCGGCGCGCGAGTGCTCGCGCTGGCTCAGGAGACGAAGGGCACGGCCTTTGAGGGACGGGGCACTGAAGGCCATGGCACCCGGTTTACTTCTTGTCGGCCTTGTCGGCCTTCTCCGGCTTGTCGGCCTTCTCGACCGGTGCGTTGGCGTTTTCGATCGCCTCGGCCAGCAGCGGAATGCCCAGCGATTCGCGCACCTTGTTCTCGATTTCGCGCGACAGCCCGGGGTTCTCGCGCAGGAATTCGCGCGCGTTGTCGCGGCCCTGGCCGATCTTCTCGCCGTTGTAGGCGTACCAGGCGCCGGACTTGTCGACGATCTTGGCATTGACGCCCATGTCGATGATCTCGCCCTCGCGGCTGATGCCCTCGCCGAACAGGATGTCGAACTCGGCCGTCTTGAAGGGCGGGCTGACCTTGTTCTTGACCACCTTGACCTTGGTCTCGTTGCCGATCGCCTCGTCGCCCTTCTTGATGGTGCCGATGCGGCGGATGTCCAGCCGCACCGAGGCGTAGAACTTCAGCGCGTTGCCGCCGGTGGTGGTTTCGGGCGAGCCGAACATCACGCCGATCTTCATGCGGATCTGGTTGATGAAGATGACCATGCAGTTGGTCTTCTTGATGGTGGCGGTGAGCTTGCGCAGCGCCTGGCTCATCAGGCGGGCCTGCAGGCCGGGCAGCGAGTCGCCCATCTCGCCTTCGATTTCGGCCTTGGGGGTGAGCGCGGCGACCGAGTCGACGACGATCAGGTCGACCGCACCGGAACGCACCAGCGAATCGACGATTTCGAGGGCCTGCTCACCGGTGTCGGGCTGGCTGATCAGCAGGTCGGAGAGGTTGACGCCGAGCTTCTGGGCGTATTGCACGTCGAGCGCGTGCTCGGCATCGACGAAGGCGCAGGTGCCGGCCTGGCGCTGCATCTCGGCGATGACCTGCAAGGTGAGCGTGGTCTTGCCCGAGGATTCCGGGCCGTAGATTTCGATCACGCGGCCGCGCGGCAGGCCGCCGACGCCGAGCGCGATGTCCAGGCCCAGCGAGCCGGTGGAGACCACCTGGATGTCTTCGAGCGCCTCGCCCTCGCCCAGTCGCATGATCGTGCCCTTGCCGAACTGCTTTTCGATCTGGGCCAGCGCGGCCTGCAAGGCCTTGGCCTTTTCGCTGTTGGGGACCGAGATGCTGGTGCCTTTGACGAGTGCGTCCATGTGAGAACTCCTTGAATATCAACGGGTTGCGGGAAATTCATCCCGCTGCTTTTAATTACAGGCTGGATGCTTGAACAGTAGTGTAGAGGCGTATTGGCCCAGGCAAACCTCATTTTTAGTCAGTTTGCTTTACTATCGACCCCCATGACCGGCACGCAATTTCCGATCGACCACGACGCCTGGCGCCAGACCCACCTGGGCCGCCTGCTGGGCCACGCGATGCGGCGCTTCGACGAGCGGGTGCTGGCGTTGATGGCGCACGACGCCGAGGTGCCGCTGGCGCTGTCGAACCTCGCGGCGCGCGCGCAGGTGAGCGCCGCCCACATCCACATCACGCGCCATCTGGCCCGCGACGGCTCGCGGCTGACCGAACTGGCCGAGCGGGCCGGCATGACCAAGCAGGCGATGGGCGCACTGGTCGACCAATGCGAGGCCTGGGGACTGGTGCAGCGCGGGCCCGATCCGCTCGATGCGAGGGCGCGGCAGGTGCTATTCACCACCGACGGCCTGGCTTGGCTCGAGGCCTTCCGCAATGCCGTCGCGCAGGCCGAGGATGAGTTCCGCGCCAGCGTCGGCAGCGAGATCGCCACCGTGGTAACCATTGGACTCGAGGCGTACACGGCGGCCTAGAATCTGAAGGGGCTTGGCGCGACCAAGTCCAGGAACCCCGCGGAACCGGCTCCGCCGGGCCGCTGGGGTTGCCCCCGGAGAGGGGGTGCAGAGCCACACGAAGTGGGCGAGGCTGGGGGTGAGCCTAGTATGCGAATTCTGATTGCGGAAGATGACCAGGTTCTGGCCGATGCCCTGCTGCGCAGCCTGCGCACCTCGGGTTCGGCGGTCGACCACGTGGCGACCGGCTCGCAGGCCGATGCCGCGCTGATGACCAACAGGGAGTTCGACCTGCTGATCCTCGACCTCGGCCTGCCCAACATGCACGGCCTCGAGATCCTCAAGCGGCTACGCGCCCGCGGCTCGCAACTGCCGGTGCTGGTGCTGACCGCGGCCGACAGCGTCGAGGAACGGGTCAAGGGTCTGGACTACGGTGCCGACGACTACATGGCCAAGCCCTTCTCGCTGCAGGAACTCGAGGCGCGGGTGCGCGCCCTCACGCGGCGCGGCATGGGCGGCACCAGCAACGCGATCAAGCACGGCCCGCTGGTCTACGACCAGGCCGGGCGGGTCGCGACCTTCGACGGCAAGATGCTCGAACTGTCGGCGCGCGAGCTCGGCCTGCTCGAGGTGCTGCTGCAGCGCGCCGGACGGCTGGTGAGCAAGGACCAGCTGGTCGAGCGCCTGTGCGAATGGGGCGAGGAGGTGAGCCTCAACGCGATCGAGGTCTACATCCACCGCCTGCGCAAGAAGATCGAGAAGGGGCCGGTGCGCATCGCCACGGTGCGCGGGCTCGGCTATTGCCTCGAGAAGATTCCCTCGTAGCCGGTCCCGCTTCGTCCGGCCAGACGCTTGGTAAAACTCTTTCAGCGCGCGCAGCGCTCTCTCTTCGGCGAGATCCTCGATTGGATGCTCACGCCGCTGCTGCTGCTGGTGCCGGTCAGCATCGGCGTCACCTGGCTGGTGGCGCAGGGCATCGCCAACGCGCCTTTCGACCGCGCACTGGAGTCCAACATCCAGACCCTGGCCCGGCTGGTCGACGCGGACAACGGCCAGATCAAGTTCGTGCTGCCGCAACCGGCGCGCGAGATCCTCGGCAGCGACGATATCGACCAGGTCTACTACCAGCTGCTCGACGGCCACGGCACGCTGCTGAGCGGCGAGCGCGATGTGCCGTTCCCGGGCTCGGACGACCCGCCTGTACCGGGCGTGGTCTACCTGCGCGACGGCCAGATGCACGGCCGCAAGGTGCGGATCGCGTCGCTCTGGGTCGCCGGCAGCACGCCCGATGCGCCGTTCGCGCTGCTGCAGGTGGCCGAGACGCGCGAGAAGCAGTCGGTGCTGGCCACCGAGATCATCAAGGGCGTGCTGCTGCCGCAATTCGCGATCCTGCCGTTGGCGGTGCTGCTGATCTGGCTGGCGCTGGTGCGCGGCATCAAGCCGCTGTCGGTGGTGGAGGCGCGCATCCGCGAGCGCAAGCCCGGCGACCTGAGCCCGCTCGACGAATCCTCGGTGCCGCTCGAGGTGGTGCCGCTGGTGCTGTCGGTCAATGACCTGCTGAGCAAGCTCAACGACTCGATCGGCACCCAGAAACGCTTCCTGGCCGATGCCGCGCACCAGCTCAAGACGCCGCTGGCGGGCCTGCGCATGCAGGCCGACCTGGCGCAGCGCGAGGGCGCCAATGCCGACGAACTCAAGCAGTCACTCAAGCAGATCGGCCGCGCCAGCGTGCGCGCCACGCACACGGTCAACCAGCTGCTCTCGCTGGCCCGCGCGGAGGGCAGCGGCGCCAACATCGGGCGCCAGCCCTGCGACCTGGCCCGCCTCACGATCGAGGTGGTGCGCGAGGCCGTGCCGCGAGCCATCGACAAGCGCATCGACCTGGGCTACGAGGGCGCGGAGGCGGGCTCGCCCGGCGTGGTGTTCGAAGGCAACCCGACGCTGCTGAAGGAACTGGTGCGCAACCTGGTCGACAACGCGATCAACTACACGCCATCGGTGCCCGAGCGGCCCGGCGTGATCACCGCGCGGGTGCTGGCCGACCCCTTCGGCCACATCCTCGTGCTGCAGGTCGAGGACAACGGCCCCGGCATCGCGGAGCACGAGCGCGAGCTGGTGTTCGAGCCCTTCTACCGGGTGCTCGGCAACGAGGCCGACGGCTCCGGCCTGGGGCTGCCGATCGTGCGCGAGATCGCGCGCCAGCACTTCGCGGTCGTGCGGCTGGAAGACGCGCACCCGGGCCAGCAGCCGCCGGGGACCCTGGTGAGCCTGCGCATCGATGCCAATCCGCACGCCCGGGACCGCGTAGGGTCCGGCTAGGGTTTGGCAGGGGGCGTCTTGCGGATCTGCAGCATCTGCGGCCGGACCTGCTGCTGGAGGCGCTGCGGCTCGGTCTCGCTGAAGCGCGCGGGCTCGGCGCCGAACAGGGCGAGCGCGCCGCGAGTCCAGGCGAAATAGCCCAGGTTGGCGACCAGCAGGGCGACGACGACCAGCCGCAGGATCATGGCGGCATGCGCACCGGGCGGACGCTGACCTCGGCGCTGCTGATGGTCTTCACGCCGGTGGCGGTGCGCACCAGCAGCTCGCCGCCCCAGCCGACGCCTTCGCAGTGGCCCTCGGTGCCGTCGCTGAGCCGCACGTCGCGGCCGCGCAGGAGGTCGCGCTCGGCGAAACGGGCCGCGAAGGGCACGAATCCGCGTTCGTTGAAGAGCTGCACGTCGTGCACCAGCGGCCCGACGATCTCGCGCAGCACCTCGCCGGGCGTCGCGGCCGGGCGCCATTCCTTCAGCCAGGCCGGCGGCGTGCTCATGCCCGCGGCTTCGCGCGGGCCGATGTTGATGCCGATGCCGATCACCAGGTAGCGCTCGAGCGCATCCGGCTGGAGCAGGGCGGTCTCGATCAGGATGCCGCCGAGCTTGCGCTCCTGCACCCACAGGTCGTTGGGCCACTTGAGCGCAACGCCGGCGCTGCGCGACGGGTCCAGGCTCTGGGCGACGCTGGCACCGACCGCGAGCGAAAGGCCCGACCAGTCCCGCGGCGCCAGCGACAGGCCGAGCGAGAAGGTCAGCGAAGGGGGTTCCCCGGCGTCCTGCGCGCTCTGCCAGGGCCGGCCGAGCCGGCCGCGCCCGGCGGTCTGGCGCTCGGCCACGAGCAGCACCGGAGCGGTCTCGCCATCGCGCGAACGGCGCATCAGCTCACTGTTCGTCGAGTCGATTTCGGCCACCACCTCGACGCGGAGGCCGGGCAGCAACGGTGCCAGGCTCTGCGCGATCTCGTCCTCGAACCAGGGTGCGGCCATGTTCAGTGCTTGTCGGTTTCGGCCTTTTTCTTTCCGGCCTTCTTTTCGGACTTCTTCACGGACTTCTTCCCGCCCTTCTTGTCCTTCTTCTTGCTTTTCTTCTTCTTGCCCTTCTTGCCCTCGTCGTCGTCCTTGGGCGCCAGCAGGGTCCCGCGGCAATCCTCCGAGCCGCACCAGCACGGGAAATCGGCCTTCAGCTTCTTCGTGTAGGGCTCGTCGATGACCAGGCCGTAGTCGTAGCTGAGCTCTTCGCCGGCGGCGATGTTGCGCAGCGCCTTGATGAAGACGCGGCCGTCCTGCTCGTCGGCCTCGCAGCTCGGATCGCACGAATGATTGATCCAGCGCGAGGCGTTGCCGTCGACGTTGCCGTCGATCACGCGGTCGTCATCGATGTGGAAGTAGAAGGTGTGGTGGGGCTGGGCGGGGTCGTGCGGGTGGCGGCGCAGCGCTTCCTCCCAGGAGATGACCTCGCCCTTGTATTCGATGAGCGTTTCGCCTTCCGCAATATCCTGCACGGCAAAGACGCCGTTGCCATGGACGCTGGAACGCCGGGTCTGGATTCGGCGGCCGCCGGAAGTGGGGGATTTGGATGGCATCGCCGAAGTCTGTTAGTTTGAATATGTACGCATGCGCGTGCGCGTACGCACGCGAGAAGCGCCAGATTGTAAAGAGATGGCCCCCACGCTCCCCACTTCGTGTGGTTCGCTGCCCCCCGAGGGGGAACGGCAGGCCGCCCGAACGTGCGAAGCGCGGACTTCGCCGCGCTGGCGGCCCGGCGGCGGCCTGGCCCCCCGTGCCCGCCTTGCCATACGGCAAGGGGAGCGGGGTGGCCAGGGTCTGGCGCGGGCGGGTGAAAAGAATGAATAGGATTCGCAGATGAAAACTTTGGTGATTGCAGAAAAACCTTCGGTGGCCCAGGACATCGTGCGCGCGCTCACGCCGGTGGCCGGCAAGTTCGACAAGCACGACGAGCACTTCGAGAACGAAAAATACGTCGTCACGAGCGCCGTCGGCCACTTGGTGGAGATCCAGGCGCCCGAGGAGTTCGACGTCAAGCGCGGCAAGTGGAGCTTCGCGAACCTGCCGGTGATCCCCCCGCGCTTCGACCTGAAGCCGGTCGACAAGACCAAGACCCGGCTCAACGCGGTCGTGAAGCAGGCCAAGCGCAAGGACGTGACCCAGCTCGTCAACGCCTGCGACGCGGGCCGCGAGGGCGAGCTGATCTTCCGCCTGATCGAGCAGTACGCCGGCGGCAAGGCGCCGCTGGGCAAGCCGGTCAAGCGGCTCTGGCTGCAGTCGATGACGCCGCAGGCGATCCGCGACGGCTTCGACCAGCTGCGCACTGAACAACAGATGCAGGGCCTGGCCGATGCGGCGCGCTCGCGCTCCGAGGCCGACTGGCTGGTCGGCATCAACGGCACGCGCGCCATGACCGCCTTCAACTCGCGCGACGGCGGCTTCTTCCTGACCACCGTCGGCCGGGTGCAGACGCCGACGCTGTCCGTGGTGGTCGAGCGCGAGGAGAAGATCCGCAAGTTCGTAAGCCGCGACTACTGGGAGGTGCACGGCAGCTTCCTGGCCGAGGCCGGTGCCTACCCGGGCAAATGGTTCGACCCGAACTGGAAGAAGCCCCCGCCCGGCCCCGACGGCGTGCCCGACCCCGAGCAGCGCGCCGACCGGGTCTGGAACGAGCGCGAGGCGCGCGAGATCGCCGACGCCGCGCGTGGCAAGCCGGCCAGCGTCACCGAGGAAAGCAAGCCCACCACCAGCGCCTCGCCGCTGCTGTTCGACCTGACCTCGCTGCAGCGCGAGGCCAATGGCCGCTTCGGCTTCAGCGCCAAGACCACGCTGGCGCTGGCGCAGAGCCTGTACGAACGCCACAAGGCGCTGACCTACCCGCGGACCGATTCGCGCGCGCTGCCCGAGGACTACCTGCCGGTGGTCAAGGACACCATGGGCATGCTGGCCAACAGCGGCATGAAGCACCTGGCGCCCTTCGCCCGGCAGGCGATCGACAACAACTACGTGAAGCCGTCGAAGCGCATCTTCGACAACGCCAAGGTCAGCGATCACTTCGCGATCATCCCGACCCTGCAAGCCCCGAGCGGCCTGTCCGACGCCGAGCAGAAGCTCTACGACTTCGTGGTGCGGCGCTTCCTGTCGGTGTTCTTCCCGAGCGCCGAATACCAGGTCACGACACGCATCAGCACGGTGGAGCAGGGCGGCAAGAAGTACCCGTTCCGCACCGACGGCAAGGTCCTCGTGAAGGCCGGCTGGCTCGCGATCTGGGGCAAGGAAGCCGAGGACGACGAGAAGGAAGACGACAAGGACGGCAAGCGCCTGGTGCCGGTCAAGCCCGGCGAGATGGTCAAGGTCGAATCGGCCGATCCCAAGGGCCTGAAGACCCGGCCGCCGGCGCGCTATTCCGAAGCCACACTGCTCGGCGCGATGGAAGGCGCGGGCAAGACCATCGACGACGACGAGCTGCGCGAGGCGATGCAGGAAAAGGGTCTCGGCACGCCGGCCACGCGGGCGGCCACGATCGAAGGCCTGCTGGCCGAGAAGTACATGATCCGCGAAGGCCGCGAGCTGATCCCGACCGCCAAGGCCTTCCAGCTCATGACGCTCTTGCGCGGGCTCGGCGTGGAGGAACTCTCCAAGGCCGAACTGACCGGCGAGTGGGAGTACAAGCTCGCTCAGATGGAGCACGGCAAGCTGAGCCGCGAAGCCTTCATGCGCGAGATCGCCGAGATGACGGAGCACATCGTCAAGAAGGCCAAGGAATACGACCGCGACACCGTGCCCGGCGACTACGCCACGCTGGCGACTCCCTGCCCGAACTGCGGCGGCGTGGTGAAGGAGAACTACCGCCGCTACACCTGCACCGGCAAGCCGGGCCAGGAGCCTTGCGGGTTTTCGTTCGGCAAGTCGCCGGCCGGCCGCACCTTCGAAGTGGCCGAGGCCGAGGCGCTGCTGCGCGACAAGCAGATCGGACCGCTGGAAGGTTTCCGCTCGAAGGCCGGCTGGCCGTTCACCTCCGAGATCGTGCTCAAGTTCGACGAGGAAGCGAAGAACTGGAAGCTGGAGTTCGACTTCGGCGACGACAAGAACGCCGAGAGCGGCGAGATCGTCGACTTCGGCCAGCAGGACACCGTGGGCCCGTGCCCGGTCTGCGGCGCCCCGGTGTTCGAGCACGGCAGCAACTACGTCTGCGAGAAGTCGGTGCCGACCAACGCGCAGCCGACGCCGAGCTGCACCTTCAAGACCGGCAAGATCATCCTGCAGCAGCCGATCGAGCGGGCCCAGGTCGAGAAGCTGCTGGCCACCGGCAAGACCGACCTGCTCGACAAGTTCGTCTCGATGCGCACGCGCCGCCCCTTCAAGGCCTTCCTGGCCTGGAACAAGGACGAGGGCAAGGTGGCGTTCGAGTTCGAGCCGCGCACCAGCAAGTTCCCGCCGCGCAAGACCTTCGCCAAGGCGGCGCCAGCCGCGGCGAAGAAGGCGGCCGCGAAGGCCCCGGCGGCGAAGAAGGTGGCGGCCAAGAAAGCCGCGGCACCGAAGGCGCCGCGCAAGCCCGGTGCCGGCCTCAAGCCCAGCGACGCGCTGGCCGCGGTGATCGGCGCCGAACCGGTGGCGCGCACCGAGGTCATCAAGAAGCTGTGGGACTACATCAAGGCCAACGGCCTGCAGGACGCGGCCAACAAGCGCGCCATCAATGCCGACGCCAAGCTCAAGCCGGTGTTCGGCAAGGACCAGGTCACGATGTTCGAGCTGGCCGGCATCGTCGGCAAGCACCTGAGCGCATGAAGGAGATTCGCATGAAGAAGACCATCGCCATCCTGTTCGCAGCCAGCGTGTGCCTGCTGGCAGGCTGCGCCTCGCGCGGCACGGACGGCAGCGCCGGCACGGCCAATACCGGCGGCAGCGGCATCACCGTGTTCGGCACGATCGACGCCGGCGTCAGCAACTACAAGAACCAGAGCCGCTGAGGCGGAAGCGGGCAGCCGCTCAGCGCATCAGCAGCGCCTGCCGCAGCAGCCGCGCCGCCCGGTTGCGGATGCGCCCTGGCGCACTGCGCAGCGGCCCCTTCGGGCTGACCTTGGCGGTGGCGCAGGCCCACAGGAAGTCCTGCAGGATGGCGGTGTCGTCCACCGTGTCGGTGGCGCCGTAGGTGTGGAACTCCGGGTGCCACTGGGTGGCGGCGATGTAGCTGCGGCCGCGGTCGGCCTTGCGCCGGATGGCTTCGGGGATGCGGTCGGGGATGCTCCAGGCGTCGACCTCGAAGCCGGGCGCGAGATCCTTCACGCCCTGGTGATGGATGCTGTTGACGCGCGCGCGCTCCATGTCCGGATAGAGCTTCGACAGCCTGGAGCCGGGCGTGATGCTGATCTCGTGGTAGTTCCGGTCGTAGGCCACGGCGTCGCGGTGCTGCAGGCCGTCGGGATGCTGGGCCTCGATGTCCTGGTAGAGCGTGCCGCCGAAGGCCACGTTGATCAGCTGCAGGCCGCGGCAGACGCCGAAGATCGGCTTGCCGGCCTGCTCGAAGGCCTCGACCAGCGCCAGGTCGTAGAGGTCGCGGATCCGGTCGCCGATCCAGGCGTCCTTGAGCGGCACCTCGCCGTAGCTGCCGGGCCAGACATCGGCACCGCCGTGCATCACGACGCCGTCGAGCCATTCGGCGTAGTGCGAGAGCTTGGTGTCGCCGCGCGCGGTCTCGCCGGTCGGGCAGGGCACCATGACCACCATCGCGCCGGCCGACATCAGCCAGTGCGCGATCGACTGCTCGACATACTGCAACGTCTTGTTGGTGAACAGCGAGCGCGTCGGGTCGGCGTGGGAAAAGCAGGCCGACAGGCCGATCTTGAGTCGTCCGGAAACGGTTTGTGACATCGCGTTCGGGGCTGCGCACGCCGCGTCACCCCTCGGTTGAACTGAAGCGGCCATTGTGGAGCGTTCCGAAGGCCCGTGCATGGCGACGGCAAAGCGGCCGCGACGTCCGACCGCACGCCGCGATAGCATCGTCGGCATCCGCTCATGACCCAGGAGACCCCGCATGAAGACCATCAAGGGCCCGGCCATCTTCCTGGCCCAGTTCACCGGCGATGAAGCCCCCTTCAACTCGCTGGACGCCATCGCCGGCTGGGCTTCGGGCCTCGGCTACAAGGGGGTGCAGATACCGAGCTGGGACAGCCGCATCTTCGATCTCCGGAAGGCCGCGCAGAGCAAGACCTACTGCGACGAAGTGAAGGGCACGCTGGCCGGCCACGGCCTCGAGATCACCGAGCTGTCGACGCACCTGCAGGGCCAGCTGGTGGCGGTGCATCCGGCCTACGACGCGGGCTTCGACGGCTTCGCGGCGCCCGAAGTCCGCAACGATCCGGTCAAGCGGCAGCAGTGGGCGGTCGAACAGCTGCGCTACGCGGCGCAGGCCTCGGCGCACCTCGGATTGACCGCGCACGCGACCTTTTCGGGCGCGCTGGCCTGGCCGTACCTTTACGCATGGCCGCCGCGCCCGGCCGGGCTGATCGAAGAGGCCTTCGACGAACTGGCGCGGCGCTGGAGGCCGATCCTCGACGCGTTCGACGAGGCCGGCGTGGATGTCTGCTACGAGATCCATCCGGGCGAGGACCTGCACGACGGCGTGACCTACGAGATGTTCCTCGAACGCGTGGGCAACCATCCGCGCGCCTGCCTGCTGTACGACCCGAGCCACTTCGTGCTGCAGCAGCTGAACTACCTGGACTACATCGACCACTACCACGAGCGCATCAAGATCTTCCACGTGAAGGACGCCGAGTTCAATCCGACCGGCAAGCAGGGCGTCTACGGCGGCTTCCAGTCGTGGCTGAACCGCGCCGGGCGCTTCCGCTCGCTGGGCGACGGGCAGGTCGACTTCGGGGCCATCTTCTCGAAGATGGCGGCCTACGACTTTCCGGGCTGGGCGGTGCTCGAATGGGAATGCTGCCTCAAGCACCCCGAGGACGGCGCGCGCGAGGGCGCCGAGTTCATCGCCCGGCACATCATCCGCGTCGCCGAGCGCGCCTTCGATGACTTCGCCGGCGGCGGCGGCGCCGACACGGCGGCCAACAGGAAGATGCTCGGCATCGACTGATCGGCCCCAGCGATGCCGCGCCCGTGATCCGGCCGCCGCGGCTCGGCGGATTGGTCCCTGTCGAATCGCAATATTGGTTCTTGTTGCAGCAGGGCCGCAGGCCAATACTGCCTCCATTCCGACGTACCGGCCACCGAATGGAGACACCGTGCAGATCGAGCCTGGCTTTCCGACAGACGCGCGCGCCGCAGTGCGGGCGCTTCGCTCGTCCAAGATTCGCGAGGTCGCCAATGCCGGGATGGGTCAGGAGGACGTCCTGCCGTTCTGGTTCGGCGAGCCGGACGAGGCCACTCCGGGCTACGTGCGCGCGGCGGCCATCGCGGCGCTCGAAGCCAGCCAGACCTTCTACACGCAGACCCTGGGCCACCCCCGTCTGCGCACTGGCGTGGCCGACTATCTGTCGCGCCTGCACCAGCCGATCGCCACCGACCGCATCGCCATCACGAGTTCGGGAACCAGTGCCCTGATGCTGGCCGTGCAGGCCCTGGTAAGCCCCGGCGACCGCGTCGTCGCCGTGACGCCGCTGTGGCCCAACCTGGTGGAGATGCCCAAGGTTCTGGGCGCCGAGGTGGTGACCGTTCCGCTGTCGTTCGCGTCCACAGGCTGGGCGCTGGACCTGCAATGCCTGCTCGATGCCTTGAAACCCGGCACCCGCGCACTGCTGGTGAACGCGCCGAACAACCCGACCGGGTGGACCCTGGCGCGCGAGACGCAGCAGGCGATCCTCGACCATTGCCGGCGTCACGGCATCTGGATCGTGAGCGACGACGTCTACGAGCGCATCTGCTACGAAGGCCCGTGCGCGCCCTCGTTTCTCGACATCGCCGGCGAGACCGACCGGGTGATCAGCTGCAACTCGTTCTCGAAGGCGTGGCTGATGACGGGCTGGCGACTGGGCTGGATCGTGGTGCCGCCCGCGCTGCTTGCCGACATCGGCAAGCTGATCGAGTACAGCACCACCTGCGCACCGCCTTTCGTTCAGCTGGCAGGACTGGCCGCGCTCGAGCAGGGCGAAAGTACCATCGCGCGAACGGTCGATCGCCTGCGGCGGGGTCGAGACCACCTGGCTGCGCGCCTCCAGGCCATCGCCGGCATCGAACTGGCGGCGCCGTCCGGCGGCGCCATGTACACCTTCTTTCGAATCGACGGCGTATCGGACAGCCTCGCGTTCTGCAAGCGGCTGGTGGCCGAAGGCGGTCTGGGCCTGGCGCCCGGGATGGCGTTCGGCCCCGAAGGCGAGGGCTTCCTGCGCTGGTGCTACGCCAGCAGCACGGAGCGTCTCGACGAGGGCGTGCGCCGACTGGCGCGATATCTCGAAGACACCCGACCTGATCACCGAGGACCCCATGGACATTGAAACCATTGCCGATGCACTCTGGGATGCCATGCGGCAAGGCCGTCACATGCCGGCCGAATGGGCCGGCAGGCTCACCATGCAGCAAGGCTATGCGGTGCAACTGGCACTGCTGCGCCGGCACATCGCGAGCGGCGATCGCCAGACAGGCTGGAAGGTCGGCCTGACCTCCGAGGCGATGCGGGTGCAGCAGCAGGTGCACGAGCCCTGCTTCGGCTACCTGCTCGAAAGCGGACGGCATGCCAGCGGCAAGGCGTATCGCTTCGACGAGTTGATCGCCCCGGGTTTCGAGAACGAGTTGTGCCTGACCGTGGGCAAGACCCTGCGCGGACCGGGCGTGAGCTTCGAGGACGCGGTCGATGCCGTCACTCACGCCGCACCGGCGCTCGAGATCGTGGAGGTCCGAGGTCCCTTTGCCGGCAACCTGCCTCTGGCCATGGCCGACAACGCCCAGCAGAAAGCCTATGTCACCGGAGCGGCGGTCCCGCTCACGGCGGAGAATCGCGACCTGGCGCGCGCCACCGTGGCCGTCGAAATCGACGGCACGCCGAGCGGCAGTGCGCCGGGCTCCGCGGTCATGGACGGGGGCGGACTGCTGTCGATCGTCTGGCTGGCCAACAAGCTGGCCGAGTTCGACCTGTCGCTGGACGCCGGCATGCAGGTCATGTCGGGCTCGTTCACCAAACAATATCCGGCCTCGATCGGAACCCGGGTGAGCGCCTCGTTCGGCCGCTTCGGCTCGGTCCAGGCCAGCTTTCTCTGAGGCGGCGAAGCACACCATGAATCTGGACATCAAGGGGAAGCGGGCGCTGGTTTGCGCGGCCAGCAAGGGGCTGGGGCGGGCCTGCGCGCTGGCGCTGGCGGAAGACGGCGCCGCGCTGACGATTGTGGCGCGGCAACGCGATGCGCTGGAAACCGCGGCAGAGGAGATTCGCGCCGCGACGGGTGCCGCCGTGCAGACGGTGGCGGCGGACGTCACGACTGCGGAAGGTCGCGCGCTGGCGCTCGCAGCGTGCCCCACGCCGGACATCCTGGTCAACAATGCGGGCGGCCCCCCGCCCGGCGACTTCCGGGACTGGACGCGAGAGGACTGGATCGCGGCGCTCGATGCCAGCATGCTCGCACCGATCGAGATGATCAAAGCGACCGTGGACGCGATGATGGCGCGCAAGTTCGGGCGCATCGTCAACATCACGTCCTCGTCCGTGAAGGCGCCGATCGACGTCCTGGGCCTTTCCAATGGCGCGCGCAGCGGCTTGACGGGGTTCGTCGCCGGCCTGGCGCGCAAGACCGTCGGCCGGAACGTCACCATCAACAACCTGTTGCCGGGTTCGTTCGCCACCGACCGCCTGAGCGCGACCCTGCAGGCCGCGGCGAGCATGTCGGGCCGGACCTTCGAGACCGTGGAGGCCGAATGGCGGAGCCGGACGCCCGCGGGCCGTTTCGGCGACCCGATGGAATTCGGCCGGGCCTGCGCGTTCCTGTGCAGCGCGCATGCCGGCTACATCACCGGACAGAACCTGCTGCTCGACGGCGGCGCCTATCCGGGCACGTTCTGACGCGGATGCGGCGACAAGGAGAACTCAATTGAGCGAACTCGAACGAGCCAAGCCGAGGGAGATCGTGGCGGCCAGAGGCATCGAGAAACGCTTCGGCGCGCTCGAGGTCTTGCGCGGCCTCGATCTCAGCGCCCATGAGCACGACGTGGTCACGCTCATCGGTGCCAGCGGTTCGGGCAAGAGCACGTTCCTGCGCTGTCTCAATCTGCTCGAAGTACCGGACGCGGGTTCCATCGCCATCGATGGCGAGCGCATCGGGCTGAGGAAGACGCGCGATGGCCAGACGGTGCCCTGCAGTTCGAAGCAGGTCAACCGGCTGCGCGCGGGCATCGGCATGGTGTTCCAGAACTTCAATCTCTGGACCCACATGACGGTGATCGAGAACGTCATCATGCCGCCGATGAAAGTGCTGGGCCTGACGCGCCGCGAGGCCACGGAGAGAGCCCAGGCGCTGCTCGCGAAAGTCGGCCTGCACGACCGCATGCACCACTATCCGGCGCACATCTCGGGCGGCCAGCAGCAGCGGTGCGCCATCGCGCGGGCACTGGCCATGGAGCCCAAGCTGCTGTTGTTCGACGAGCCGACGTCTGCGCTCGATCCCGAGCTGGTGGGCGAAGTGCTGAAAGTCATCAGGCTGCTCGCCGAAGAGGGCAGGACCATGGTCCTGGTCACGCACGAGATGGCGTTTGCGCGAGAGGTCTCGACCGACGTCCTGTTCCTTCACAAGGGAAGGATCGAGGAACGCGGCGCGCCGGCAAAGCTTTTCGGCAGTCCGGAGACCGAGCGCTGCCGAAAATTCATTGAGAGTGTCTTGTAGTTGAAACTGGAGTTGTCATGACGAAATGGATGTTGGCCGGGGTATTGGCGCTGTGCTCGATGGCCGCCGCCGGACGAGAGATCAAGGTCGGTGTGCAATGCACCTACCCGCCGTTCAACTATCGCGATGCGTCCGGGACGCTCAAGGGCTTCGAGATCGACATCGCGAGGGAAGTCGGCAAGCGCATGAAAGCCGACATGCAGTTCGTGTGCCTGGGATTCGACGGGCTCATTCCGGCCCTGCTTTCGAAGAAGATCGACATCATTGCATCGAGCCTGTCGATCACCGAGGCGCGCAAGAAGAGCATCGACTTCTCCGTCCCATACCGCGCTTCGACCGCCAGGTTCGTCGGCAGAAAGGGCGCCGGCCTGCATCCCGTCACGGCGGACAACAAGGCGAACCCCGCCGCGCTCAAAGGCAAGACGGTGGGGGTGCAGCGCGCGACGACGAACGACAACTTCCTCGCGGGCGAGCTTCCGGAGGTCGAGATCGCCCGCTACGACTCGGCGGAAAACATGCTGCTCGACCTCGTCGCCGGTCGGGTCGATCTGGTGCTGGTGAGTCCGATCAAGGTCCAGATGGACTTCCTCGACAAGCCCGAAGGCAAGAACTACGAGTTCGTGAGCCCCGAACTCGAAATGCCCAAGTACTTCGGCGACGGTGTCGCCGTCGGCCTGCGCAAGGGCGACCCGGCACGCGACGAGATCAACGCGGCCCTCCGGGGGATGTTCGATGACGGCACCTTCAAGGCCATCAACAAGAACTACTGGAGCTTCAGCGTGCTTCCGGCCGTCTGGAAGTGACATGCCCGAAGGCAATGCCATGGACCTGTTCAGCGGTTGGGGACCGACGATCGCCAGGGGCGCATGGACCACCGTCGAGGTGGCGCTGCTTTCCGCCGTCTTCGGCACGCTGCTGGGCATCATCGGCGCCAGCGCATGCCTGTCCAGGCTGCGCGCGGTGCGTGTCCTGGCCAACACCTACGTCACGGCCATCCGGGGCACCCCCCAGCTCCTTCTGATCCTGCTGGTGTATTTCGGCAGCACGGTGGCCTTGACCCGCCTCATGTCGATGATCGGTCTCACGACCGGCACGGTCGAGATTGCGCCGTACCCCGCGGGCGTCTTCGCCCTGTCGCTGATCTTCGGCGGCTATGCCGCCGAGGTGTTTCGCGGGGCGCTGGTGGCGATCCCCGTCGGTCAGATCGAGGCGGGCAAGGCGGTCGGCATGAGCGCGCGCCAGATCTTCCTCACGATCAAGTGCCCGCAGATGCTTCGGCTCGCCCTTCCAGGCCTGGGCAACATCTGGATTTCGACGCTCAAGGACACGTCGCTGATCTCCATCGTGGGCTTGAGCGAGCTCATGAAGGCGTCCGAGCTGGCCACCAGCGACACCCGGCGCGCACTGTTCTTCTATCTGACCGCCGGCGCGATCTACCTGGCGCTCACGCTGGTCAGCTCGCTGATCCTGCACAAGCTCGAACAGCGCAGCGCGCGCGGCGAAAGGATGGCCTGACCATGGATCTCCAACTCATGCGCGACAGCTTGCCGTTGCTGCTGGGCGGCGCCCTGGTCACGCTGGAGCTCTTCGCGATCACCATGGTGCTGGCGACGTTGCTGGCCTTCCCGCTCGCCATCGCCAGAGTGCAAAAGGCCTGGTGGCTGCGCTGGCCGGTCGAGCTCTTCGCCCAGGTCTTCCGCGGCACACCGCTGCTGGTGCAGATCTTCATCGTGTACTACGGCCTCTCGCAGCTCGAATTCGTCCGCGAAAGCTGGGCCTGGGCCTATCTGCGCAAGCCCTATTGGTGCGCCGTCGTCACGTTCACCCTCAACACCGCCGCCTACACCGTGCACATCCTGCGCGGAGCGATCCAGGCCGTGCCGCGCGGAGAGATCGAGGCCGGCCAGGCGTTCGGCCTGTCCTCCAGGGCGCTCTATCAAAGCATCATCCTGCCGCGTGCGGTGCTGCTGGCGCTGCCGTCCTACGGCAATGAGGTGATCAAGACCGTGAAGCGGACCTCGCTGGCCAGCGCGATCACGATCTCCGACCTGACCGGGGTCGCCAACACGCTGGTGGCGCGCACCTTCGCGCCGTACGAAATCTTCGTCGCCGCGGCCCTGATCTATCTGGGATTCGCGTTCGCGGCCAACCACCTGATCCGGCTGCTCGAGCACCGGATGTCACGCCACATGCGCGCTGCCGAGGCCAAGCACCCGGTCGGCGACGCCATGCCCACCTGATTGCGGAGAAAAAGTGCCCACGTCTGCCATTCCCGACACGCTGACCCACGAATTCCTTGCCTTTGCGCACGGGCTGGCGGATGCCAGCGGCGCCATCCTGCGGGAAAACCTGCACAGCAGGCGGGGCTTCGAATCCAAGGACGACGACAGCCCCGTGACCGACACCGACAAGCACGTCGAGGAGACGCTTCGGACCCTGATCCGGCACCGCTACCCCGAGCACGGCCTCCTGGGCGAGGAATTCGACGGCCAGAACCTCGACGCCGAGTACGTGTGGGTCATCGATCCCATCGACGGGACCAAGGCGTTCATCACGGGCATTCCGATCTACGGAACGCTGATCGCGCTGGCCCGGCGGGGCGAGCCGATCGTGGGCATCATCGACCATCCGGTCACGAACGATCGCTGGGCCGGCGCGCGTGGCCAGCCGTCGACCTTCAACGGGCAGCGCATCCACAGCCGCCAGTGCGCCTCCCTGTCCAGTGCGCTCATCTCGTGCAGCAACCCCGAGCCCTTCGGCCCCAGGGAGCGCGAAGCCTTCGAAACGCTGCGTGGGGCGGTCAAGTGGTGCGTCTACGGATCGAGCTGCTATGCCTACGGATGTGTCGCGAGCGGCACGATCGACATCGCGATCGATTGCGGTCGCCATCGGGAGGTCGACTACTGCGCGCTGGTTCCCGTCATCGAAGGCGCGGGCGGCATGATCACGGATTGGGAGGGCCGTCCGCTGACGATCCATTCCGGCAACCGGCTGATCGCGGCAGGCAGTCCCGAGCGACACGCGGAGGCGCTGCGCATCCTCGCCGGCGCCTGACCGCCGGCGCGCCGGGCCGTGCGACAGTCGGGCATGGCACGCAAATTCAACTACCCCACCTGGAGCGCCTTGTCCCTGGACCGGGGCAACTCGATGCCGCTGCACGTGCAGGTCTTCGACCAGATCCGCCAGGCGATCGTCCAGGGCCGGATTTCCAAGAGCTCGCGGCTGCCGCCGACCCGGCAACTGGCGGCCGAGCTGGCGGTGTCGCGCAACACGATCGTGCAGGTCTATGAACGCCTGCTGGCCGAAGGCTACGTGAGTGGCCGCGTCGGCGCCGGAACCTACATTGCATCGGTATTGCCCGAGGAACGACACCCTCCGAAGGAGGCCCTTCCCACGGCCCCGCCGAGTCCGGCCGCCACGGGCAGCGTGTCGCGCCGTGCGCAGGCGGTGCGGCCCCTGCGCCTGCCGTCCGAACGCAGCGGGTCGCTCGATCTCAGCCCCACCGTGCCCGCGCTGGACCAGTTGCCGTTCGATCAGTTCGCCAAGGTGTCGGCGCACTACTGGCGCTCCGCGCCCGCGGCGGATCTGGGCTATGGCGGGAGCCAGGGCTTGCCGGACCTGCGCCGGCAGATCGCGTCCTACCTGGGCGAAGCGCACGGGGTGCCGTGCCTGGCCGAGCAGGTCCTTGTCGTCAGCGGCACCACGCAGGGCTTCATGCTGGCTGCGCACGTGCTGACCGACCACGGCGACCAGGTGATCGTCGAGGATCCGGGCTATGTCACGCGCCACGCGGCACTGATCGGCGCCGGCGCCGAGCTGGTGCACGTCCCCATCGACCTGGACGGTCTGGACAGCAGCCGCTTCGACGGCTACGCGCCGGGCGCGAAGATGGTCATCGCCTCGCCGACGAATCAGTTTCCGTTCGGCAGCACGATGCCGCTCGAGCGGCGGCTTTCGCTGCTGCAATGGGCACAGACCAGGGATGCGTGGGTGATCGAATACGACTTCAACAACGCCTTCCATTTCGGCGGCCGACCGCTGCCGCCCCTGGCGGCGCTGGATCGCAGCGGCCGGGTGGTCTACATCGGGAACTTCAATCGCTCGATCTCGCCGGCGCTGAACATCGCCTACGCCATAGTCCCACCCGGCCTCATCGACGCCTTCGCGCGGGCGCACCAGATCTTCTCCTTTCACGCGTCCGTCCCGACGCAGGGCGTGGTGGCCGATTTCATGGAGAGCGGGCAACTGGCCGCCCACATCCGGCGAATGGGCAGCCGCTACCGCGAACGCGCCCACCTGCTCGTCCACTGCCTCAAGACGCTGGCGGGAAGTGCATTCGAGCTGTCCACGACCGGCGCCGGCCTGCACCTGTCCGCCGTCGCGAAGACACCGATCGACGACCTTGCAGTCTCGCAAACGCTCCTGCAGCACCGAATCGACGTGCCGGCGATGTCCAGCTATTGCATGACCGACCCGGTCAGGACAGGCTTTGTCTTTGGATTCGGCAACACGCCCGCCGAACGGATCGCGCCCGCGATCCGGCTGTTCAGCGATGCGGTGTCGACCCATTCCGAAGCGCCGATCCGAGACCGGGCCAAAGGGGCGGTCTCCGCGTGAGCAGCCACTAGATCCCCTGCGGCTTGCGCAGCGTCTGCATGCGGTCGACCGCATGCACCTTGACCTTCCGGATCTCCGAGCCCTGCTGCACCGTGAGCTCCACGTCCGCCTCGGCGTCCGGCCGGGTCCAGAGCTGCTTGTAGAAGGCCTCGAGCGTCGTGACCTGCACGCCGTCGATCTCCAGCACCACGTCGCCGGGCTGCAGGCCGGCGGCGAGCGCCGGTCCCGAGCGATCGACGCGCACGATCTCCACATGGCCGCCGCGCTCCGAGGAGGAAACCCCGAGCCAGGGCCGCACGCTGGCGCGCGTGCGGCCGGTGGACTGCATTTCGGCCAGCACCGGGCGCAGCAGATCGACCGGCACGAACATGTTGCCCGGCAGGGTGCGCTCGGGGCCGGCCGCCTCGAGCACGAACAGGCTGCCGATGCCCAGCAGCTCGCCATTGCGATTGAAGAGCGAGGCGCCGCTGTGGTTGGCGACCGGCGGGCTGGTGAAGATCGCGGCGTCGATGTGGTACTCCCAGTAGCCCGAGAACGGGCGTGTCCCGACCAGGCGCGTGAATCCCACCTCGGTGCCGCTGTTGCTGCCGGTGGCGACCAGCAGCGGCTCCCCGGCCTTCAGGGTCGCGACACCCGCCAGCGGCACCGGCTCGATGCCGCGCAGCGGCACCAGCGGCCGCACCAGCGCGAAGCCGGTGGCAAGGTCATAGGCCACCTGGCGGGCCGGCAGCGTGCGGTCGTCCTGCGTCACGATCTCGATGGTCTCGGCCTCCAGCAGCAGGTAGCCGATGGTGAGGATGAGCCCGTCGGCCCCGATCACCACGCCCGAACCCCAGCGCTGCTGGCCCAGGCTGTCGGCCGAAGTCGCGCCCTCGGTGGCGGCGACCCTCAGCGCGACGACCGCATCGCCGGCGCGACTGAGGGCCTGCACCTGGGCGCTGGACGCGGCGGCAGCGGAAGGGGTCGCCGCGGTCGCCGCCGGCGGTGTCGGCAAGGCCAGGAGCAGCGCGGCGGCACCCAGCAAGGCTCGCAGCCGGGCGGGCGTCAGCCATGGGAAACGCGGCGATCGGGCAGATGGCGCTGTGACTTGCATGGCCGCGCTCCTTGGAACGGTGGTCCCGCCATGGTGCGCCGCAAGCGACCCGGTCGCAAGCCCGGCGACACGTGGCGCGGAAGCCACCCGCAGCCCTGTCATAAAGATGAAATAGCAACTGTCGTGCCAGATCGGTTAGAATCCGGGGTTCGTTTCGATTTAACGACGAAGCACTTTCGTCACTTGCCGGCCGGCCTGGAATCTCCAGGCCCCACATTGAAAGCCGGCACCCACAGTGTGTTGGAGCGCCAGACCGGGCGCCCAAGATTTGCCACCACTGCCTTCGTACTTTGTTGAAGCGAACAGCGCGCTGTCCGCTCCGGTGGGCGCCATATCCGGCCGGCCCGCGCTCGTTTTACTCAATCTCAATTTCAGCATTCCGCGGCGTCGCGGGATGCCAAGGCTTTCGATGGACATCATTCAACACAGCATCGCAGTGGGCAAGTACCTTGTCTCGCCGCTCATCAAGGATCTGGACGACGGCCGCTTTGCGGCATCGGTCTCGATCCGCTCCGGCCGCGGCAGCGGCACGCACGACCGCGTGATGCGTTTCACGCCCAGTTTTGCCAGCCACGCCGCCGCAGTCCGCTACGCGGTCGACCAGGGCCTGGGCTGGATTCGCGAGCGCAGCGCGCCGCGCACGCATTGCGCCGCTTGATTCGGCACACCGATTTCCTATCCAATCACGACAACCCATTCAAAAGGTAATTCATGCCCAAGGAAGAACTGATCGAAATGAACGGCGCAGTGACCGAAGTGCTGCCTGACTCGCGCTACCGGGTCACGCTCGACAACGGCCACCAGCTGATCGCCTACAGCGGCGGCAAGATGCGCAAGCACCACATCCGCATTCTGGCCGGCGACAAGGTGTCGCTCGAGCTGTCGCCCTACGACCTGACCAAGGGCCGCATCACGTTCCGCCACCTGGAACGTCGCGGTCCCCCGCCGGTCGGCGGCAACAACTCGCAGCGCCGCTGACCCGCTCCGTGACCGGTCCCGCCACCGACTTCGCCACGCTGCCGCTCTCGCCGCAGGCGCTGGCGAACCTGACGCAGCTCGGCTACCTGCAGATGACGCCGATCCAGGCGGCCAGCCTGCCGGTGGCGCTGCTCGGCAAGGACCTGATCGCGCAAGCCAAGACCGGCAGCGGCAAGACCGCGGCCTTCGCGCTGGCCTTGCTGGCCAACCTGAATCCCCGGCGCTTCGCGGTGCAGGCCATGGTGCTGTGCCCGACGCGCGAACTCGCCGACCAGGTGACGACCGAGATCCGCCGCCTGGCGCGGGCCGAGGAAAACGTCAAGGTCGTCACGCTCTGCGGCGGCGTCGCGCTGCGCGGGCAGCTCGCGAGCCTGGAGCACGGCGCCCACATCGTGGTCGGCACGCCGGGCCGGATCATGGATCACCTCGAGCGCGCCAGCCTGGACCTCTCGGCCCTCAACACGCTGGTGCTCGACGAAGCCGACCGCATGCTCGACATGGGCTTCTTCGACGACATCGCCAAGGTCGCGCGGCTGTGCCCCAAGGAGCGCCAGACGCTGCTGTTCTCGGCCACCTACCCCGAAGGCATCGCCAAGCTCAGCGCGCAGTTCATGAAGAACCCGCAGCAGATCACGGTGCAGGCCCAGCACGAGGAAGGCAAGATCCGCCAGCGCTGGTACCAGGTGAAGAACACCGAGCGCCTGCACGCCGTGAGCCTGCTGCTGAACCACTTCCGGCCGCAGAGCACGCTGGCCTTCTGCAACACCAAGCAGCAGTGCCGCGACCTGGTCCAGGTGCTGCAGGCCCAGGGCTTCAGCGCGCTGGCCCTGTTCGGCGAGCTCGAGCAGCGCGAACGCGACCAGGTGCTGGTGCAGTTCGCCAACCGCAGCTGCTCGGTGCTGGTGGCGACCGACGTCGCTGCGCGCGGGCTCGACATCGCCGACCTCGAGGCGGTGATCAACGTCGACGTCACGCCCGACTCCGAGATTCACATCCACCGCATCGGCCGCACCGGCCGCGGCGATGCTGAAGGCCTGGCCCTGAACCTCGCCAGCCTCGACGAAATGGGCAGCGTCGGCAAGATCGAGCAGCTTCAGGGCCGCGAGTCCGAATGGCATCCGCTGGCCGAGCTCACGGCCGACAGCGCCGCGCCGCTGCAGCCGCCGATGGCCACGCTGCAGATCATTGGCGGGCGCAAGGAGAAGATCCGCGCCGGCGACGTGCTGGGCGCGCTGACCGGCGAGGCCGGCTTCGCGAAGGAGCAGGTCGGCAAGATCAACGTCAACGAGTTCTCCACTTACGTGGCGGTCGACCGGCGCATCGCGCGCGAGGCCGTGCACAAGCTTTCCACCGGCCGCGTCAAGGGCAAGACCGTCAAAGTGCGGCTGCTCGACGATGTGGCTTAATCACGTCCTTCGATTTCTTTTTATCCGAGCTTTCCATGCCCAAGAAAATCCGCACCGAGGCAGACCGCATTGCCACCCCCAAGCCCGTCCCGCAACCTGGCTACAACGTCCCCAAGTCGGGCGGCGGCCAGAAGGTCAGCCTGGAGCGCGGCACCGCGACCCGCAGCAAGAAGAACCCGGGCAAGCGGGCCAAGAAGGGCGGCTGAAACGCCTCCTGAGCGGGCCGCGCGCCTTGCGCCGTCCCCTCGCCGAAACGCGCCTCCGGGCGCGTTTTTCATGGGCGCCTTGCTGAACCATGTCCGACGACTACCAGATCGACATCCCGCCTTCGTTCTTCGCGGTCTACACCGACGCCAGGCAGCGCCTGGCCGAACCGATCGCGGTGGTGCGCGCGCGCTACGAGGTCTGCGAGGACCTCGCCAACCACCTGGTGCAGCACGCTCAGGTGCTGCACCACGTCGAGGTGCCGTCGGAAGACGAGATCCTGCGGCGCATCCACGACGGCCTGAATTCGGCCGATGCCGGCGTCTCCGGCGGCGAGGCGCGCTGGATCGTGCTGCGACTGGCCGAGCTGCTGGGCTGGCCATGCCCGCCGCTCGGCGAGCCCGGCGCAGCGTAGGCCGGCTCAGCGTCCGCCGCGCCTGAGCGAAGTCGCCGGGATGCGGAGGGCGCCACACACCTTTGGCCAGGTCCTCGGGCAAAGGTGATATGGACGGTAGGCCGAAACTTACGCCATCATCCATTTTTAGTTGGATGGGCCACTTGCCATGCCTCTTGATCTCCGCCTTGTTCATCCGGTCTTCAAAGTGCACCGTCCTCCACACAGGATGGCGTCCGCCGTGCGCGGCGCGCAGGTTGCCCGATGACCGCGGCAAGCAAGCGCTGGCTGAAGCGCATCGTGCTGGCGCTGGCGGTGCTGGTCGCGCTCGCCGCGGCAGCGCTGTTCGCCGGCGACCAGCTCGCCCGCCAGAAAATGCAGCGCAAGGTCGAGGTCGCAGTGAAGGGCGTGGCCTTCCGCGACGACGCTGCGGCCGTCGAACGCGGGCGCTACCTCTTCGCCTCGCGCGGCTGCGTCGACTGCCACGGCGCGCATGGCGGCGGCAAGGTGTTCCTCGACGACGGCAAGGGCATGCTCATCAAGGGGCCCAACATCAGCCCCGGCCCCGGCAACGTCGTGGCCGGCTACACGGCGGCCGACTGGGAGCGCTCGATCCGCCACGGCGTGAATCCCGTGGGCCGGGCGCTGATGGTGATGCCGAGCGAGGACTACAACCGCCTGACCGACGACGACCTGGCCGCGCTGGTCGCGCACTTGCGCCACATGGCGCCCGCGACCGGCGGTGGGCCGGTGGTCGCCCTGCCGCTGCCGCTGCGGGCCTTCTACGGCTTCGGCCTGATGCAGGACGCCGCTGCCAAGATCGACCACACGCGGCCACCCGAGCAGCCGGTGCCCGAAGGCGTGACGCTCAAGCACGGCGCCTATGTCGCGAACATGTGCCTGGGCTGCCACGGCGAGAAGCTCAACGGCGGCAAGATCCCCGGCGGCCCGCCCGATTGGCCGGCCGCAGCCAATCTCACGCCCGGCGAGGGCACGGCCATGGCGCGCTATGCCGACGCGGATGCCTTCCAGAAGCTGTTCAAGAGCGGCAGCCGCCCCGACGGCACGCCGGTGCTGGTGATGCCCTTCGGATCGCTGCGCGAGATGAATGACGTGGACGTGCGGGCGCTGTACCTGTACCTGAAGAGCCTGCCGCCGAGCCCGCACGGCTAGCGCGCCGACGCCCCGGCCACGGCGGCCCATCCGGGCGGAGGGCTGAAGCAGCTACGAGAAAACGATAGCAGCGCGTCCTGGCGCAGGCCGACTACGATGCGTTGCATCGACCCGATGGAGCCCGGACATGAGCAACGAACTGCGCAACAAGCTGCACGAACTGCAGGAGCTGTCGACCAACGCCCCCGATGCCCCGACACGCGCCATCATCGAGGCGCTGCGGCTGCAGACCGCGATCCTCAACGAACGGCTGTTCTGCATCGAACTGCAGCTCAACGAGCTCGCCAAGCGCGCCGACGCGGCCTGAGGGGCGTGTCCAAACCAGGAACACCGCGGAACCGGCTTTGCCGGGCCGCTGGTGTTGCCCCCGGAAGGGGGTGGGCGGCTACACGAAGTGAGCCAACCTGGGGGTGAACCAACCCGGGGGGTGAGCCAAGCCGTTCGGCCGCTTCCTACAACGACCGCGATCGGCTACCTTTAAGCTAGCCGACGTATCGAGGAGCGAGCGTGAACCGAAAGCACATGGCCGCCTGTGCCGGCCTTTCCATCCTGGTCGGCTTCGCGGCTGCCACCGCGGGCTATGCGGCGCTGCGGCTGCGGGCGTCGAACCGGCTGGCACGACGGGCCCATCCGTTCGAGCGCTGCGCCGAGCCGGAGGGCGCGCGCCTGCTGGTGGTTGGCGACAGCACGGCGGGAGGTGCCGGCGCCAGCGACCCGGAGCGCAGCCTGCCGGGCCTGCTGTCACGTGCCAACCCGTCGCTCACCGTGGTCAACAGGGCCGTGCCGGCGGGGCGCTACGAGGACATGCTGACGCAACTCGACGGTGACGAGCGCTTCGACGCGGTGCTGATCCTCGGCGGCGCCGGCGACGTGCTCCGCGCCACGCGCGACGCCGCCTTGCGCGACAGCGTGCGGCGCGTGGCGCAGCGCGCGCGGGTGCGCTCGGAGCTGGTGGTCTTCATGCCGCCCGGCAACCTCGGCAACCTGCGCTTCTTCCTGCCGCCCTGGAACTGGTGGATGACCTACCGGGCACGCCGGCTCCAGGCCATCGTCGCCGAGGTGGCCGAAGCCAACGGCGCCCGCCATGTGTCGCTCTTCATGGAACGGGGGGACGACCCTTTCGCGCGCCATCCGGCACGGCTCAATGCCCGCGACGGCCTGCATCCGAGCGACGCCGGCTACGAGCTCTGGCAACGCGAGCTCGAGACCCAGGCGCAACTGTCGGCCAAGCTCAGGAAAATCGGCCGCAGCGCCGCTGTGCGCGGTCCGGTGATCTGATCCGCCGGGGCTTTCAGGCCGGCGGCCTGCGACTTCCCCCCTGGGGGGTGGCGAACACCGGCTGCACCTGCCACCAGGCCGGCAGCAGCGCGCGGATCTCCTGCCGCGCGAAACGGTCGTCCAGCAGGTAGAGCACGCCCGCATCGGTCTCGCTGCGGATCACGCGACCGGCCGCCTGCACCACCTTCTGCAGGCCCGGGTAGACGTAGGTGTATTCGTAGCCGTCGCCGAACATCGCGTCCATGCGCTCGCGCATCACTTCGTTCGGCTCGTTGTGCTGCGGCAGGCCCAGGCTGGCGACGAAGGCGCCGACCAGGCGGTCGCCAGGCAGGTCGACGCCTTCGCCGAAGGCGCCCCCGAGCACCGCGAAGCCGACCCCTTGGCCGCCCGGCGCGAAGCGCGCCAGGAAGGCATCGCGCTCGGCTTCGCGCATGCCGCGCGACTGGCTCCAGGCCGGCACGGCCGGGTGCCGCGCCTCGAAGGCGGCCGAGGCGCTGGCCAGGTAGTCGAAGCTGCTGAAGAAGGCCAGGTAGTTGCCCGGGCGCTGCGCGAACTGCGCCGCGATGATGTCCACGAGCGCCTCCAGCGACCGGTCGCGGTCGCGAAAGCGCGTCGACAGGTCCATCGCCACCCGGACCGTGAGCTGCTCGCTGCGAAAGGGCGAGCCGACGTCCAGCGTCGCCGTGTCCTCGGGCAGGCCCAGCGTGTCGCGGTAGAAGGAAAAGGGCGCCAGCGTGCCCGAGAAGCAGGCGGCCGAGACGGCATCGGCGAAACGGCTCTGGAGGAAGGGCGCGGGCACCAGGTTGCGGATCGCCAGGGCGCGCGTGCCGCCGACGCCGAGCGTCGCCTCGAAGACCGAGTGCTTGCCGAAGCTGTCGGCCAGCCGGGCGAACTGGAGCAGGTCGAAGAAGCACTGCTGCAGCGCGCCCGGCGGCTCGTCGGGCCGCGCCGCGAAGTGCTCGGCCATGAGCGAGACCGCCTCCTGCAGCGCCCGCGCGAAGCGCTCGGGGATCTGGTCGTGGGGCTGGTACGCGGCGACCTGCTCGCGTTGCAGCAGGCGCCATTCGCGCTCCAGGTTGCCCAGCGATTTCCGGATCGTCGGCGGCGCCTTGGCCCGCACCGCCTCGAGCGCTGGCGCCTCGAGCTCGGCCGAGTACATGCCGCGGGCGCGGTCCAGCAGGTTGTGCGCCTCGTCGACCAGCAGGCCGACACGCCATTCCTCGTCCTTCGTGAGCGCGTACAGGAAGGCGCTGCCGTCGAAGTAGTAGTTGTAGTCGCCCACCACCACATCGCACCAGCGCACCAGCTCCTGCGCCAGGAAATAGGGACAGACCTGGTGCGTGAGCGCGATGCCGCGCAGCGCCTCGCGGTCGAGCCAGGCGGCCTGCACGGCTTCGCTGCGGGCGGAGGGCAAGCGGTCGTAGAAACCCCGTGCCAGCGGGCAATCGTCGCCGTTGCAGGCCCGGCCCGGGTTCTCGCAGACCTTCTCGCGCGCCGCCAGTTCCAGCACGCGCAACGGGGCGCGCTCGCGGTCCAGGGTGTGCAGCGCGCCCAGCGCGACCGCGCGGCCCGAGGTCTTCGCGGTCAGGAAGAAGATCTTGTCGAGCTTCTGCGCCGGCCGCGCCTTGAGCAGCGGGAAAAGTGTCGCGACGGTCTTTCCGATGCCCGTGGGCGCCTGGGCGAGCAGAGGGCGGCCCGACGTCGCCGAGCGGTAGACGGACTCCGCCAACTCGCGCTGGCCCGACCGGAATTCGCCGTGCGGGAAGCCCAGCGCGCCGAGAGCCGCGTCGATGCCGGTGCGGTGGCTCGCCTCCTGTTCGGCCCAGGCGAGGTAGCGGCCGCAGAGCATCTCGAAGTGCTGGCGCAAGTCTTCGCGCGTGGCTGATTCTTCGAGCACCACTTCCTTCTCGGTGCCGAGGTCGAGGTAGACCAGGGCCACGTCGAGGGCGGGCAGCGCGTCGCGCTCGCACAGCATCCACGCGTAGCAGCGGGCCTGGGCCCAATGGAGCGCGCGATGGTTGGCCTTGATGCGATCGAAATCGCCGCGGAAGGTCTTGATCTCCTCCACCCGCCGGCGCCGCGGGTCATGGCCGTCGGCGCGGCCGCGCACCCGCAGTGGACCGAAACACGACGACAGCCCGACCTCGCTTTCGTAGTCCAGCCCGCGGCGGGATTGCACCAGCCGGTGGCCGGCCTGGCCTTCCTGGGCGCTGGGGGCCGGCACGAAGCGCAGGTCGAGATCGCCTGCCTTGGCGGCGAACGCGCACAGCGTTCGGACCGAGACCGTGAACGGCGCGGCAGAAGAGGTGGAGGGCGGGGTGGCCATGGGGCTGGATGAATATACAGCGCCGTGGCGCCGCTGCGCGCCCTTCCCTTATGCTGCGCATCGCGATCACTCGGCTACAGCACCCATCCCATGAAAATCCAGAAAGACTCCGTCGTCACCCTCCGCTTCAAAGTCGCGGACGCCACCACCCACAAGCTGATCGAACAGAGCAGCGACCCGATGGTGTATCTGCACGGCGGCTACGACAACACCTTCCCCAAGATCGAGGCGGCGCTCGACGGCAAGGAGGCGGGCTTCCAGACCACGCTCAACCTGCAGCCCGAGGACGCCTTCGGCGCCCGCGACGAATCGCTGGTGCGCACCATTCCCAAAAGCGAGTTCCCGCCCGGCGTCAAGGTGGGCGGGCAGCTCGAAGGCCGCAACGACCAGGGCGAGCCCCAGGCCTTCACCGTCATGAAGATCAAGGGCCCCCAGGTGATCCTCGACGGCAACCACCCGCTCGCGGGCAAGGCGCTGAAATTCAGCGTGACCGTGACCGGCGTGCGCGCCGCTACCGAGGAAGAGATTGCTCATCGCCATGTGCACGGCGATCACGGGCACCATCACTGAGCGGGCGGGAGGCCGCCAGCACCACGGCCGCTCCGAGCTCCTTCAGCAACGC
The DNA here is from genome assembly GCF_052114385.1 of Variovorax sp. M-6. Classification (NCBI taxonomy): domain Bacteria; kingdom Pseudomonadati; phylum Pseudomonadota; class Betaproteobacteria; order Burkholderiales; family Comamonadaceae; genus Variovorax; species Variovorax sp. M-6. Next base: position 20,239 of record NZ_JBFREQ010000011.1, on the reverse strand, counting down.
GTTTTCGACCAGCACCAGGCGCGCGAAGCTCTGCAGGTCTGCGTCCGAGGGCCCGGGGCCTTCGCCCTGCAGTTGCTGGCGAAAGGCCGCGACGATCCGCTCCTGCGCCAGGTGGCGCGTGTCGGTTGCAGTGGCCGCGGCGTGCCTCAGGGTGCTCACTTCAGCGTCGAACGAGGCGTTCATTCAAGTATCCGTCCGGGTGGAACAAGCCGGCGATTTTCTGGACACCATGGAGTGCGGCATGTAGGCTGAAAGCTCGCATTTCCCGCAGCCACTGTCTTTCTCCGGTCGTTCCATCGACCGCGCCACAGCGTCCCATGGCCGGGCCTTTCGCGGCGAGGCCGCACCCCCATATGCCAGGGATTCGCCCGCTCGCAGGCCCACACGAAAGCGCCATCATGAACACCAGCCCCATCGTCCAGATCAAGGCCCTCGGCTTCCCGTGGGAGACGATCGACCCCTTCCTGTTCTGCGTCTACCACGACGACGCCTACCCGCAGGCCAACGCGCAGATGGGCCCGGACGCCCCGCTTGCGGGCCGTGACCTGGGCCAGGACTTCAGCCGCAAGGACGGCTGGAGCATGTACCACGGCCATCCCGTACCGGGCTTCCCGGGACATCCGCACCGCGGCTTCGAGACCGTGACCATTGTGCGCAAGGGCCTGATCGATCATTCCGATTCGCTCGGAGCGGCCGCGCGCTTCGGCGGCGGCGACGTCCAGTGGCTCACGGCCGGCAAGGGCATCGTGCATTCCGAGATGTTCCCGCTGCTCGATACGGCGGCGCCCAATCCGCTGGAGCTGTTCCAGATCTGGCTCAACCTGCCGGCGCGCAGCAAGATGGCCGAGCCGCATTTCACGATGTTCTGGGCCGAAGACATCCCGGGCTTCACCGCCACCGATGCCGAGGGCCGCAAGACCGAGGTCGCGAGCATCGCGGGGCGGATCGAGCCGATCGACGGCGAGCCCGGTGCCGGCGGCCCGCTGGCGCCGCCGCCGGACTCCTGGGCGTCGCAACCCGATGCGGACGTCGCCATCTGGACGATCCGCATGGAGCCTCATGCGCGCTGGACGCTGCCGGCGGCCAGCGGCGAGGGCACGCGCCGCAGCCTCTACTTCTTCAAGGGTCGCTCGGTGGCGGTCGCGGGACAGTCGATCGACGGCCACGCGGCGATCGAGCTGCGCGCCGACGCAGCGGTCGAGCTGGTCAATGGCGACGCGCCGAGCGAGTTCCTGGTGCTGCAGGGTCGTCCGATCGGCGAGCCGGTGGTGCAGTACGGCCCCTTCGTGATGAACACCCAGGCCGAGATCGCGCAAACCATGGCCGACTACCGCCGCACGCAGTTCGGCGGCTGGCCCTGGCCCGACCAGGCGCCGGTGCATGGGCGGGATCCGGCGCGCTTTGCGCGGCATCCGGGCGGGCGCGAAGAAAAGCCGCAGGACCGCGAAACCCGCCGCGCCTGACCGACGGCTGGGCTCAAGCCCCTCGCCCGGCCACCTCGTCGGCCGCACGCTGCCCGGACAGGAAGGCGCCGCCGCAGGTCTGCGCCAGCGCCAGCGAGGTCGCCTCGCCGGCGAAATGCAGTTGCTCGTCGACGGCCGTGGCGAGCGCCGCGCGCGCTTCGCCGCCGCCCGGCTTCAGGTAGGCATAGCTGCCCTGGAACAGCGGGTCGGCGGCCCAGCCGGTCACGGCGCTGCGCACCACGCGCCTGCCATGCAATCCGCCGATGCAGTCATCGAGCCGCCCCAGGACCTCGTGCACCGCCTCGGATTCCGGCATGCGTGACAGCGCCTCGCCATAGGCCCCGCCGGCCAGGGCCACGACCAGCGTCGAGTCGAAGGGGTGGCAGAGAAAGGTCAAGGCCCGGCCGGCGGGCGGCCTGGCCTCGGTCGCCCAGCCCATCGGCGACAGCCCGGGAATGCAGGCATCGAACTCGAGGATCACCTTGTTGAAATGCCCCATCGGCAATGCCTCGAGCGCCCGCAGCGTGCCGGTCGGCAGGGCGGGCCGGAATCGGATCGCTTCGGCGCGCAGCACGCCGGTGGACACGGTGACGATGCAGTCACGCGCCTCCACCACACCGCCCGTGGTGTGCACCCGAACGCGCGCCCCCCGGCAGTCGATCTCGCGCACCTGCTCGCCCAGCGCCACCGGAACGCCGTCGGCGAGCCGGGCCACCAGCGTGCCGAAGCCTTCGCGCAGCAGCCAGTTGGGCTCGGTCGTGCCCTGCTGCTGCAGCCCATGCACCGACAGCTGCGCACTGTCGGCGCCGGCGTCGAGCGGGCCGATCGTGTCGCAAGCCCACTGCATGGCCCAGTCGCCAGCGCCCAGCGCTGCCAGCGAGCGATCGGCGCCCGCATGCTGCGCGATGCGTCGATTCAGTTCGTCGACCGCGGCGGAGACGGATTGCAGCTCGGACGGCGGCATGGGCCGCCCTTGGGAATACACCGACCAGGGCGCGTCTTCATGGTCCACCAGCGTGAGTCCCTGCGCCCGCGCCATGGCGGTGAAGGGATTGCGATCCGCCTGGTGCAGCCAGGAGCAGCCGCGGTCGACCGGGACCGCGAAGGTGTGGACGTCGGTCCACGCGCGGCCTCCCACGCGCGCGCCCGCTTCCAGCACGCACACGGACCGGCCCAGCGCCTGCAGCCGCCGTGCCGCAGACAGGCCCGCGGCGCCGGCACCCACGACCACGCAATCGACAGAAGATGGGAAGAGGGACATCGCAGCAGAGGGCAAAGATGAAGAGCCTACCGCCTGGCGACGACGCGCTGCGCGGCCATCTCCCTGATCAGGCCCCAGACCCGCTGCGCCAGCGGCGCCGGCGCGCGGTTGCGGCGGTGCACCAGCATGATCGAGCGCTGCACCCTGGGCAGCAGCGGCCGCATGACCAGCACCGGCAAGCCGGTCGGCGGCACCGCCAGCGCCGGCATCACGCTGATGCCGATGCCCTGCTCGACCATGCGAAAGGCGGTGGTCGGATGGCCCACCTGCTGGCGCACCTCGCAGCGCACGCCGTGCCGCGCCAGCGCCTCGTCGATCAGGCGCCGGCTGCCCGAGGCATGGTCGAGCAGCACCAGCGCCTCGCCCGCGAGCGCCGACCAGCGCACGGAGCGCCTGGCCGCCAGCCGATGGCCCGGCGGCATCACGAGGCAGAAGGGATCGTCGAGGATGGCTTCGCAGTGCAGGTCGTCGGTGTCGGAGGGCTCGACCACCACGCCGAAGTCGACCTCGCCGGCGCGCACGCTGTCGAGCACGTCCTGCTGGATGCGGTCGAGCAGCACGACCTCGATCTCGGGATCGCGCCGCGCGCATTCGGCGATGCAGGCCGGCATCAGGTTGGCCGACAGCGTCGGGCTGCTGGCCACCCGCACCTTGCCGCGCCGCGCGCCGGCCATGCCATGGACCTCGGCCAGTGCCTGGTCGAGTTCATCGAGCAGCCGCGCCAGCCGCACCGAAAGCGACTGGCCGGCCTCGGTCAGCACCACCTCGCGCGTGGTGCGGTCGAGCAGCTTCAGGCCCAGCTGGGCTTCGAGCTCGTGGATCGAGCGGCTGACCGCCGGCTGCGACAGGCCGATCTGGTCGCCGGCCCGGCTGAAGTTGCGGCCATCGGCGATGGCGCGGAAGACGCGCAGCTGGCGCAGGCTCACATTCATGCGCCAGAATCATATATCTATCAGATAAATCCATTTCTCTTTTGAATGTCGGCGCGGTCCAATCGGGTCCATGGCACGTTCACGCTACCTCCCCGACAACTTCACGCTGGCCCTGGTCGCCACCGTCACGCTGGCCAGCCTGTGGCCGGCCAGCGGCGCCACCGCCCAGTTCTTCGAGCGCCTGACCACGGTCGCGATCGGCCTGCTGTTCTTCCTGCACGGCGCCAAGCTGTCGCGCGAGGCCATCCTGGGCGGCATCACGCACTGGCGGCTGCACCTGCTGGTGTTCGCCGCCACCTTCGTGATGTTTCCGCTGCTGGGGCTGGCGCTCAAGCCGGTGCTGACGCCGCTGGTCACGCCCGAGCTCTACACGGGCGTGCTGTTCCTGTGCGTGCTGCCGGCCACCGTGCAGTCGGCCATCGCCTTCACCTCGATGGCACGCGGCAACATCCCGGCGGCCGTCTGCAGCGCCTCCGCGTCGACGCTGCTCGGCGTCTTCGTCACGCCGCTGCTGGTCAACCTGATCGTGGTGCAGCACGGCGCCGCCGGCGCCTCGCTCGACGCCATCGGCCGCATCCTGCTGCAATTGATGGTGCCGTTCGTCGCCGGCCACCTGCTGCGGCCGTGGATCGGCGGCTGGATGAAGCGCCGCGGCTCGGTGCTGACCCTGGTCGACCGCGGCTCGATCCTGCTGGTGGTCTACACCGCCTTCAGCGCGGCCGTGATCGAGGGCCTGTGGAAGCAGGTGCCGATGTCCGCGTTGGCGGGCCTGCTGGCGGTCTGCGCGGTGCTGCTGGCGCTCGCGCTGTGCATCACCGCCTGGGCCAGCCGCGCGTTGGGCTTCGACAAGGCCGACGAGATCACGATCGTGTTCTGCGGCTCCAAGAAGAGCCTGGCCAGCGGCATCCCGATGGCCAAGGTGCTGTTCGCCTCGCATGCGGTCGGCGCCATCGTGCTGCCGCTGATGCTGTTCCACCAGATGCAGCTGATGGTCTGCGCGGTGCTGGCGCAGCGCTATGCGCGCCGCCGCGCCGACCCGGCCGTGGCCGAGGTCGAGACGGTCAAGAGCGCCGCCTGACGGCTGCGCTCAGCGCGGAGCATCGCCCTTGCGATAGTCGGCGGTGAGCTCGTCGAGCCGCTGCTTGAGCCCGGCGTCGAGCTTGTACTCGGCCGCGGCCAGGGTCGCGTCGAGCTGCTCGGGCCGGCTGGCGCCGAGCAGCGGCGCGGTGATCAGCGGATTCGCCATCACCCAGGCCACCGCCAGGGTTGCGAGCGGCACGCCGGCCTCGCCGGCCAGCTGATGCAACTGCGCCACGGTCGCGAAGCTGCGCTCGTTCCAGTAGCGGTCCTGGTACATCGAGCCGGCAGTGCCGAGCGTGAAGCGCGTGTTGTCCTCGGGCTTCGCCTCCGGCTTGTACTTGCCGGTCAGCAGGCCGCCCGCGAGCGGGTTGTAGGGGACCACGCCCAGGCCTTCTTCCCCGGCCAGCGGCAGCAGCTCGCGCTCGATCTCGCGGAACAGCAGGCTGTAGCGCGGCTGAACCGAGACCAGCCGCGTGAGCTTGTGCAGCTCGGCGCGGCCGATCGCGCGGGCCAGCCGGTAGGCCAGGAAGTTCGACACCCCGATGTAGCGCGCGCGCCCCGAGCGGACGATCACGTCAAGCGCCTCGAGGCTCTCGTCGAGCGGCGTCTCGCGGTCGTCATGGTGCAGCTGGTAGAGATCGACATGGTCCGTCTGCAGCCGCTTGAGCGAGGCATCGATCGCATCGAGCAGATGCTTGCGCGAGTTGCCCTGGTCCCAGCTCTGGGGGCCGACCTTGTTCGCCGCCTTGGTCGCGACGATGAACTGTCCGCGCCGGCTCGCGCCTTTGGCGCGCAGCCAGCGGCCGATGATCTCTTCGGTGCGGCCCGCGGTCTCGAGGGTGCCGCCGAGCGGATAGACGTCGGCGGTGTCGAGGAAGTTGATGCCGCCCTCGGCCGCGCGGTCGAGGATCCGGTGCGACACCGCCTCGTCGGTCTGCAGGCCGAAGGTCATGGTGCCGAGCGCGAGCCGCGAGACGGTGAGGCCGGTGCGGCCGAGACGGGTGGTGGGGATGCTCATGGGAGGGCTCCGTACTTTGCTGGGCAGTCGAGCATCTTAGAACCTGTTTGCGATCTCCCTGGGGTCGCGTTGGGGCGCAATCGGGATGAGTTCGAAGTGGCGTTGCGCCGCATGGGCTGGTGCCCATGCAAGCAGCGGCACGCAAAAATCGCCCGATTTCGCCCCAACCCGAAGGGCAGGCGTCTTTTCGGGCGGTCTGCGGCGTTGCAGCGCTTGCCCATAGCAATGCTATGGGCGGCGCACTGCGCCTTGCATCCCCTCCCGAAAAGACGCCTGCGCGACCCCAGGGAGATCGCAAACAGGTTCTTAGTCATCGAACGAAGGTCGCGCAGGCTCAACGGTACGTCGCCAGATGGATGCTGGTCTCGGTGCTCCGGATACCCTTGAGCAACCGGATCCGCTCCAGCACCCGCGACAGCTCCGCCATCGAGGCGGCGCGCAGTTCGGCCAGCAGGTCCCAGCGGCCATTGGTGTCGTGCAGCGCAGCCACCCCGGGCTCGCCGAGCAGGCTGGCGATCACCAGCCGGGTCTGGTTGCCTTCGACCAGGATGCCCATCCAGGCCCGGATCTCGTCGCTGCGGCTCTCGGGCCGAAGCTGCACCCCGTAGCCGACGATCACGCCGCCGTCCTCGAGCTTGCGCAGGCGATTGGTCACCGTGCCGCGCGAGACCCCGAGCTTGCGCGCCAGCGTGGCCGCGGGCAGGCGCGCATCGTGGCGCAGCAGGGCGATCAGGCGATGGTCGAGGGTGTCGATGTCCATGGCGTCAAGGGATCCATCAGCACGCGTCGAGCCACTTGCGCCTCTGCCGGCGTCAGCGACTCCAGCAGCTCGACCTGCCCGGCCGCCAGCGTGGCGATCGGAACGCCATCGCGGAACAGCACGCGCGAGCCGGCCACGCGCGCCACGCGCGGCCCCGGCACGACCGAGCCGAGCAGGTTCGCGGGGTCCGCGGCCGACAGGGCCACCAGGCTGCCGTCGGCCGGCTGGCGTCGCACCTGCCGCATCAGGCCGATGGCTTCGGGCAGGGCGAACTGCTCGCCGGCCACACCCTCGATGAAGCGGCCGCCGCGGATGTCGCCGCGGGCTTCGAGCCGGCGCCAGGCGCGCAGCAGATCGCTCCAGGGCGGCAGCCACCCGGCCTCGCGCTCGAGCAGGCGCCAGCACACCACGCCATAGCGGCGCAGCAGGATCCGCGCGACCTGCTCGATCGCCTCGCCGGCAAGCCCCGGCGGCCCGTCGGCCTCGACGCGCTGGCGCACCAGCGACCAGCGCCCGGCATCCTCGATGCCGAACAACGGACTGCGCCGGCGCCGGCCGGCAGACGCCGACGAGCGCTTCGAAGGCGGGATCAGCAGCGCGCGCAGCCCCGCGTAGCTGTCGCAGTGCGCGCGGCCGCGCATCACCAGTTCGGACAGCGCGTCCTCGAGCTCGGTGCCGAGCAGCCGCGTGCCGTGCAACATCTCGTCGAAGAAGGAAGCCCCATGCCCGGCCAGGAAGGCCGCCAGGCGCTGGGCGCGCGTGCCGAGCGCCGCGTCGCCGGCGGGCGCGGGGGCAAGGCCGGTCCACAGCGAAGCGCTGCGGCGCGGCAGCAGCAGGATCGGCGTCGACCGCAGCGAGGTGCCGCCCGGCCCCGGCCGTCCCTCGGCGGCCGCCGGACGCAGACGGGTCCACAGCGTCCGTCCGGCGGTGCACAGGTCGTCGAGCCAGGCCGGTGCGTAGTCCTTGACGCGGGCCGCCAGCAGTTCGGCCTCCCAGAGCGCAGCCGGCGCCTCGTAGCCCTCGAGCTGCGCCAGGATGCCGGCCAGCGCCTCGGGGCCGCTGACACGGCTGGCGGCGCCGACGTGCTGCCATTCGAACAGGAAGCGGGCGAAGTCGCGCGGCTCGACCGGTTCGATCTCGCGCCGCAGGCGCTTCAGGGTGTAGCGATGGATGCGGGCCAGCAGATGCCTCTCGCACCATTCGATGGCCTCCGCGCCCGGCGTGAACCGGCCCTGGAGCACCGAGCCTTCGGCCTGCAGCGCGGACAACGCGGCCTCGATGTCGGCGCGCGGCAATTTCAGCTGCGCCGCCAGTTCAGGCGCCGGCACCGGCCCCAGGCCGCCCAGCCGCGAGCGAAGCAGTTCGCGCAAGGCCTGCTCGGGGCTGTCCGGCACCCGCGCGCAGTCGGTCGGCGGCTCGATCGCCGGCTGCATCGCGGCAGCGGGATACAACACCCGGATTTGCGCCAGCCGCTCGGCCGCGACCCACAGCCCGCCATCGGGCGCGCCACCCGTGGGCATCAGCCGCGTGGCCCGGCCCGCCTGCGCCAGCGCAGCCAGCCAGTCGGCCCACCCGGCGTTGGCCGGCAGCTCGTCGGCGCCGACGACACCGAGGCCGTTCAGCGCCTCGTGCATCTCGTCGGCGTTGCGGGCGCGCGGCCAGGCCTCCTCTCGAACGCTGGCGATCGCCTCCGCATCGAGCTGGCCGAGATCGTCCGTGCTTTCGGGGTCGACATAGCGCCGGTTCTGCACGGCCTGGGTGCGGCGCTCCTCCAGCGGCGCGTCGTCGAGGAAGGCATAGGGTCGCGCGTTCAGCGCCTCGGCCGCGAGCGGCGATGGCGCCGGCAGGTCGCGCGCCACGACCTCGATCTCGCCGGCCTCGAGGCGGCGCAGCAATTGCAGCCAGCCCTCGGCATCCATCGCCTCGTAGAGGCAGTCGCGCAGGGTCTGGGCGACCAGCGGGTGGTCCGGGATCTCGCGGGCGCCGCTCAGGTTCTCGGCGCAGGCGACCTGGTCCGGGAAGACCGCCGCCAGCAGGTCCTCGGACTTCATGCGCTGCAGCTGCGGCGCCACCTTGCGCCCGCCCACGAAGCGCGGCAGCGCCAGCGCCGTGGTCGCGTTCCAGCGCCAGCGGACGCCGAACAGCGGGGCGTCGAGCAGCGCCTGCACCAGCACGTCGAGCGCCGAGGCCGGGTGCAGGTAGCGCATCACTTCCTCGAGCGGAAAGCTGTGGCTGGTCGACAGCGACAGCACGATCGCATCCTCGGTGGCCGCCGCCTGCAGCTCGAAATTGAACTGGCGGCAGAAGCGCTTTCGCAGCGCCAGCCCCCAGGCGCGATTCAGCCGGCTGCCGTACGCCGAGTGGATCACCAGCTGCATGCCGCCGGAGGCGTCGAAGAAGCGCTCCATGACGATCCGCTGCCGGGTCGGCAATGCGCCGAGCACCCGCACGCAGCGGGCCAGATGCTCGACGATCTGGCGCGCGGCTTCGGCGTCGAGGCCGACTGTGCGCACCAGCCAGCCGACCGTGCCGTCGACGCCGCTCGTCTTCAGCGTCTCCTCGATCTCCGCGCGCAGCCGCGACACGCCGAACGACAGCTCGTCGGTGCGCCCCGGCGCTTCGCCGAGCCAGAACGGAATGTTGGGCGCGGCGCCGCGCGCGTCCTCCACCCGCACCCGGCCCGGCTCGATCTTCAGGATCCGGTAGCTCGCATTGCCGAGCTGGAACACGTCGCCCGCCAGGCTCTCGACCGCGAAGTCCTCGTTGACCGTGCCGATCTTGTGCGCCTGCGGCTCGAGCATCACGGTGTAGTCGCCAGCCTCGGGGATGGTGCCGCCGGAGGTCAGCGCGGTCATCCGTGCGCCCTTGCGCTCGCGCAGCAGGCGATGGACGGCGTCGCGATGCACGTAGGCCGCGCGCGGCCCCTGCCGCGTGGTGAAACCCTCGGACAGCATCCTGACGACGGCGGCGAAATCCTCGCGCTTCAGCTCGGCATAGGGCCAGGCGCGCCGCACCAGCGCGAAGAGTTCGTCTTCCCCGCATTCCCGGCAGGCGGTCTCGGCCACGATCTGCTGCGCCAGCACATCGAGCGGCGCCGGCAGCACGCTGAGCGCGTCGAGCTCGCCGCGCCGCACGCAGTCGAGCAGGGCCGCGCACTCGACCAGCTCGTCGCGCGATTGCGGGAACAGCCGCGCCTTCGGCACGCCGCCGACCGCGTGGCCGGAGCGTCCGGCGCGCTGCAGGAAGGTCGCGATCGAGCGCGGCGAGCCGAGCTGGCAGACCAGGTCGACGTCGCCGATGTCCAGGCCCAGCTCGAGCGAGGCCGTGGCCACCAACACCTTCAGGTCGCCGCGTTTCAGGCGCTGCTCGGCATCGAGGCGCGTCTCCTTCGCGAGACTGCCGTGGTGCGCGGCCACCACCTCCTTGCCGAGGCTCTCGCCCAAGTGCCGCGCCGCGCGTTCGGCCATCCGGCGCGTGTTGACGAACACGAGCGTGGTGCGGTGCGCCTGCACCAACCCGGCGACGCGCGCATACACCTGCTCCCACTGCTCGTTCGACATCACGGCGGCCAGCGGCGTCGGCGGCAGCGCGAGCGCGAGGTCGCGCTGCCTGGCGTAGCCGATGTCGACGATCTCGCAGTCGGCCACGCCCTCGACCACCGCGCCGGCACCGACCAGGAAGCGCGCGATCTCGTCGATCGGCTTCTGGGTCGCCGAGACGCCGATGCGAATCAAGGGCTGCGCGCAGATCGACTGCAGCCGCTCGAGCGACAGCGCCAGATGGCTGCCGCGCTTGCTGCCGACGATGGCGTGGATCTCGTCGACGATCACGGTGCGTACCGTCGACAGCATCTTGCGGCCCGACACCGAGCCCAGCAGCACATACAGCGACTCCGGCGTGCTGACCAGCACGTGCGGCGGCCTGCGCAGCGCCTGCAGGCGTTCGCGCGCCGGCGTGTCGCCGGTGCGCACCGCGGTGCGGATATCGACGTCGGGCAGGCCCAGCTTCGCGAGTTCGGCCCGGATGCCGGCCAGCGGGGCCTGCAGGTTGAGGCCGATGTCGTTCGACAGCGCCTTCAATGGCGAGACGTAGACCACGGTGGTTTCATCGGCCAGCCCGGCCGGCGCCAGCCCCTCGCGCACCAGGCCATCGAGGGCCGCGAGGAAGGCGGTGAGCGTCTTGCCGGAACCGGTCGGCGCCGCGATCAGCGTGTGGCGGCCGGCGCCGATCGCCGGCCACGCGGCGGCCTGGGCCTCGGTGGGGCCCGGGAAGGTCGCGCGGAACCAGTTCGCGACGGCGGGGTGGAAGTCTTGCAGCACGGGGAAAGATGAGATCAGGCCGGGTGCCTGGATGTCAAGGCGCGCCTCCCGCGGCCCGGTGGCCGGGCGTTTGACGTCCGCCGGCGATGGGCGTACGGTTGCCGCCCGGCCCGCCCGCGGGACGCGAACGAAGGAGACAAAGACGATGACCGACCTGTCCACCCATCCGACGCAGGTTGCCGGCGCCTGGCTGGCCGATTTCCAATCCGCGCTCGAACGCCGGGACATCGACGCCGTGCTGGCGCTGTTCGAGCCCGACTGCTACTGGCGCGACCTGGTCGCCTTCACCTGGAACATCCGCACGCAGGAAGGCCCCGAAGCGATCCGCGCGATGCTCGAGGCGCGGCTGGCCGACACCCGGCCGACCGCCTTCGCGGTCGAGGGCGACGCGACGGAGGCCGATGGCGTGGTCGACGCCTGGTTCACCTTCGAGACCGCGGTGGCGCGCGGCCGCGGCCACCTCCGGCTGCGCAGCGGCAAGGCCTGGACGCTGCTCACGACGATGACCGAACTCAAGGGCTTCGAGGAACGCAAGGGCGAGCGGCGCATCAAGGGCGCGGAGCATGGCGCGAACCCGCAGCGCAAGACCTGGCTCGAACGGCGCCAGCAGGAGGCCGAGACGCTGGGCCATTCCGAGCAGCCTTACGTGCTGATCGTCGGCGGCGGCCAGGGCGGGATCGCGCTCGGCGCCCGCCTGCGGCGGCTGGGGGTGCCGACCATCATTGTCGAGAAGAACGCGCGCGCCGGCGATTCCTGGCGCAAGCGCTACAAGAGCCTGTGCCTGCACGACCCGGTCTGGTACGACCATCTGCCGTACCTGCCGTTCCCCGAGGACTGGCCGGTGTTCTCGCCCAAGGACAAGATCGGCGACTGGCTCGAGATGTACACGCGGGTGATGGAGCTCAACTACTGGGGCTCCACCACCGCGAAGAAGGCCCGCTTCGACGAGGCGAAGCAGGAATGGGAAGTGGTCGTCGAGCGCGACGGCAAGGAGATCACGCTGCGGCCCAAGCAGCTGGTGTTCGCGCTCGGCGTCTCGGGCTATCCGAGCCTGCCGAAGATTCCGGGCGCCGAGACCTTCCAGGGCGAGCAGCATCACTCGAGCGCGCACCCGGGGCCGGAGGCCTGGCGCGGCAAGAAGTGCGTGGTGCTCGGCTCCAACAACTCGGCCCACGACATCTGCGCCGCGCTGTGGGAGAACGGCGCCGACGTGACGATGATCCAGCGCAGCTCGACCCACATCGCGCCCTCGGATTCGCTGATGGAGCTGGCGCTGGGCGGCCTCTATTCCGAGGCCGCGCTCAAGGCCGGCGTGACGACCGACAAGGCCGACCTGATCTTCGCCTCGGTGCCCTACAAGATCATGGCGCCGATGCAGGTGCCGGTGTACGACGAGATGAAGCGGCGCGACGCCGACCTGTACGCGCGGCTCGAGAAGGCGGGTTTCCTGCTCGACTTCGGGGTCGACGGCTCGGGCCTGTTCATGAAGTACCTGCGGCGCGGCTCGGGCTACTACATCGACGTCGGCGCCTCGGAACTGGTCGCCAACGGCAGCATCAAGCTGCGCAGCGGTGTCACCATCGAGCGCATCCACCCGAAGTCGGTGACCTTGAGCGACGGCAGCGAGCTGCCGGCCGACCTGATCGTCTACGCCACCGGCTACGGCTCGATGAACGGCTGGCTGACCGACCTGATCTCGCCGGAGGTGGCCGACCGCGTCGGCAAGGTCTGGGGCCTGGGTTCCGACACGCCCAAGGACCCGGGGCCCTGGGAAGGAGAGTTGCGCAACATGTGGAAGCCGACACAGGTGCCCCAGCTGTGGATTCATGGCGGCAACCTGCACCAGTCGCGCCACTACTCGCAGTTCCTGGCGCTGCAGTTGAAGGCGCGCATGGAGGGCCTTTCGACACCTGTGCACGGACTCGCGCCGGTGCACCATGCGCGTTGAAGGCACCCGGCAGGTTCAGACCACCCCGCCGCGCTCGCTCAACAGGCGCACGCTGTCGTCGCCGATCACTTCCTGCTCCGGGGCCAGGAAGCGCATCCAGTAGCCGGCGATGTCGATGTTGTCGCCATTGGCGAGCACCTGCATCACGACACGCTTGCCGTTCACGAAGGTGCCGTTGCGGCTGTCCAGGTCGCGCAGGATCACCAGCGGCCCCTCGGTGCTCAGCTTGGCGTGGAAGCGGCTCACCCGCGGCGAGGCCAGCACCACGTGATTGTGTTCGGCGCGGCCGATGGTCATGCCGGGCTCGGACACCGGCACCTGCGTGGTCAGGCCGGTCGGTGTCATCAGGATCAGCATCGCCATTCGTGAACGCTCCGTGAGGCGATCGAAGGTAGCCACTCGCCAGGCAAAGTACAAGCGCCGGACGGTTACATCCCGTTTTTCACAGTCCTTTTTCGACCATGTCCAGGAGCCGCTGCGCCAAGGCGTCCACCTGCGCCGGTGGCAGCCCGCGCAGGGGCCCGTCGATGATCAGCAAGGCCAGGCCGTGCACCGCCGACCAGGCCAGAAACTCGGCCCCCGGCCGATGCTCCGGCGGCATCGCGCCCGCAGCGACCAGCCGGTCGAGGGCCGCGCCCAGCAATTCGAAGGGGTTGAGGCCGCTTTGGCCGCCCTTGGCTTCGTCGGGCGCGTCATCGACGTCCACCGGGGTGGCGAAGGCGGTGCGGAAAAGGCCGGTCTCGGCCTGCGCGAACCGCAGGTAGCCGGCGCCCACCGCGCGCACGCTGGCGCGGGCGTAGTCGGCCGGCTGGCGCGACGGACTCAAGGTCGCCAGTTCGGCCTCCATGGCTCGTGCGACGGCCGACAGGGCCGCGGCGCGCACCGCTTGCAGCAGCGCCAGCCGGCTTGCGAAATGCCGGTAGGCCGCATTCGGAACCACGCCCGCGCGCCGTGTCGCTTCGCGCAGGACCACCGCATCCGGGCCGCCGTTGCGCGCCAGTTCGACACCGGCTTCGAGCAGCGCGCGCCGCAGATCGCCATGGCGGTAGGTGCTGCGCGCGGTCGGGCTGGTGGCGGGCGGAGCGGTCATCGGTTCTTTCATGTGGACAGCGTCCATTATCTCTGCTATTTTTGTGGACGTCGTACACAACAAGTCTCGCAAAGGAATCCCATGGCGACCCAGATCTACGTCAACCTGCCCGTCAAGAACCTCGACCGGTCGGTTGCGTTCTTCACGCAGCTCGGCTTCGCATTCAACCCGCAGTTCACCGACGAGAACGCCACCTGCATGATCGTCGGCGAGGACATCTACGTGATGCTGCTGGTCGAGAGCTTCTTCAAGACCTTCACGCACAAGCCGATCGCCGACGCGACGCAGACCACCGAGGTGCTGCTGAGCCTGTCCCGCGACAGCCGCTCCGGGGTCGACGACATGGTCGCGAAGGCGGTGGCCGCCGGCGCCACGACGCCGAACCGGCCACAGGACCTCGGCTTCATGTACCAGCACGGCTTCCAGGACCTCGATGGCCACCTGTGGGAGCTGGTGCACATGGATGCGAACGCGATGCCGCCCGCGAACTGAGGCGGCCCCACACCCTCCCACTCACTCACTCACTCACTCCAGGAGATCGTCATGCAAGTCCAGTCCTACCTGTTCTTCGAAGGCCGCTGCGAGGAGGCGCTCGAGTTCTACCGCAAGGCGGTCGGCGCAGAAATCACGATGTTGATGCGCATGAAGGACAGCCCCGAGCCGGCGCCCCCCGGGATGGTCCCGCCGGGCTCCGAGAACAAGGTGATGCACGCGAGTTTCACCGTGGGCGAGTCCACGCTGATGGCGTCCGACGGGCGCGCCTCGGGCCAGCCGACGTTCAAGGGCTTCTCCTTGTCGCTGATGGCGGCCGACGAAGCCGAGGCCCAGCGCCTGTTCACCGCGCTGGGCGAGGGTGGCCAGGTGCAGATGCCGCTCGGCAAGACCTTCTGGTCGCCGGCCTTCGGCATGGTGGAAGACCGCTTCGGCATCTCATGGATGGTGCAGGTGCCAGCGCCCATGTGAATGGGGTCGCGCCCCCCCCGAGGGGCCGCAGCCGGCCCGGCGTCGGCCTGAGCCCCCACGCACCGACGCGACAGGCAGGCACGGCGCTTTGCTCTTAAATTCGGCGCTTCATTTCAAAGGAGCATCCGAACATGATTCACGTCGTCGCCGTCATCACGGCCAAGCCCGGCCAACGCGATCTGATCCTCGAGGCCTACCGCGCCAATCGACCGGCCGTGCTCGCCGAAGAGGGTTGCATCGAGTACACGGCGACCGTGGATGCCGCCGGCTTGCCGGCCTCGCGCGGCTCCTTCGGACCCGACACCCTGGTCGTGGTCGAGAAATGGGAAACGCTGGCCGCGCTGCAGGCGCACGCCGCGGCACCGCACATGGCGGCCTACGGCGCCAAGGTGAAGGACTGGACCGAGAGCCGCCTCATCCACGTGCTTGAACCCGTCTGACCCGGCCGGGCCAAAGAAAAACGCGCCCTCGGGCGCGTTTTTTCATGGTCTGGCGATGCTTACTTCGCCATCACCCGAACCATCTCGAGGCACTTGTTCGAGTAGCCCCATTCGTTGTCGTACCAGCTCACGAGCTTGACGAAGGTGCCGTCCAGGGCGATGCCGGCCTCGGCATCGAAGATCGAGGTGCGCGGGTCGCCGCGGAAGTCGGTGGCGACCACCTTGTCTTCGGTGTAGCCGAGCACGCCCTTCATTGCGCCTTCGCTCTGCGCCTTCATTTCGGCGCAGATTTCCTTGTAGGTGGCTTCCTTGACCAGCTCGACCGTGAGGTCGACCACCGACACGTCGGAGGTCGGCACGCGGAAGCTCATGCCGGTGAGCTTCTTGTTGAGCTCGGGGATCACCACGCCCACGGCCTTGGCGGCGCCGGTGCTCGACGGAATGATGTTTTCCAGGATGCCGCGGCCGCCGCGCCAGTCCTTGTTGCTCGGGCCGTCGACGGTCTTCTGGGTCGCCGTGGCGGCATGCACCGTGGTCATCAGGCCGCGCTTGATGCCCCACTTGTCGTTCAGCACCTTGGCCAGCGGCGCCAGGCAGTTGGTGGTGCAGCTGGCGTTGCTGATGATGGCTTCGCCGGCGTACTTCTTGTCGTTGACGCCGTAGACGAACATCGGCGTGTCGTCCTTGCTGGGGGCCGACAGCAGCACCTTCTTGGCGCCGGCGTCGATGTGCTTCTGCGCCGTGTCCTTGGTCAGGAAGAGGCCGGTCGATTCGAGCACGATGTCGGCGCCGACGTCGCTCCAGTTGAGCTTGGCCGGGTCGCGTTCCTGGGTCAGGCGGATCTTCTTGCCGTTCACGACGAGGGTGTTGCCCTCGACCGTGATCTCGCCCTGGAAGCGGCCGTGCACCGAGTCGTATTGCAGCATGTACGCGAGGTACTCGGGCTCGAGCAGGTCATTGATCGCGACCACCTCGATGTCGTTCTTGAAGTTCTGAACCGCCGCGCGAAGGACGTTGCGCCCGATGCGGCCGAAGCCGTTGATGCCGAGTTTGATAGCCATGTCTGATGCTCCTGGATGGTTGAAAACTTGAAGGTGCGACCGAATTCAGCGCGCGAGCGCCGCTTCGACCGTGGCAGCGACGTTCTCTGCCGTGAATCCGAAATGCTTGAACAGCACGCCCGCGGGTGCCGACTCGCCGTAGCTGTCGATGCCGACGACCGCCGCGACGCCGTACTTCCACCAGCCGTCGGTGCAGCCCATCTCGACCGCGATGCGCGGCGTGCCCTTGGGCAGCACGCTCTTCTTGTAGGCCACGTCCTGGCGGTCGAAGGTGGTGGTGGACGGCATGGAGACGACGCGCACGCCGATCTTCCTGGCCGCCAGCAGTTCCTGGGCGCGCAGCGCCAGCTGCACCTCGGAGCCGGTGGCGATGATGACCGCCTTGACCTTCTTGTTCTTCAGGCCGACCGCCTCGGGCTCCGACAGCACGTAGGCGCCCTTGCTGATGTCGCTCAGGTCCTTCTTGGGCGCGTAGGGCAGGTTCTGGCGCGACAGCAGCAGCGCGGTCGGGCGATCGGCGTTCTGCAGCGCGACGGCCCAGGCCACGGCGGTCTCGGCGGTGTCGCCCGGACGCCAGACGTCGAGGTTCGGGATCAGCCGCAGCGACGCCGCGTGCTCGATCGACTGGTGGGTCGGGCCGTCCTCGCCGAGGCCGATGGAGTCGTGCGTGAAGACGTGGATCACGCGCTGCTTCATCAGCGCCGCCATGCGGATCGCATTGCGGCTGTAGTCGCTGAAGGTCAGGAAGGTGCCGCCGTAGGGGATGAAGCCGCCATGCAGCGCGACGCCGTTCATGATGGCCGCCATGCCGAACTCGCGCACGCCGTAGTTGATGTGGCGGCCGAGCAGGCCGTCCGGGAACTGTTCGTTGCCTTCGCTGCGCACCACGGCGCCGCGGTCGTCGAAGCGCAGGCTGGGCGTGCTCTTGGTGTTGGTGAGGTTGGAGCCGGTCAGGTCGGCACTGCCGCCGAGCAGCTCGGGCAGGGCGGCGGTGAAGGCTTCCAGCGCCAGCTGCGAGGCCTTGCGCGAAGCCACGGTCTCGGCCTTGGTGTGAGCGGCCACCACGGTGTCGAAGGCGGTCTGGTGGAAGTTCTTCGGCAGCTCGCCCTTCATGCGGCGCGTGAATTCCGCGGCCAGGTCGGGGAAGGCCTGCGAGTAGGCAGCGAACTTGTCGTTCCAGGCCGCCTCGTTCTTCGCGCCGGCCGCCTTGGCGTCCCATTCCTCGTAGACCGCCACCGGCAGCTCGAAGGGCGAGTGCGTCCAGTTCAGCGCGCTGCGCGTGAGGCCGATCTCGTCGGCCCCCAGCGGCTCGCCATGCGCCTTGGCGGTGTTGGCGCGGTTCGGGCTGCCCTTGCCGATCTGCGTCTTGCAGATGATCAGGGTCGGCTGCCCGGTGTGCTTCTTCGCCTTTTCGATGGCTTTGGACACCTCCTTGGCATCATTGCCGTCGATCGGGCCGATCACGTTCCAGTCGTAGGCCTTGAAGCGCTGCTCGGTGTCGTCGACGAACCAGGGCTTGACGGGTCCGTCGATCGAGATGCCGTTGTCGTCGTACAGCGCGACCAGCTTGTCGAGCTTCCAGGCCCCGGCCAGCGCGGCGGCTTCGTGGCTGATGCCTTCCATCAGACATCCGTCGCCCAGGAAGGCGTAGGTGTGGTGGTCGACGATCTCGTGGCCCTTGCGGTTGAACTCGGCCGCGAGCAGCTTCTCGGCCAGCGCGAAGCCGACCGCGTTGGTGATGCCCTGGCCCAGCGGGCCGGTGGTGGTCTCGACGCCGGGCGTGATGCCGACCTCGGGGTGGCCGGCCGTCTTGCTGTGCAGTTGGCGGAAGTGCTTGAGTTCCTCGATCGGCAGCGCATAGCCCGTGAGGTGCAGCACCGAATAGATCAGCATCGACGCGTGGCCGTTCGACAGCACGAAGCGGTCGCGGTCGAACCACTGCGGATTGGCCGGGTTGTGCCGCAGGTGGTCGCCCCAAAGCGCGACCGCCATGTCGGCCATGCCCATCGGCGCGCCCGGATGCCCGGAGTTGGCGAGTTGAACGGCATCCATTGCCAACGCGCGAATCGCGTTGGCCATCAAGGCTTGGTTGGCCATCTGTGGCTTTCTGGGGGCAGGTTAGGGGGAACCCGGTATTTTAACGGGCGGGGTGGAGGGGCCTCGAAACGGGCCCGAAGGGGCTGCTAGAGTGCCGCTCCATGCAGGGCCTTCACCTCACCGCCGACCTCCTCGATTGCCGCTGCGATGCGCCCTGGCTGGTCGACGCCGACATGCTCGGCGCCGCCTGTGTCGCGCATGCCGAAGCCGCTGGCTTGCAGGTGGTCGGCCAGCTGTTCCATGCTTTCCCGGCCACGCCGGAGGGCCCCGGCGGCGTGACGGCCACCGTGCTGCTGGCCGAGTCGCACCTGTGCGTCCACACCTGGCCGGAGCAGCGCGGCGTGACGATCGACGTCTATGTCTGCAACTTCGGCGCCGATCACTCGGCCAAGGCGCGGGCGCTGATGGCGGCACTGGAGGCGCTCTTCGTGCCCGGTCATGCACAGCGGAATGCCCTGCAGCGCGGCGAGATCGGGGCGGTGGTGGCATGAGCGGTATCCCGGCAATGATCCTCGCGGCCGGCCGCGGCGAGCGCATGCGGCCGCTGACCGACCACACGCCGAAGCCGCTGCTCGAGGTGCGCGGCAAGCCGCTGATGCAGTGGCCGATGGAAGCGCTGGCCGCTGGCGGCTTCACCGACCTGGTCGTGAACACGGCCTGGCTGGGCGGGCAGATCGAGGCGCGCTTCGGCAGCCGGCATGGCGCGGCCACGCTGCGCTACTCGCACGAAAGCCGCGACTTCGGCGGCGCGCTCGAGACCGCGGGCGGCATCGTGCGCGCACTGCCGGCGCTGGGCGAGGTGTTCTGGGTGGTCGCGGGCGACGTGTTTGCACCGGACTTCACCTTCACCCGGCAGGCGGTCGATCGCTTCGCGGCGAGCGGGCGACTGGCGCACCTTTGGCTGGTGCCGAATCCGCCGCACAACCCATCCGGGGATTTCGGCATCGCCGCCGATGGCAGCGCATTGACGGAATCGGCGCAAAAACACACCTTCTCGACCATCGCGCTGTATCGGGCCGGCCTGTTCGCGCCACCGTTCTGCGCGATACCGTCGGGCAACGCCTGCGGGACGAAGGCGGCCTTGGCGCCGCTGTTGCGTGCCGGCATGGCCGCCGGCGCCATCAGCGCCGAGCTCTACGCAGGGCCGTGGACCGATGTCGGAACGCCGGAACGTCTCACGGCGCTGAATGAACCGGGAAAGCCTGCGTAGCGCACAAGACAAACGGCCCGCGTGAAGCGGGCCGTTCGATGCGTGCCGGTGTGCCGGCCGTTCTTTCTACGGGATCAGGGCACGTTGGCCGTCTTGAGGTGGAACGGCTTGCCAGGCAGGGCCATGGAGCCGCCGTACTCGATGCCGATGTCGCCCGTGGGCGTCACGGGGCAGCCGCCGGGCGCGGGGCAGGCCTTGCCGTCGATGAAGATCACCGGGCCGTAGCGGTAGTTCCTGATGGCCTTGCCGGCGTAGTCGGCCACGCTCACGATGTTGTTCGAGTTGGCGAAGTTGTCCGCGTCCTCGATCGAGATCGGGTCGACCATGCGCGTGTCCTGCAGGGTGCGCTTGATCGTGCCGCTGTTGCCGTTGGACGCAAAGCGCACCCACGAGATCTTGCGGTCGCCGCGCGAACTCACCAGCACCTGCTGCGACAGCGGATCGATGCTGCTGCTGCTGGTGTTGGTCGGCTCAGCCTTGGACGTCGCGATCGAGGTCGGATTGCGTCCGAGGCCCGTGACCGTGCCAACCTCCGTGAAGGCATTCGGCGAGGGCGACGGAGCCGCACCGCCCGAGGCATAGCCGTCCAGGCTGTAG